>JAJRSJ010000001.1 GCA_024278855.1 Alphaproteobacteria bacterium | reverse complement strand
GTTGTGGCGGTCATATAAGTCCTTTTGTTGGCGGGTTTTCTAGCGTTGTTTGACAGCAATGACCAGATGAAAATTACGCTTGAATAATTTAAGAAATGCCCCCATATAGCATCCCGGAAGGTTGGCATTGGACGGACGTCTCGTCAACCCGGTCAGATCGGGAACGAAGCAGCCGCATGCGAGTTTTGTTTGGGTTAGTGTCCAACCTTCCACATGATATTTCCCGGTCGTCGCTTCGCTCCTCTTCGCCTCTTTATATATCCCCGTCCGTCGCTGCGCTCCTCCCACGCCTCTTGTATTCCCTGATAAAACCAATTGTTTTATGTGATAGCAAAACATCTTCTGGCACTAGGCGTGTTTTGCGCTATAAAGACCCCATGAGCGAAAAATCCACATCCAAAATTATCAGGTTCTGGCCCGCAAATATAGGCCCATGACCTTTGAAGACATGATCGGCCAGGAACCATTGGTCAAAACCCTGACCAATGCTTTCAAAACCGGGCGCGTGGCCCATGCTTTTATGCTGACCGGGGTGCGCGGTATTGGTAAAACCACGACTGCACGGCTTTTGGCACGGGCGCTCAATTACCAGAGCAACACAGTCGATAGCCCGTCGGTCAAGCTTGCCCCGCCCGGCATTCACTGCGACGCCATTAACCGTTCGTCGCATTTGGATGTTATGGAAATGGACGCGGCGTCGCGTACCGGGGTCGGGGATATTCGCGAAATTCTGGACAGCGTGCGCTACGGCCCCGTCGAAGCCCGCTATAAAATCTATATAATCGACGAAGTGCATATGTTGTCCCAACAAACCTTTAATGCTTTGCTGAAAACCTTGGAAGAACCGCCGGATCATGCCAAGTTTATTTTTGCGACCACGGAAATCCGCAAAATACCTATCACGGTTCTGTCCCGCTGCCAGCGGGTTGATTTACGCCGGGTGGGCGCAGACGAACTGGCTAAACACTTGGCCAATATTAGCAAGCAGGAAAACGCCAATATAGCGCCGGACGGGCTTAAGTTAATCGCCCGCGCCGCCGAAGGTTCCGTGCGCGACGGCTTGTCTTTGTTGGATCAGGCTATTGTTCAGGATGTTGACCAAGACGGGGCTGGGGACACCCAAGTCAGCGCCGAAGACATTCGGGCCATGCTCGGCTTGGCAGACCGCACCCGGGTGCTGGATTTATTTGCCTTGGCCATAGGCGGAGACGCCACGGGGACGCTGAACGAAGTGCGTTCTCAATATACGGACGGCGCAGACCCGGGCGTGATTGTGCGCGACTTGCTCGATATTTGCCATGAAGTTTCCCGCGCTAAAGCTTTGGGGGACGCATGTGAATTTGACATGGCCCCCGACCAAGTTTCCCGCTTGCACGATCTGGCGGGCGGATTGAGCATGGGGCAAATCACCCGCGCTTGGCAAATATTGCTTTCGGCCTTTGGGGATGTTCGGGCGGCGCCCGATCCGCTTGCGGCCGCCGAAATGGCTTTATTGCGTCTGGCCGTGGCGGCGGATTTACCCCCGCCGGAGTTGGCGGCGCAAATTTTGGCGGGTCTGAAAGACGTGCCGGATACACCTAAAGCCCTATCTGGCGGCGGTGGTAGTTCTGTGGGGACATCCTCTGTGCAGGCCCAATCTACACCGCAAGCCAGTGCGCAAACCAGTGCGGCCCCAAGCCTGCAAGCCCCTGCACCCAAAGTAAAAACCGTGGACACACCAAAACTTGAGTTGAACTCATTACAAGAGTTGGTCGCGGCCATACCCAAGAACCGTTCAGGCCTGCGCTTTGACATTGAAAAATACATTCGCCCCATCAAGTTCGAGCTCGGTACACTCATATTTTCTTTAGCGCCCAATGCACCCAAGGATTTGGAATATCAGCTACGGGCCTGGCTGACCGAAACCACGGCGCGGCCGTGGCGGGTCGAGGTCGATACAAAACCCCAGGGCGAACCAAGCTTGTTGGAACGCCGCCGCGCGGCCCAAGCTGAGCAAAAACAGGCCGAAGAAAACCACCCTGCCGCCAAAGCTGCACGCAAACTTTTTCCAGGCGTAGAGATTGAATTTCGGGACCGAGAGGCCATATCCAATGTCATAGAAGCAGATTTTGCCCCAAATAAGGAAACCTCATGAAAGACATTATGGGCTTGATGAAACAAGCCAAGGAAATGCAAGAAAAAATGGAAGCCGCCAAAGCCAAGGTCGCCGATTTGCGCGCCGAAGGTGTTAGCGGCGGCGGCATGGTGCGCATCACCCTGTCCGTCGAAGGTCATATGCAATCCGTCAATATTGACCCGGCCATGATCGTCCCGGACGAAGCCGAAATACTGGAAGACCTGATCATCGCCGCCTATCACGACGCCAAAATAAAAATCGACCAAAAACAGTCCGAGACCATGCAATCAGCAATGGGTGACATTCAAGTGCCAGAAGGTATGAAACTGCCGTTTTAGGGCAACCTCTTTTTCCGGTTATTATGAATGGTGTCCGGTTTAGACTGTGTGTAAAATTACCAAGAATTAAGCGCCTAACCCTTCCCGCACACCTCGCTCACCCTGTATGCGCAGGGGTGAGCGAAGTGTGGGTGGATAATATAATATTTCACTTGTATTTATATGAGTAATGATATAACATCCTTTTGGGAGGGTGTTATGTCTCTATCAATTCGTAAGGCGCGGCGCAGTAAAGCTGGTAGCGATGTAGATATGACACCTATGTTGGATATTGTATTTATCCTCCTCATTTTCTTTATTGTCACTGCCACATTTATCAGCGAAGAGGGAATTGAACTGAGGCAGTCTAGTAACGACCCGTTATGTGATTGTGGCGACAAGCCAATTAACATTTATTTACATTCAGACGGGCGAACGAGTGTAAATGGACAAATCGTTGAAATTTCCAGGATACCTTACCGTGTCCAATCACAGCGCGCCGAAAACCCTCAAATTTCTGTGACTATCGGCGCAGACGCCAAGGCTGAATATGGAGATGTGGTTTACCTAAAAGATCAATTTGATTTAGTCGACATCCCAGTCAGTTTGAAAGTCCGTACCCAATCATAGCTTTATTTACAGCTTCCCGGCACCGCCGCTGAACCGGCCAATATACCGCCGTCTATTGTGAACTCTGCGCCTGTTATGTAGGAGGCTTCGTCGGATGCCAACAGCACGCAGATTGCGGCGACTTCGGACGGTTCGCCGAAACGTTGCAAGGGCGTATCTTTGACCAGGGCTTGTATAGCTTGCTTGCGGGCTTTTTCATCTGGCGGTAACATAGGTTCCCACATGGGGGTCATGATGGCGGCGGGGTGGACGGAGTTGCAGCGGATATTCAGGCCTTGCTGGGCGCAATAAAGTGCCACGGTTTTGGTATGGTTGCGGATAGCGGCTTTGGAGGCAGCATAGGCTGCCGCCGCTGGAATGCCGACCATGCCGGAGCGGGACGATATATTGATGATGGAGCCGGCGCCCGATTTTCCCATGGCTTTGATACCGTAGCGGCAGCCTAAAAAAGTGCCGTCCGTATTGACCCTATGCACGGCCCGCCAATCGGCTAGGCTGGCATGTTCCGGGTCGTGAGCCACGACACCGTTTTCAAATCCGGTAATGCCGGCATTGTTAACCAGTACATCAATATTTGGATAAGCTTTGGCTAAACCGTCCCAGTGCTGTTCTTTGGCAATGTCCAGTTCGAAAAACGCAGCGCCAATTGCGGCGGCGAGTATTTTACCGTTTGCGGCGTCCTTGTCGGTGACAATAACCTGCGCACCTTCGTCCGCAAAAGCGCGGGCTATAGCTTCGCCAATTCCGCGAGCCGCACCGGTTATGATACAGATTTTATTATGCAAGCGGGCCATGATTAAACCGGTATCCTTTCTTGCGCACAGAAGTTCAATACATCTTCGCGCAGCGTATCTGCTGGCGTTGCCGATGTGATTTTCGGCTTTATCAAGGTCGCAAGCTTATGTGCGTCCAAGGCCAATATGGCACTTTTTACCGGGCCGATACCCGTGACAGGCATGGACAAATTTCTATATCCAAGCGCCGTTAAACAAATAGCTTCCAGAGGTTTACCCGCCATTTCGCCGCAGACGGTCAATTGAGTTTTATTAGCTTTACACCGATCTGCAATATGGGACAAAAGGGACAAAGCCGCCGGATGCAAGCCGTCATAAAGCCCGGCTACACGCGGATTATCCCGATCAGCTGCAAAGAAAAACTGCATTAAATCATTGGCCCCAACCGAGACAAAATCAGCATAATGGCAAATGGCATCGATCTGCCAGGCAAGAGCAGGGGTTTCCAACATGACACCGACTTCAAGTTTAGCCGGCGCGGCCCCGCCGATTTTTTCCGTGCGGGCAATTTCTTTGTCGAGTAAAGCCCGCGCCGCTTGAAACTCGGATGTAGTGGCGACCATAGGAAACATAATACGTAAATGTTGGCCTGCACCGGCCAGTAATAATGCCCGTAACTGATAGCGCAACATGGCGGGACGGTCCAAACCGATGCGAATGGCTCGCCAGCCAATGGCCGGATTTTCTTCCGGTTGCGGATCGGCATAGGGCAGGATTTTATCGCCGCCCAGATCAAGAGTACGGAAGGTGACCGGGCGGTTTCCATCGCCTTTTTTAGCCGCCGTCAAAGCGCGTTTATATAATGCAACTTGTTCAACCAGGCGCGGCATGCGCTCGGAAACCATAAATTGAAATTCGGTTCTAAACAATCCGATCCCGTCCGCCCCCATACTGTCTAGGCCCGGCAAATCTACCAATAGGCCCGCATTGAGCAGTAATGATATTTTCTGCCCGTCTTTGGTGACGGCCTTAAGGTTACGCTGTTGCTTAAAAGCGGTGCTAAGCTCAGCCTTTATGCCGAGCCGCACCAAAAAATCATCAATATCCTTCGGGGTTGGGCGGATACGGACTTCGCCAATTTCCCCGTCCACCAAAACCTGATCATCAGCTTCAACCCGGTCAAGCACCCGCTCGGCGTGGCCGACCAAGGGAATGCCGAGCGTGCGGCAAATAATGGTGGCATGGGCAGTGGCTGCCCCTTCTTCTAGCACAATGCCGCGCAGTTTGTCCCGGTCATAATCCAGCACTTCTGCCGGGCCGAGATTGCGGGCGAAGACTACGGCATTGTCCGGGAGTTGTCTTTGCCCCGGCGCAACATTTTCGCCGCCGAGCGTGCGCAACATCCGGTTGGCCAAGTCTTCCAAATCGTGTAACCGTGCCCGCAGATAAGGGTCGCGGGCTTTTTGCATCCGCGCACGGTGTTCGTTGCGTACGCGTTCGACCGCGGCTTCGGCGGTCAGGCCCGTATTGACGGCCTCGCGCAGGCTCGCGAGCCATTTGCGGTCATAGGCGAACAAGCGGTAACTTTCAAAAATTTCCTTGGAAGCTGGAACCATGGAGGCAGTCCCCATTGCTGCACCCGTAGCTGCACCCGTATTGGCCCCCTCGCCGACCGTGTCGCCGTTAACTTCGTCCACCATTGCATCTACGGAGCGGCGCATTTGGCGGATAGCTTTTTCCAGTCTTATTTGTTCTTCGGCCGGCTTGGCTGCAATCATAGCACCAGACGCCACAGGCGGCAAATGCAGCACGGCGCGGCCCTGCACGAGCCCGTCAGCAAAGGCTTGGCCCGTAATGGTCTCCGGGCCAGTTGGCGTTAAGTGAATGCCTTTGAGGCGGGCTTTTTTCCCGCCCGCCCGCTCGTCTGCAATAGCAATTTCCGCGAGCAAAGTCGCTGCCGTGAGCAAGTTTTCAACTTCAGCTTCGCTATAAATTCGGGCGCGTTTTCCTTGCACAACCAAGACGCCGAGATTGCGACCACCGCGCAACAACGGCACACCCAAAAAAGAATGAAAGCGCTGTTCGCCAGTTTCAGGCTTAAACAGAAAGTCTTTGTGATCTGCGGCTTCGGCCAGATTTAGCACCCGGGCGCGGCGCGCTACATTGCCGACCAAGCCCTGATTTATGCCCAGACGTGTGGTGTGAACCGCAGTTTGTTTGAGGCCTTTTGTGGCACATAATTCCAATTCGTCCCCGGCGCGTAAATAAATAGATGCCACATTGGCTTTCATGGCCGAGGAGATGATTTTGACAAATTTATCAAGCCGCGCCTGTACGCCTTCTTCTGATGCCATAAGCCCGCGAATGCGCTTGAGCAAATTAGCGCCAGGGTCGGGTTTGATATTGATGGGCGGAATTTTCATTTACGGACCGAGCTCAAAGGCGCTGTGTAAGGCGCGCACGGCCAGTTCCGTCATATCGGAATCGATCAATACACTGATTTTGATCTCTGATGTGGCGATCACCTCGATATTGATATTCCGTTCAGCCAAGGCCGCAAACATGGTGTGGGCGACGCCGGCATGGGAACGCATGCCGACCCCGACGACAGAAATTTTCGAAACCTTGTCATTAACCAAAATGCCGTCATAACCAATGGCATCTTTATTGGCACCCAGTGTATTCATAGCTTTATCAAGATCGCGCTTACCGATGGTAAACACCAGATTGGCACTGTCTTCGCGGCGCGATGTGCCCTGGACGATCATATCGACGCTGATATTTGCGGCTGCCATAACCCCGCAAACCCGTGCGACCACACCGGGCACGTCCTTGAGTCTGAGCAGCGAAATTTGTGCTTCATCGCGGGCATAGGCCACGCCGCTAACGACACGTTCTTCCATGGTTTTCTCCTCTGCAGATACCAGAGTTCCAGGGTTGTCCTGCGAGACGCCCTTAAAACTGCTCAACACCCTGATGGGCAAATTGTTATTCATCGCCAACTAGACCGACCTGGTCTGTAGCACTTTCGCCCCCTGTGAGGCCAGTTCCAACATTTCCTCAAATGCAATCCGGTCAAGCCGCCTTGCTTCTGGCACAATACGCGGGTCTGCTGTATAGACGCCGTCTACATCCGTGTAAATATCACAACGGTCAGCTCCCCAGGCCACGGCCAAAGCCACCGCAGACGTATCCGAACCGCCGCGCCCAAGTGTGGAGACCCGTCCGTCGGGGCTAATGCCCTGAAACCCGGCGACAACACCAACGGTGCCGTCTTTGAGCGAACGGTTAAAAGCCAAAGTCTCGATGCCTTTGATGCGGGCCGAAGCATGGGCGCCGTCGGTTTGCAAGGGAATTTGCCAGCCTTGCCACGAACGCGCCTTAATGCCCCGGCGTCTAAGGGCAATGGACAACAGGCCGCTAGTCACTTGTTCGCCGGACGCAACAATCGTGTCATATTCATCGTCTATTGCGCCGCCGTTTTGTGTATCCGCCGCCAGGTCTTCCACAAAACCGACCAACCGGTTGGTTTCCCCGGACATAGCCGAAACCACCACGGCCACTTCATGACCCTTTTTCGCTTCACAGGCCACAAGTTCGCTCACATGGCGGATCCTGTCCAGATCTGCCACTGAAGTGCCGCCAAATTTCATGACAATGCGCGCCATAAAGTCTCTTTACTGCTCTGGTGTTTATTCGAGCCTTTGTTTATAAGCAATTTACCGAAATAGAAAGAACGATTATGGCTGTGACAGAACACAAAACCGCGAACCATAAAACAGCATCAAGTGTTGATCCGGCAGAAATGGCCCATTTTGCCAAAATGGCTGAAGACTGGTGGAATCCAAGCGGTAAGTTCAAGCCTTTGCATGTGATGAACGGCTGTCGTGTCGGCTATATCAAGGACGAGATTTGCGCCCATTTTCGGCGCGACCCGGACGAGGATATGCCCTTAACAGGCCTGCATATCTTGGATGTGGGCTGCGGGGGTGGTTTGCTGTGTGAGCCAATGGTTCGCCTTGGCGCACAGGTGACCGGGGTGGACGCTTTGGAGAAAAACATCAAAGCGGCGCAAATCCATGCCAAAGCAGCCGGGCTTGTGATTGATTACAAATATTCCAGTGTCGAAGATTTGTTGGATAGCGGTCAGGAACCTTATGATGTGGTGTTAAATATGGAGGTTTTGGAACATGTCACTGATCCTGGCGTATTTATCAAAACTTGCGCCGGACTGGTCAGAAATGGCGGCTTGATGTTCTGCTCAACCATCAACCGTACCGCCAAAGCGTTCACATTGGCCATCATGGGCGCCGAGTACATCATGAACTGGCTGCCCAAAGGCACGCACCAATACGCCAAATTTATCAAGCCTGTAGAGATGGTGCGGATGCTAAAAGATGCCGGGCTAGCACCGGACGAACCAGCAGGTATGACATATAACCCGCTCGGGGGAAGTTGGAAGATTACGGGTGATTTAGGGGTGAATTATCTGATAAAGGCGGTAAATGCCTAACACATCCAAGATAGACCCCGTAAGCCTAACTCGCGACTTGATCCGGTGTCCGTCGGTGACGCCTGCGGACGCGGGGGCTTTGGGGATTTTGCAGGATGCGCTTGAGGGTATGGGTTTTGTTTGTACGCGCTATCCTTTTAAAGAGGTGGATAATCTCTATGCGCGGCGGGGGACACGAGCGCCTAATGTTTGCTACGCCGGGCATGTGGATGTAGTGCCTGTGGGTGATGCTACGCAGTGGCGGCATAATCCATTTGGCGGCGAGATTGAGGACGGGCATATATGGGGGCGCGGCGCGTCGGATATGAAAGGCGGGATTGCCGCTTTTGTTGCGGCGGTTTCGGAATTGTTGGCGGGCGGGTGGGTGCCTTCTGGCTCCATCAGTTTTTTAATCACCGGCGACGAGGAAGGGCCGGCGCTTCACGGTACCAAAAAATTACTGGAGGCTATCACCGCTAAAGGCGAGATTATAGATCATTGTCTGGTCGGTGAGCCAACTAATCCGAACACCTTGGGCGAGATGATCAAGATCGGCCGGCGCGGGTCGCTCAACGGCATCATCAAGGTTGTCGGGACCCAGGGGCATGTGGCTTATCCAGATCTGGCCGGAAACCCTGTGCCGACAATGCTTAAATTATTGACGGCGCTTGCCTCCAAAAAACTGGACGAGGGAAATGGTAATTTCCAACCGTCCAATCTTGAAATCACCTCCGTAGATGTCGGCAATCCGGCCCATAATGTTATTGCCGAAACCGCAACGGCCAAGTTTAACATCCGCTTTAATACCGAACATTCAGGTGAAGATTTACTGGCCTGGGTCGAGGGTGAAGCAAAAACGGCGCGGTGCGGGTTTGATGGCCGCATAGAGCTTGATCTGACAATTCCTGGCCGTCCGTTTTTGACAAAGCCTTGCGGGTTCACGGACACATTGTCGGCGGCTATTAAAGACATTACCGGGCGTGCGCCCACATTATCCACGAGCGGCGGTACGTCGGACGCCCGCTTTATCACCCATTACGCGCCTGTGGTCGAGTTCGGCTTGATCGGAAAGACCATTCACCAAGTCAATGAATGCGCCGCTGTGGAGGATATAAAAAACCTGTTACAAATTTACAAAGCGTTTTTAGTGCGCTACTTTGAGGGCCTATGAGAGTTTTTACTGGCGTAATAAACGCCCTAATGGGCAAAGAATGGCAGCAATATATAGATGTGTCTGCGCCCGCTCTGCCGCGTTCATTTCTAGCCGTAGTTCTCTATATCCCCCTTGGTTTGGTCGTGGCGTCGGCGGTGGTGCATTATAATGACAATACTGCGACACCCCCTTACCAGACCATTGCATTTACACTGGCCCTCATTACTTTGGCATTTCCGCTCTTGGCTTATATTCTCAGCATGTTGTTCAATAAATTGGACAGTTTTCGTCCCTGGGTTATTGTGCGTAATTGGACGATCTTGCTAGCGATTGGGGTTCTTGCGGCTATTTCGGTGCTGTATCTCTTGGGCCTATTGCCATTTTCACTTGTGTATTTCACCGGGTTTAGTTTGTATTTGGCTACGCTTGCTATTGATGTCAGGTTGGCGTGGCGCATCGGGGGCTTTGATTGGATAGGGGCAGTGTTTGTCGGTATTTTAATCAGCGCAACAACGATGATGATCCTTTCTTTAGGCGTGTCCCAGAGCATTGGCTAGGCTTGGATGGTAACCAAATCATCAATTTGGGATTTGTTGTTTTGGCGACCATTTGCGTTCGTTCGCGATGTCCACCGCCGGTTTGTAGTCGATGACGGTTTTGTACTGTCGGGTAATATCGCATTTTCGTCTTTGTTGGCGTTTTTTCCGTTTCTGATCTTTCTGACAGCCTTGGCCGGATTTTTGGGCAATGAGATTTTGGCCCGCACTGTGATCGAATATTTGTTGAGCGTCGCACCCCCAGAAATCGTCGGGCCTGTGGCTGACGATATCCATACCATTTTAACCGTGCCTGACCGGAGCATACTCACCTTGTCTATTTTGATGACCATTTATGTGGCGACAGGCGGCATTGAAAGCCTGCGGGTCGGGTTTAACCGGGCCTACGGTCTTGGTGTCCGCGAGCGGCGGCCATGGTGGATGCGGGTGTTGCAAAACCTGGTGTTTGTGTTCGCAGGCGCGGGCGTGTTATTGGTGTTGGCGGTGTTGATCGTATTCGCGCCTTTGTGGTGGGGGGCGGCAGAAGCGCGGGTTCCCGTGCTGTCAAATTTTTCCGGTTGGTTTCATCTTTTGCGCATCCCTATAGGCCTAGCCGTAATGTTTTTAGCTTTAGTGGTCGGGCATTTATATTTGCCGCGTAAACGGCTCAAATTTCGCCAAGTCCTGCCCGGCATATTGGCGACAATGGTGTTGTGGCTACTGGCCGCGCAAATCTACGCCAAATACACGGCCCAGTTTTCCCGCGCCCAAATCATGTATGCGGGCCTGGGCAGTGTTGTCATCGCGCTATTGTTCGTCTATATATCAGCCGCCTTGATTATTCTGGGCGGGGAGATCAATGAGGTTTTGATTGAGCGCAAGGCGAATAAACAAAAATAAAGGAGGGTAAGGTGAAGGCAATTTTAATCCAACAGCCCATTGCTCGCTTACCCATTGGTTTAGCTAGGTGTAAATTCCGACTGCAATTGTTTGTTGTGTTGGTAACCGGATTTTTATTGAGCTCATGTTCGTTGTCCGATGTCGCCGCCAAAATTTTGCCAGATGCGGCGCAAACCCAAATGGTTGAGATTATTGATGCCGTAGTCCGGAAAGATTTGGAATTCATCAAGGCTCGAGGATCAGAAGAATTTACAGCTGCCGAAAACCTTGATGCGGATTTTGAAGCTATTTTCGAATATATTTTTTCTGGAGAAGCTACGGAAACTAAATTGGTAGATGCGCAAATAAATTTTAAAAAATCACTGAACGAAACTAGTGTCACCTATTATACGGGTGTATATGAACGCATTTATAAAGAGGGTACGAACATTTACACCATTATTTTGCTCAAAAACAAAAATGATGCGTGTTGCAATTTGCTGAATGTTAATGTCAAGCAATTCGATGTATCGCCGAGTGAAGTTACGAAGTTCACCTTCAAGGACAAAGGGTTCAAACACTATATCGTATTTGCTTTGGCCCTAATAACACCCCTGTTTATTATTTTTATGCTAGTGAAGTGTGTGCGCACCAAAGGCCTTAAGCGGAAATGGTTGTGGGTGATTTTTATTTTGGTCGGCATGTACGGGATTACATTTAACTGGTATAATGGCGACTTAGCTGCGGCGTTCATCAGTAAAACCGATGGTGGAGTTACATTTAATTTTATCAATTTATATGTGTTGGGGACAAGTGTTACCAAGACCGGGCCAATGGCACCGTGGATTTTTGAAATCGGGTTTCCACTTGGTGCAGTGCTGTTTTGGTTTAAGGCTCGGAAAATTGCGCGAGAAACAATAAGAGTTTTTGATGGTTGAAATTTGAATTTGACCCGAGATAATAATTTCGAAGATACTTGATTTTGTGCGACATATGTCGCACAAATAGATATGAAACAAATACCCAACCCGCCGGAACTAGTTTTGCTGAAGGCTTTATGGTCGCATGGGGCTTTGCCCGTCCGCAAATTGCACGAAATTTGCACCGATGATTTGTCTTGGTCGTTTTCGTCCACCCGCAAGACTTTGGAGCGTATGGGGGATAAGGGTTTTGTCATTATCTCCAAACAGGACGGCCCGGCGCGAGTGAGCGCGAAGCTATCAAAAACCACCACATTGGCCGGGATGGCCCGCGAGTTTTTTGGTCGTGTCCTGGAGGTCGACGGCCCGCTGCCCGCATCAATTTTCACTGGCAGCACACTGCTCTCGGACGAAGAACTGGACGAGCTGGAAGGCCTGCTCGGCGGCTATAGATAAGCGTCATAAAGCCTTTGTTATCCACTCAAATTGGTTTACAACCGCAATTAATTTGCAATATTTGAAAGGCAAAACCATGACCAATCCAATCACCGTGTACCATTTGCCGCGCTCGCGTTCCATGCGGGTTTTGTGGCTTTTGGAGGAACTTGGACTCGATTACAAAGTCGACAGCCTTGAATATTTACCAGGAAAATTTGGCGGGGCTGACTATACCAAAATTCACCCACTCAATAAAGTCCCGGCCATTAAGGACGGGGATATGGTGATGTTTGAAAGTGTCGCTATCATGCAATATATCATGGATAAATATGCGCCTGGAAAATTGGCCCCGACGGTCGACGATCCCGAATACGGCCCCTATCTGCAATGGCTACATTACGGCGAAAGCACATTGGCCCCGGTGGTCGCTACCCTGATGTATCAACGGTTTTTCTTCCCCGAAGAACACCGCAGTGCCGCCACTGACAAATGGGCTCAAAAAGAACTGGCCAAAGTCCTCGGCATGTTGGAAACCCAACTTGGCGATCATGATTATATCCTCAAGTCCGGCTTTTCTGCCGCAGATATTTCGGTCGGATATTGCCTGCTATTGGCCCGCCTCGCCAAAGCCCACGACCAAATCACCGACCGCATCCAGGACTATTGGGACACCCTGACAGACAGAGATGCTTGGCACAAAATCTCCAAGGTTTAGTGAGCAGGTAGCTTCGTCGACATGAGCGGGCGTGGGTGCTTAACCCAAACCCAAATGCTCGGAAATTTTATCGGCTATGCGTGTAAACCCCTTGTGCTTGCCGCTAGGGCCGGGCGTAATATTGGGGCCGAAAGCCAAGAAAGGGACTTGTTCTCTGGTGTGGTCAGAGCCGGGCCAGGTTGGGTCATTACCGTGGTCGGCGGTGATAATGACTAGATCATCCGGGCGCAAATTAAAGGCAAAACCGGCTAGCATGGGGTCAAATTCTTCTAGCGCATTGGCGTAGCCCGGAACATTGCGGCGGTGGCCAAAGTGCATGTCGAAATCCACGAAATTTGTGAAGATTAAATCGCCGTGTTTGGCGGCCTTAGCCGCTTTTTTGGTGGCCGCCATTAAAGCTTCGTGGCCAGAGGCCGGGTATTTGTGGCTAACACCGCGCCCGGCGAAAATATCGCTAACCTTACCGACGGCATGAACCGCTCCGCCCGCGCCTTGAACCCGGTCAAGCAGGGTCGGGGCAATGGGCGGCACGGCGTAATCATGGCGGTTATGGGTGCGCGCGAAATTGGCCGGGCTGTCACCCGCGAATGGTCTGGCGATGACGCGGCCTATGTTGAGCGGATCTACGAGTTTGCGGGCCAATACGCATAAATTTAGCAATCGCTCCAATCCGAAATGTTCTTCGTGGGCAGCGATTTGGATGACGGAATCCGTGCTAGTATACACAATGGGTTTTCCAGTTTTAATATGCTCTGCGCCCAACTGCGCAAGGATGTTCGTGCCCGACGCATGGCAATTCCCGAGAACGCCGGGTAGGCCTCCTTGCTTTATCAAACTGTCCAACAGGGCTTTTGGGAAACTGTCCGTTTTATCCGTAAAATAACCCCAGTCAAAGGTCACGGGCAGACCCGCCATTTCCCAATGCCCGGAGATAGTGTCTTTACCGGACGACAATTCAGATGTTGGCCCGTATTGGCCAATAATATCCGGGTTCGGGTTTAGCCCCGCCGGAAGTTCCCCGCACGCCATTTCCGCCGCCAGTCCAAGACCGAGCATTTCCAAAAACGGAATGTGCAGCGGGCCTGAGCGCACCCCCTTAATATCAGCCCGGCCATCAACGCACCACTGTGCGATATGGCCAAATGTATTGGAGCCAACATCACCAAAATCCGCCGCGTCCGGTGCGCCGCCAATACCGACACTGTCCATCACCAATATAAATGCTCTTGTCATATATCTGCGTCCATGCGTTTGAGGATTAGCGGGGTTTCTTTGTGCTTGTCAGATAAAGTATAGGCGTCCATGAGCATTTGCCCGGCCTCGGCTGCCCGGTCTTCGGCGGTAGCGTGGATGCGGGCCAGTACATCGCCTTTAGTTATTTTTGTGCCAATGGGCGCAATCCGCTCAACCCCGACACGGGTGTCAATTGTGTCATCAGGCCGTTTACGCCCACCGCCCATGACAATCACAGCCATGCCAATTGCACGGCTGTCTATGGCTGACACCACGCCAGTTTCGGTGGCTTTTATATCTTTGATAATCGGCGCGGCAGGGAAATATTTGTCCGGGTTTTGCATCAGGTCAGAAGGCCCGCCGAGCGCCGAGACCATGCGGGCAAAAACTTCAGCCGCTTTGCCGTTGGCAAACACCGCGTCCACTTTTGTGCGCGCTGCATTTGTGCTTTCGGCCAACCCGCCGCAGACGAGCATTTCTGCCGATAGCGCACAGGTAACTTCGTGTAGCCGCCCATCGCGTCTGCCCTCAAAATGGTCAATGACATTACGCACTTCGAGGGCATTGCCCGCCGCACTGGCCAATGGCTGGTTCATGTCGGTAATAAGCCCGGAGGTTGTTACACCTGCGCCGCCCGCACCATTTATCAAGGAACGGGCCAAAGTTTCAGCCTGCCCCAAATCCGTCATCATGGCCCCATTGCCGCATTTAATATCCAACACCAAGCCGTCCAGACCTTCGGCCAGTTTTTTGGACAGGATAGACGCGGTAATGAGCGGCACACTGTCCACAGTCGCGGTGGCGGAACGGGTCGCATAAAGCACTTTGTCGGCGGGGGCCAATGCGCCGGTTTGTCCAATAATCGCGCAGCCAATTTCTTTCACGGTGCGCCGGAACAAAGCATTATCCGCATTGACATCATAACCGGGAATAGCGGTAAATTTATCTAGAGTCCCGCCGGTATGGCCAAGGCCCTGGCCTGAAATCATCGGCACATAACCGCCGCACGCCGCCACGACCGGGCCAAGCAATAAAGACACATTATCGCCAACCCCGCCAGTGGAATGCTTGTCCAGTACCGGGCCGGGTAAATCCCAAACCATGACATCACCGCTATCGCGCATGGCTTTGGTCAGGGCGATAATGCCGTCCTTGCCAAGCCCGGTTTTATAAACCGCCATAGCAAATGCGCCAATCTGGACAGCACTGGTTGCGCCCGAACCGATGCCGTCAATGAAGGTTTTTATGTCCGCCGCAGACGGTTTTTCACCGTCGCGGATTTGGCGCAAAAATTCCTGTGGTAGAAAGGTGGTCATACTCTTCCCCTCTCTCCGTTTACGGGGAGAGGCGATAATGAATTATGCCCCATAAGGCACCCAGATATTTTTTACCTGTGTAGCTTTTTCCATATAGCGGCGGCCCCATGTAGGAATAGAGGCGTTGGCCCAATTTATCTCTCGTTCTTGATGCGACCACACTTGTTTGAGATTGGAGATAGACGCGGCCTCTACGCCCGCCGCCCCGCCTGCTTTGCCGAAATACCACAGGCCCGCCACTTCTTCGTGTTCGGCCAGGGTCGGGGTTAGCACATCATGTTCGCCGGTGATAATATTGACCACACCTGCTGGCACATCCGAGGTTTCCAACACCTGATAGAAATCCGTTGCGGCTAACGGGTATATGTCAGACGGAATAATAACGGCGCGGTTTCCCGCCGCAATCACCGGAGCCAACAAAGAGACAAAGCCCAGCAAAGGCGCGTCTTGCGGCGCGACGATGCCGACAATGCCGAGCGGTTCGTTCATGGCAATAGCGATATCTCGCACTGGCGGGGCGTGAACGGCCCCGTCAAATTTATCGGCAAAGCCCGCGTAGAAAAACAGGCGCTCTATGGACAATTCAACTTCGCGTCTTGCCTTGGTAATTGTGCATCCGGTCATAGCCTTGATCCGGGCCGCGAATTCGTCTTTGCGCACATCAAGATTCTCGCCGATATAATAGATGATTTGAGCGCGAAGGTGCGCCGTGGACGATGACCACTTGGCGGCTTTCGTGGCGGCTTCAACGGCATTGCGCACATCTTTGCGGTTGCCGCGCCCGACTTCGCCTTGCAATTTTCCGTCCGGCGAAACCACAGGCATGACCGAACTACCGTCCGGGCGGGCCTGTTTGCCGCCAACATAATTTTTCGCCGTTTTATCTATGGGGCGGTCTATACCCGTTTCAGATGCGCCGGATTTTAGTTTTGCGGGCTTGAGCGCCGTTAATGGTTTGGTGTTCGCGGCCTTTGGGCGCAAATAGGCCAACATGCCTTCGCGACCACCTTCGCGGCCATACCCGCTTTCACGCATGCCGCCAAACCCGACCGCAGCGTCTAACTGATTGGTCGAGTTGACCCAGACCACACCGGCCTTGACGCGCGATGCAATATCAAGTGCCGTATTGATGTTTTCAGACCAGACACTGGCCGCCAGCCCGTAGCGCGTATTATTGGCCAATTGCACGGCCTCGTCGGGTGTGCGAAACGTCATGGCGACAATCACCGGGCCAAAAATTTCCTCGCGTACAAGTGTACAAGCCGTGTCCACATTGGTGATTAAAGTCGGCCGCATAAAGCAACCTGTTTCGGGCAAATCAATATTGGCCTGATAAACCTCGCCGCCTTCTTTCAGGCCGTTCGCAAGCATGGTTTTAATGCGCTCCATCTGGGTTTTATCAACCAGTGCGCCCATGTCCACGGTTTTATCGAGCGGGTTTCCGACCCGCAGCTTGTCCATGCGGCGCTTGAGTTTCTTGTAAAATTTATCTGCGATAGCCTCACTAACCAACAGGCGCGACCCGGCGCAGCAAACCTCGCCCTGGTTGAACCAAATGGCATTGACCACACCTTCGACCGCGCTGTCCAGATCGGCGTCTGAAAACACAATAAACGGTGATTTACCGCCGAGCTCAAGCGTGATCTCTTTGCCCGTTCCGGCGGTGGTTTTACGAATAAGCTTCCCGACTTCTGTGGAACCTGTGAAAGCGATTTTGCTGATACCCTTGTGGGCAACAATAGCCGCACCCGTAGAACCATCCCCGGTAATGATATTGACCACCCCCGCAGGCAATCCGGCTTGCATACATAATTCGGCAAAATACAGAGCCGTGAGCGGGGTTTGCTCGGCCGGTTTCATGACCACGGTATTGCCCGCAGCCAAAGCCGGAGCGATTTTCCATGACATCATCAATAGGGGGAAATTCCACGGAATAATTTGCCCGACCACACCGAGCGGCTCATAATCTGAAAGCTCGCTAGCGCGCAAGCTGGCCCATCCGGCGTGGTGATAAAAATGCCGTGCCACGAGCGGAATATCTATATCGCGGGTTTCGCGGATGGATTTACCGTTATCCAAACTCTCCAACACCGCCAATACGCGGGCATGTTTTTGCACGAGCCGCGCCAATGCATAGAGATATTTGGCCCGCTCAAAGCCTGATAACACCCGCCAAGCAGGCCCTGCGGCCTCTGCGGCCTTAACGGCTTTTGCCACATCGGTTTTGGTGGCCATGGAAACGCTCGCCAGCTTTTTACCGTCTGCCGGGTTATATGAGCCAAAGGATTTACTGTTGGCCCCACCACTGGGGTTGACCCATTTGCCGCCGATAAACAGATCAAATTTTTTCTTGTGGGTCGCAAGCCAAGCACGGGCCTCGACGTCACTTTCAGGAGCGGAGCCGTAATCCATATTTCCAAAAATTTCTTTTACAGACATATACCTATCCTACACTCTCTACTTTAAACTAATGGCTGATGGTGACGCGCCGCATAACGGCCCGTAGCGCGGTGTTCCAATTGACGTTCAATATCCGACAATAGCGAAGATGCGCCGATCCGAAATAGATCCGGCTCAAGCCATTCATTGCCCAATTCTTCTTTCATCAAAATCATATAAACCAAAGCCGTTTTGGCATCACCAATCCCGCCCGCAGGTTTATAGCCGATTTTGTAGCCGGTCATTTCGCGGTATTCGCGGATCATCCGCACCATGACCAACGAGACGGGCAGGGTGGCATTGACGCTTTCCTTGCCGGTCGAGGTTTTGATAAAGTCGGCGCCTGCCATCATCGAGACCATGGAGGCTTTGGCGACATTGGTCAAAGTGCCAAGCTCGCCCGTGCCGAGTATGACTTTGATATGGGCGGCGCCGCAGACCTCGCGGCACCGGGCCACCATATTATAGAGAGCCCGCCAGTCTTCGCGTAGAGCCATATGGCGCTCAATGACAATATCGATTTCCGTAGCCCCGGCTTTGACTGAGGCCCGGATTTCGGACAAGCGAGTGCCTAGCGGCGTATGGCCGGCCGGAAACCCGGTGGATACGGCGGCCACCGGAACGGCGGAACCTTCCAGAGCCTGCACGGCGGTTCCCACAAAATTATTATAGACGCAAACTGCACCGGGTTTTATATCCAAATCCGCTGCACCCAAGGCCTCCAATACATCACGGCGCACCGGGTTGCGGGCTTTGGCGCACAGGCGTTTTACCCGGCCAATAGTGTCGTCTCCGGCTAATGTGGTGAGATCAATCAAGGTGATAGCCTTGAGGAGCCAAGCGGTTTGGTAGTCTGTCTTGACGCTGCGCCGTGTACCCAGTGTGGCGGCGCGGCGCTCTAGGGCTGAGCGGTTAATTTGAATGCCCTTGACATGCTTGAGATCAAGGGGGATTCCGGGATTTCTAACTATACTCATAGCTGCCTTAAAAACCCTTTGATGAGGGCTTGGAATTGATTGGCGGATTTGGCGGCCCATTCTTTGGTCTGGGCATGGGTGATGGCGGTGGCTGACATGCCCGCCGCCATATTGGTAACATTGGAAAACCCGACCACTTTCAGGCCAAGAAACCGCGCCAAAATAACTTCCGGTACGGTGGACATACCGACCGTATCCGCGCCCATAGTTTTGAGCATCCGGATTTCGGCAGGTGTCTCAAACGCCGGGCCGGACAGCCAAGCATAAACCCCGTCTTTCAATGGAACGCCGATTTCGGCCGCGCCGCGTCTGGCGGCGGCCACCAGGTCCGGGTCATAACAATCCACCATATCAACAAAGCGGGCATCACCCGGTTCGCCGATCAACGGAGACGTGCCGGATAAATTCAAATGATCGGTAATCAGCATTTGTGCACCGGGCGGTAAATCTTCGCGCAGGGAACCCGCCGAATTGGTGATGCAGACGGCTTTGGCACCAAGGGCTTTCAAAACCTCCAATGGCACACGCATGGCGTCGGCTTTGCCGTGTTCGTAATAATGTGACCGTCCGCCAAACACCGCCACTTGGACGCCTTCAATGGTGCCGATCACCAAATTGGGATTATGCCCCGATACGCCCGCATGGGGAAAGCCGGGTAGGTCGTCGTAAGGTACGGCCACCGCATCTTGGATCAAATCCACCAAGGCGGACAGGCCAGAACCCAAAATCAAGCCCATGTCCACAGGCTTGCCGCCCGTGCGTTCATTGATCAATTTGGCTAATTTTAATATGTCTTTTCCGCCTGTCATTTATCCATCTCCAAATGGGTTTTGCCAAAGGCAAGCGGCAGCAATTCACCCAAAGTATAGGATTGCAAACCGCCGTCTGCGCCTTGTACAAAAATTGGGATATCACTTGCAGCAAATTCATTTAATTTCTGGCGACATCCACCGCACGGTGCCACCTTGCCACTGCCTTTTTTGACAATGCAAATTTGTTTGATCTCCAGTGAGCCTCCCGCCACCATGGCCGAGATCGCACTGGCCTCGGCGCACTGGCCTTCAGGGTAGGCGGCATTTTCCACATTACAGCCAGCATAGATATTGCCGTCCGCCGCCAAGATCGCCGCCCCGACCTGAAACTTTGAATAAGGCGCATAGGCGTTGTCGCGAACCGCCTGCGCTACGCGCAAAAGCGCCTCATGGGGTGTTTTGGTCATAAAATCTCCAATCCGTAAAATTGCGAACCCTCTTAATACGCCAATGCAAACCTTTGGTCTAGCAAATTCCTGCTTGCTTCAGCAACGCTACACATTCTTAGCGTGGAACATACACCAAGAAATTCTTTGATATCTTTCTTAAATTCTTGTATACGTACGTTTAGTTAAAAAGGAAATATATATCATGGCAAATTGGGTAAACCTTACACAGGTAGGCGGTGGTGATGTGCTAGTTAATTTAGAGGTCGCCAGTACAATCGTTGATTTGGGTTCAACCTAAATAGGAGATTATTTCCCGGCGGAGAAGATGATTTTGTAGGAGTGACAGAAAGTTATTCCCATCTTTATAGCTTAACTGTTCAAAACTAACACTTAAAGGGAAGAATAGTGTTTGCTGTTTGACAAAATATGTTTGGGTGAACCTATAAATGCCTACCTGTATCCATCATTTGGTGAAGAATTCGGATAACTTCTATGAGGCTATTCGACTGGCGGAAATAGACGAAGTGTGAACCAGATTTGTATTTCAAATATCCTTTGCGGACATCTACCATGCGCCCCTTGTATCTACCAGATGCAAGATTTTTAAAAACACTGACGAGATCGCATTGATATTTATCTGCCTGTTCAAGCGACCAGTTTTCAAAGCTGTACAGCCAAATTTCCTCAAGATCAGTTTCTGCCAAAGGGGATAGTTTGTAGTCGCGGTTTTTATTTGGCATGCTTTTTGTGCATTTTCTTTAAAACCTCTGCACTATCAAAAGATTTTACAGCACCCGATTGCTCACCTTCAATTAAAGCATTTTGTAAATTTTCTACTTTCGCTTCATGTTCTTCAAGCAGTCGCAACCCGGCCCGCACAACATCACTCGCTGAACCATATCTTCCGGTTTGAACTTGCGTCCCAATAAAGCTTTGGAAATGCTCACCAATTGAAATAGATGTATTATGTGCCATTGTAGCACCTCCTTTAATTTTGTCACCATGTACCAAATGTTGGTATAACACAAGTTTTTATTTTCTCGCTTTACTTTGTTCCGCACATGTTCTTTAAAACACCATGCATCAAACCTTGAAAAACATATTTGGTTATGACGAGTTTCGGCCTGGGCAGGAGGAGCCTATTGCGGATTTGCTTGCGGGCCTAAATGTGTTTTGTGTTATGCCGACGGGGGCGGGCAAGTCTTTGATTTTTCAAATTCCCGCCTTGATGGGTGATGGTTTGACAATAGTCGTGTCGCCCTTGATTGCGCTGATGAGCGACCAGGTCAGCGCGCTTAAATTATTGGGCGCGCCCGCAGAAGCTCTGAACTCCACCGTATCGCCGGATGAAAATGACCGGATTTGGCGCAGTTTACGCAAGGGCGAAACCCGCTTGCTCTATATGTCACCGGAGCGGTTAATGAACCCGTCCACTTTGGAGGTGATGCGCTCGCTAGACGTGCGCATGATTGCGGTTGATGAAGCGCACTGTATCTCCCAGTGGGGGCCGTCGTTTCGCCCGGAATACGAAATGCTGTGCGAACTTAAAACCCATTTCCCGGACGCGCCGATTATTGCTCTGACCGCCAGTGCTGACGAGGTGACGCGAAAAGACATTGCCGCAAAATTGTTCGGGAACGACGTTAAGATCTATGTTGCCGGGTTTGACCGTCCCAATATCTCCTTGGCCGTATCGCCCAAACAAGGTTGGCAAAACCAAATGGCGGCCTTTGTCAAAACCAGAAAAGGCGATAGCGGCATTGTCTATTGTTTATCGCGCAAAAAGTGCGAAATCGCGGCCCAGGTTTTAAACAGCCTTGGCCATAATGCTTTGGTTTATCATGCGGGTGTGGACAAATATACCCGGGACAAAAACCAGAAACGGTTTGTCAAAGACCCCGGTGTTATCATCTGTGCGACCATTGCTTTTGGCATGGGTATAGACAAACCGGATGTGCGGTTTGTGTTTCACACCGATCTGCCGTCGTCCATGGAAAACTATTATCAGGAATTTGGCCGGGCTGGACGAGACGGGGATCCGGCAGACTGTGAAATGCTGTTCGGTATGGGTGATATCCGGATGCGCCGACAATTTATCGAAGAAGACGGCGCCGGCAAAGCCCAAACGCGCCGCGCTCATAAACGGCTCGACAGATTGATTGCTTATTGCGAAGCTCCGACTTGTCGCCGTCGTTCATTATTGGCCTATTTTGGTGAGGATTCCAAAGCTTGTAACAATTGTGATGTCTGTCTTGATCCGGTTGAGCTTAAAGACGGTCTGCGCGAAGGCCAGATGGTGTTGTCGGCGATTTTACGCACCGGACAGCGGTTTGGCCCGGCCTATATTTGTGATATATTGGTTGGGGCCAACACCAAACGTATTCGTGACTTTGGCCATGATAAATTACCGACCTGGGGCGTGGGCAAACACCATAAAAAACCGAACTGGCAGTCGATCATTCGCCAAATGGTCGCGAGCGGATTTGTCCGCCTCGACATAGCGCAGTATGGCGGCCTGTCCATGACCGAACAGGGCAAAAAATTACTGCGCGGCATAGCCGAGTTTTCCTACAGGCCACAGTTTACAAAAAACATCAAAGGCGCAAATGCCACAAAATCTAGTGCCAAACCCAAACAGGCAGAGCAAGACCTGTCCGAGACCGAACTGGAGTTGTTCACCCGTTTAAAAGAAATCAGAAGCTCCTTGGCACAGAAACAAAATGTCCCGGCCTTTATGATTTTTCACGACAAAACCCTACGCGATATGGCGCGAAAACGGCCAAAAACCATCGACGATATGGCGGAAGTTCACGGTGTGGGAAAAGCTAAATTACAGCGTTTTGGCACTGCGTTTATAGATGTGTTAAATACTAGGGACAGACCCTAGCTAGAACATTATAGCTAACAACAAATAAGTCTTGCCCATATCTAAGTTTACAGATATGCCTTGCGCGTTGGCCTTAGGGAAACCGGTGTAAGTCCGGTACTGTACCCGCAGCTGTAAGCGGCGAGAGGCTCACATAAACCACTGCACGCAAGTGCGGGAAGGTGTGAGCATCAATCGAGCCGTAAGTCAGAAGACCTGCCAACGCCGTCGCCAGCGCCGATTTGCCGGGAATAGCAAAGAGCAGGAACTTACCCTCGCCGAGGGCTCCATGACGACATTTGAAACGCACTTGCATGTCGCGAGCGCAATTTTGGAGTCGTTATGAAACGCTTATTTTTATCTGTCGCCCAATTGCCATTGGCGCTGGCACTATTCGCCAACCCTGTTTATGGGCAAATTCCCAAAACTGTAGACCCTAAAGCTTGGTATGCTTGTGATTACAAACGAAACCCTGATCCAGCTATTGTCTGCGAGCCACCCCGTAGTGAATACGCGGATATAGTTGTTATTGGTTCGCGGATTGGGTCTTTGAGCAAGAATGATATTACCGCGCCTGTTTCAACCATCACACGGGGGGAAATTGTGTTGCGGGGAAATTCCTATATCACAGATCTGCTCCGCACAATACCCGGTGCAAGTGTCAGCCGCTCTGGCGCACAAGGCGGTTTGACGCAATTGCGTCTTAGGGGTGCTGAAGGCAATCATGTACTTGTACTTGTGGACGGGGTTGAGGTTTCTAACCCAAACACTGGTGAATTTGATTTTAGCGCATTGCGCAGCGAAGACGTGGTGCGCATCGAAGTCCTGCGCGGGGAACAATCGGCCCTATGGGGCAGTGATGCTATCGGCGGCGTGGTCAATGTTATAACGCGGGCGGGCGCAACACGTGAAAGTTACAGATTGTCGTTGGAAGCGGGGAGTTTTAACAGCTTTGAAGGTCAAGTGTCGGCGGTTGTCCCGATTAAGGGCGCGGCCTTGTCCGTCAATGGCAATGTGTTTCGCACAGACGGCTATGATGTTTCTGGAGGCGGCGGCGCGGATGATGGTTTCAATAACCGGGCGCTAAATGTTGGTCTGAACCATGTTGAAATTGGCGAGGTTGTTTTATCTGCAAAATATTCAGCCAACCATGCCGTGTCCGAATTTGATAGCGACACGGATTTTGACGGGCGGCTTAATGATACGGATTCCGAACTGACCACCGATAGCAAAACCGGGCGCGTATCGGCGCGGTTTGCCTTGGCCGGATTTGATAATTTGGTCAATTTAAGTCTTGCCGATACCAGGCAAAACACCACAGGCACCAATTTTCGCAATGACACCACAGGCAAACGCACGCAAGCCAACTGGGCGGCAGAGAAAACATGGAATGCCCATTCTCTTACACTGCTCGCTGAAACCGAGCGGGAAGACTTTTCTAATTTTGGCGGTATTGGTGCGGGCCAGAACCAGAACGAGAGCATAAGAAACCATGTACTGGCGGCGGATTATCGTTACACCCAAAACGCTGTTACATTAAGCGCATCTGTGCGGGCCGATTTTAATGGGCGGTTTGAAAATAGCCAAACTTGGCGGGCCGGTGCGGGTTACGGGTTTGAAACCATTGGCGGGCGGGTGCGTGCATCCATTGGTACAGGTGTTAAAAACCCGTCTATGACCGAATTGTTCGGGTTTTTCCCGGCATTCTTTGTCGGCAATCCCAATATAAAACCGGAAACATCAACTGGTTATAATATCGGGTATGATCAAAAATTGGGCGATTGGAATTTCAGTGTTGATTATTTCCGCTCTGATTTAAAAAATGAAATTTTCACGGATTTTGGCGTTTTCCCCGCAAGCGTGTTTAACCGTACTGCCAACAGCAAACGCGAAGGTGTTGAGTTGGAGGGGCGCGGTTCCTTAGGCGATAATCTTGACATAAGAGCATCAGCGACATTTCTGGACGCTGAGGAAAACGGCATACGCGAATTGCGCCGCCCAAAGTTTTTGGCCAGTGCAACCACCACATGGACGCCCACCCGGGATTTAAGCCTTACCCTGTCGGCGGATCACAATGGCAGCCAGATTGATACGGACTTTGCGACATTTTCCCGGGTTGAGCTTGCGGCTTTCACACTGGTCGGGCTTAATATACGCTACACACTCAATGAAACCATCACACTGTCCGTGCGCGCAGAAAACCTGCTGGACGAAGACTACCAGGAAGTTGTCGGATATGCATCACAAGGACGGGGGGTCTATGCGGGCATTAGTGCTGATTTTTAGTTTTCTGCTCGCGGCTTGTGGGGCAGATATTTCGGATGGTGGTGCGGGGGTTCGTGTTGTGTCCACATCCTTGTGCGCGGATGCTTATGTGTTGGCCGCCGTGCCAGACGCAAATATCGCGGCTTTATCTTGGCAATCCGGGGACGCGGTTTCTACTGCACCGCAAAGCTGGCGCGCCAAACCCAAAGCGTGGGACGACGGGGAAGCATTGCTGGCTCTAAAGCCGACTTTGGTGGTCTTTGGCCCCGGCGAGGGTATGCGAGCGAAACCAGTTTTGGATCAACAGGGTATCAAATATGTAAATCTGGCTTGGGGTGAGGATTTCCAAGTTCTCGTGCAAAACCAAACCATGTTGGCAAATGCAGTGCATAAACCCGTGCCGCCCACCGTAAATTTCAAACGGACATCAACTGGTCGTGTTAAAACCTTATATCTGTCTGCGGCGGGTGCGACGGCGGGGCCGGGTACATATGTTGATGCGGTTATAGTGGCTGCGGGCGGGCTAAATATTATCACCACACTAGGCTGGCATAGGCCGGACGCGGAAATCTTGGTCGGACTTAAGCCCGATTTAATTGTCACCTCGTTTTTCAAAGACGGTTATACTTCAGTCAATGGGGCGGGCTTGCACAATAAAGTTTTGCAAGACAAAATCAAATCTACCCCCCATATCAATGTGCCAGGCAAATTATGGCCATGCGCCGGGCCGGGCTTGTATGAGGCTAGGGACATAATCGCCGACGCTATCGGGGGGCTGAAATAATGCGGATTGGTTTGCTCATATTATTTAGCACCTTTGCCACTCTCCTATCCCTGAGCATCGGGGCATTGCCTATTTCTTTGGCTGATCTTATCCCGGCTTTATTTGGGCGCGGCGAAGAAATCCATATTACCATCATGCAGGATTTGCGCGCCCCGCGTACGCTTTTGGCCTTGATGATCGGGGCCGGGTTGGGGGCGAGCGGGGCTGCATTGCAAGGCTATACGCGCAACCCGTTAGCGGATCCGGGCATATTGGGGTTCTCAGCGACGGCAGCTTTCGGTGCGGTGTTAGCGCTTTATTTTGGCCACAAACCCTGGTTGACCCCGGCGGCATTGGCGGGCGCCGGGATCGGAGCCGCATTGTTGCTTGGTCTGGCGGGTCGCCGCAAAGGTGCAACCGTTTTGATTTTGGCCGGGGTCGGCATTGGTTCACTGGCCACGGCTTTAACCGGCCTGTTGATGAATTTTGCGCCCAACCCGTGGGCTTTGTCGGAGATTGTTTATTGGCTCATGGGCAGTTTAAAAAACGCGAGCTATGGCGGGGCGGTAACGAACACAAGTCTGACATTGCTAGGGCTGTCGCTGTTGTTTTGGATTGGCCCGGATTTGCGCACTTTAAGTCTCGGCGAGGAGACGGCCAAGAGCCTTGGGGTGCGGCTGGGGCGGGTGCGGATATTTTTGGTTGTTGGCGTGGCCCTGTGCGTAGGGGCCGGGGTCGCGGTGGCCGGGGCTATCGGGTTTATCGGCCTGTTTATCCCGCATATTTTACGGGCCATATTTGGCCCCGACCCGGCGCGGCTAATCCCTGTATCGGCCGTAGGCGGTGCCGGGTTTTTAGCGCTGGCCGACAGTTTGACACGGGTATTATCGGTGAACGGCACGGTGATGTATTTGGGGATTTTATCGGCGCTAATCGGTGCGCCGTTCTTCATATGGCTTGCATTTCGGGCGGGAAGGTCATGAGTTTGCAAATTAAAAATTTATGTGCCGGCTACGGCAAAACACCCGTGTTGCAAAATATCAATTGCACAGCCCAACCCGGAGAATTGATCGGCCTGCTAGGCCCCAACGGCTCTGGTAAATCCTGTTTACTCAAAACCATTGCCGGACTTATTATCCCCGCCGGCGGCCAGGTTATGCTTTCAAATAAAGACGTTCAGGCAAATAAAGCCGTTCAGGATTTACCGCCAAGAACCAGAGCAAAAAATATTGCCTGGTTGGCGCAAGACCGGCATGTTGCATGGGCTTTGTCAGTGGGCGAATTGGTGGCTTTGGGCCGCGCCCCTTACCGGGGGCGACTGGGTAAATATTCTCAAGCGGACATGCAGGCTATAAAAACAGCTTTGTCAGCCGCAGATTGTCTGGATTTGCAAGACAGAAGCTTTGACAGCATAAGCGGCGGTGAACAGGCGCGGGTTTTGTTGGCGCGGACTTTGGCCGTGGACGCGCCTATCTTGCTCGCAGACGAACCCACCGCATCGCTTGATCCATATTATCAAATTTCTATTTTGCAGTCTTTGTCTTGCGCCGCGAAGAGCGGTAAAACTGTGATTGCCAGCCTGCATGATTTAACACTGGCTCGACAATTTTGCAGCCGGGTTTGGGTGTTGCAAGATGGTCAGCTGGTCGCAGATGACAAGCCAAAAACAGCTCTAAACCCAAGCTTGCTTGCGGAGGTGTTCCGGATCCAGACCAAAAACGGTTTTAGCGTTCAAATACCAGTGAAAAACTGACCGGGACTTCGGCGGTAATAGACGGCAAATTGGCCAAATCACGTAATTTGTCTAGGCCCGCTTGCAAGGCAAAGTCCCCAACGTCCAGCACCACGGGACGACGGCTGTCTACGGCAATTTTATTGACGCCTAGCCTTGTGACCGTGAAATCAACATCATAATTTGCGGTTTTTGCGTGCATATTGACAGTGACTTCTTGGCTCATATTGACGCGCTCGCCATTTTTCATGGTCGCAAATTGTGCCAGGTTCATTTTGGTGTTGATTGTGGCTAAGGGAAATTTGTCGGTCTCGAATAAATAAGTGCGCATGCGCTCATTTCGGATGTCAATATTGGTCTGTACACTGTCCAGTTCTATGGTGAGATTTGCGCTGCCGTCCACATCGACAGAACCGAGCAATTCGCTAAAACTGTGGGTCTCAATCATTGTACCTTTTTTGATACTGATAAAGCTTAAATGGGACTGGGTGGGCAATAAATACCACCTGCCTGTTGCTTCGGCTATGGGTGCCAGCTGTGATTTTTTGGCGCTATAAACCCCTAAAAACACACCTAGCAACAGGGCTACAAACAACCCAATCATCAACATTATCCGCATAGCTGTCTCCCTGTCTTTTCTGCAAATCAGGGCAGACCCTAACATCTATTCTGGTAATTGTAATCCCTAAGCGCCAATAACTTTATCATAGACAATGCCTAGAGCATTAGCGGGTTTTATGCGGCGCTATCTATCCGGCTTACCTTCATACATGGCGCGGTCGGCGCGGTGCAGGATTTGTCTGGGCGTGTCTTCGGGATGACAAGCGCTGACGCCCCAGGCGGCACTGATAGAAATTTTTTCGCCCAATACATCAATATATTGGCTGGCAATGTGGCAGGCCAATGCTGCCGCTTTGGCGCGGGTTATTGTTTCGTCTGATTTAAATAACAACACACCAAATTCGTCGCCGCCAATACGGGCCACCATATCACAATCGCGTACGGATGCGCTGAGAACTGTGCCGACTTTGATGAGTAAATCATCGCCCAAATTATGGCCATACTGATCATTGATCATTTTAAAGCCGTTTAAATCGAAGAAAATAATGCTGCACAAAATGTCGTACCGGGACATGAGTGTCTGGGCGCGACCGATTTCGCGTATGAAAGCGCGGCGGTTATAGACAGGTATGAGCGGGTCCGTATCTGCCATCTGCTCGAGCTCTAAAATCCTGGTTTTTAAAACGCTGATCTCGTCGCGGTAGTTTTGCTCTGCATCAATGGCTATTTCTGAAATTGGCATTTTTGATAAATTGGCAGGGGCGTTTGTAGCCAGTTCGGCTTCATCATAACTATTGGTTTGTAAACTAATCATAATTTCCTGCATATGTTTTGTGCGGTTTAACAAAATGGTGTTAAAAAACTGCCAACAGCCATTGGAATTCTGTGCTATTCATATTGCACAGGGTCTAGGGTCAGGGTCTATTAAATACATCAATTCTGCTCTTGTTATGTGTTTTCTGAGCAGGTGCAAGACCGCAGGACGTGCCGCTCACATCCAAGGGCTTGCAACGCACTCAGGAAACACATAACAAGAGCCCAAAGGGTTGGCCCTATCCGCCCTTGGCGCTACGAAAACCTGTCTGGAATTAGCTATGGCTAGTCCTGCGACAGGTTTCCTTGCTCCAAGAACGGATAGAGCCAACAGAATTGATGTATTTAATAGACCCTGACCCTAAAACCTATTGAGCGCTGCGGTGCTTGTTTTGGTACATGGCCCGGTCTACCCGGTCCAATATTTGTTTGACCGAATTGTCCGCAAAACAAGGCGAGGTTCCCCATGCGGCGGTCAGGAATATTTCGCCGCTTGGCAATATGACGCGTTGTTTCATGATTTGTCGAGCCAGGATGACCGCCTTGGTCTGGGCGATCATTTCGTCGGTTTTGAACAAAATTACCCCAAATTCATCGCCGCCGAGCCGGGCGACAACATCACTGTCACGAACGGATGTGCGTAAACATTTGCCTATTTTGATCAAAAGCTCGTCGCCGATCCCGTGACCATAATAATCATTGATCTCTTTAAATTTGTTGAGATCGAAAAAGATAATGCATGATTGTATATCATAGCGCGAAGCTACGGTTTGGGCGCGCTCGATTTCGCGAATGAAAGCCCGGCGGTTTTTGACAGGGACCAACGGGTCTGTATCAGCGGTATGCTCAAGATTGGAGATTTGCATTTTAAGCGACTTGATTTCGGCCAGCAAGTTTTGCTTGTCAGCGGCAGTGAACAGGTCTTGCTCAGGCAGGCAATTGTCGTGATTTTCGTAATTAAATCCGACCAATGATTGTTGTAACCGCATGAAAACCCTAATTGCCCACTTAATTTATAGGGTGGTTCTAGCAAGACAGTATGAAATATGTGCCAAATTTCAGTGTCAAAAAAATACAAATATTCGGTGTTAACAAAGACTGAATTTGCATCTTATACACCGGAAAGGCTTCATATTTCATTTGACCAATGTGTAAATTTGATTAGTTTTATGTTCTTTTCGTGAGCGCAGTATGACCGAGGCAAATACATCTAAACCCGTTGGCAAACCCGTCGCGATTATCATGGGGTCGAAATCTGACTGGCCGACCATGCGCAGCTGTGCAGATATTCTCGACGCGCTTGGTATTGACTATGATGCCAGGATTATTTCGGCCCACCGCACGCCGGAACGATTGGTTGATTTTTCCCGGTCTGCAAAAGACGATGGCTATAAAGTTATTGTCGCAGGCGCAGGCGGTGCGGCGCATTTGCCGGGCATGGTGGCGTCCATGACAAGCTTACCAGTTTTAGGGGTTCCCGTTCAGAGCAAAGCTTTAAGCGGCCTCGATAGCCTGTTGTCCATTGCACAAATGCCCGGCGGCGTGCCCGTAGGTACTTTGGCCATTGGCAGTGCCGGGGCGAAAAATGCCGGCTTGTTGGCGGCGTCTATTCTTGCGCTCTCGGATAAGGGTTTAGCGCAAAAACTGGAAGCATGGCGGGCGGCGCAAACCGAAAATGTCGGGCTAGACCCGCGTGACTAAGCTTCCAAAAGGCGCGATAATTGGCATTTTTGGCGGCGGGCAATTGGGCCGTATGTTGGTGCAGGCTGCGCACGGGCTTGGCTATAAAGCCCATGTGTTTGACCCTTTCGGTGATACCCCTGGCGGGCGTATAGCCGACACCGAAACCACCTCCCCCTATGAAGACAAGCAAGCGGTGGAGGCGTTTGCGCGTAATTGTGATGTGCTTACTTATGAGTTTGAAAACATTCCTTTGGCGACCATCAAACATGCGGCGCAATTTACGCCCGTGTTTCCAGACGGTTTGGCCTTGAAAACCTCCCATGACAGATTGGTCGAGAAAACGTTTTTGCGCGACAAGGCCGATACGCCTGTTGTGGATTTTGCACCCATTGAGTCGATGGCAGCACTATCCGCATTCGTCCGCGAATTTGGCGCACCTGCCGTGCTGAAAACCCGCCGCTTTGGTTATGACGGTAAAGGTCAGGTCAAGGTTATGTCCGAGCGTGATGTCAAAGCCGGGTTTGCGCGGCTCGGCGGCACCGATTTGATCGCCGAAAGCTTTGCGCCTTTTGTGCGCGAATTTTCAATTATCGCAGCCCGCGGCCAAGACGGCGAGATAGCTTGCTACCCGCTTACTGAAAATGTCCACAAGCATCACCGTCTCCACACCAGTATTGCCCCTGCCGGGGATACGCAAAATGTCGAGGGCGACGCGCAAGCCATTACCCGGCGTATATTGGTCGCGTTGGATTATGTTGGCGTCATGGGGGTTGAATTTTTTGAGCTAGCGGGCGGCAAGCTTATCGTCAACGAAATAGCCCCGCGTGTACATAATTCCGGTCATTGGACGATGGACGCAGGCTGCGCGGATCAGTTCGAGCAACATATTCGTGCCATAACCGGGATGCTGCTTGGCAGCACAAAGCCCAAACACGCCGTGAAAATGACCAATCTTATTGGTGAGGAAATATTGCAAGCGGATGCTTTGGCCAAACGGCCAAATACTTTCGTTCACAACTATGACAAACACGACATAAAGCCGGGCCGTAAAATGGGTCATGTGAACGAGGTGTTGGGCGGTGCGTAACGGTGCTACCAATCACCGCTTTGTGACTGCCATAAGGCTAGTGTCGCAATTGCCGCAGTGTCGGCGCGCAGAATTCTTGGCCCGAGGCTGATCGGGACGCAATAGGATTTGGCGCGTAACAGCTCTCGCTCACCCGTCGTAAACCCGCCTTCAGGGCCAATGAAGATTGCGGCAGGGGCTTTGATATTCGCCAGTGCGGCAGCGGCAGATTTTGCTTCGCCAGATTCGCCAGATTCGCCAGCTTCGTCTGCAAAGATTAAAGTACGGGTTTCGTCCCAAGTTTTCAAAATTTCGTCAAGTGTTTGCGGGTCGCGAATTTGCGGTACATCCATTCGCTCGGTCTGTTCTGCGGCCTCTATAATATGGGCTTGCATCTTGTTCATGCTGATTTTGGATGTGGTGCGGGCTGTGACGACTGGTTGGATCAATTTAGCGCCAAGTTCTGTAGCTTTTTCAATGATGAACACATTGCGCGTGTGTTTAATGGGTGCAAATAGCAGCCAAATATCAGGCGGCGGTTTAAAGCGGCGGCTTTGCTCGCCGATTTTCAAGGTGATTGTTTGTTTGGAAATATGGGTGATAGCGGCCAACCATTCGCCGTCATTGCCGTTGAACAGGCGTATTTGATCACCTATTTTGCGGCGCAATACCCGGCTCAGATAATGGCTTTGGGGTTTGTCCAATGTGATTTGGTCTGCGGGCGCGAGTGCGTCCATGACATACAGGCGCGGTAATTTGTAAAACTTTCTCATGAGGGCTTTATAGTCAGGATTTTCGTGCTAATCACCCCCTAATGAACGTAAAAGATAAAACCATAAAAGACAGTGTGGCGGGCGGCTGGGTTGAGCGTAGCCCCGCGTCTGTACGCCCTTATTTGCGGCTATCGCGCTATGACCGGCCCATCGGGTTTTGGTTGCTCGCCCTGCCGGGCTGGATTGGGTTGGCATTTGCCTCGCTGGGCTACGGGTTCACATGGGGCGACTTAAAGTGGGCCGCCCTCATTGGTATTGGAGCCGTGGCCATGCGGGGCGCGGGTTGTACCTATAACGATATTGTTGACCGGGATTTGGATAAACAGGTAGAACGCACGGCCCTGCGGCCCTTGCCTGCCGGGACGGTTACCGTGAAACAAGCATGGATATGGTTGGCCCTACAATGCCTTGTCGGGTTAGCGGTGCTAGCGTTTTTCCCGCGTCTATCCCAAATCATTGCCGTCTCGTCACTGGCCCTCGTCGCAGCCTATCCGTTTATGAAGCGCATCACCTATTGGCCACAAGCCTGGCTTGGGCTTACGTTTAACTGGGCGGTATTGGTGGCTTATACGGCCAAGACGGGCATGTTGGATTTGCCGATTATCATTCTTTATGCAGGCTGGGTGTTCTGGACGATTGGCTATGATACGATTTACGCCTGTCAGGACGCTGAGGATGATGCGCTGATCGGGGTGAAATCTACGGCGCGGTTGTTTGGGAATAAGGTGAAGTTGGGCGTTGGCGCCGTATATTTCATGTGTACTCTCTTGATAGGGCTTGCACTCATATATGCTATTTTGCACAGCAATAATGATCTGGTATTGGTGTTCTATTATGCTGATACCTTATTGGCAGGCTATATTCTTTTGCTCTTGCCTTTTGGCGCACATTTGCTTTGGCAGGTTTTCAAACTTGACCCGAAAAATGGCGAGTTGAGCCTTCGTATTTTCAAATCCAACCGCATTGCAGCGCTCTTGCTAATTCTCACAATAAGTCTGCCAAGCCTCGCATATATGTTATAATCCGTGATGTGACAGACCGCCTGTATTGTGTATATCTGTCTTTTACACACGGAGACTAATATGATCAATCGCCGCAATTTTACTTTATCTGCTAGTGCTGTTATTACGGCGAGCCTATTGAGCAAAACCATCAGCTATGCTGACAACAAAGATAAAAATATGAATAGCAATATCGACTGGAAAGCCATCAAGAAATCCGAGTGGAAAACCCGACTTTCGGCGGACGAATATTATGTCATGCGCAAACAGGGTACGGAACGTCCGTTCTCCTCGCCGCTTAACGACGAAAAACGGGTCGGCACATTTAACTGTGCCGCTTGTGGTTTGCCATTATTCGAATCCGTGACCAAATATGAAAGCGGTACCGGTTGGCCCAGTTTTTGGCAGCCTATACCGGGCGCCGTAAATACCAAACGCGATTTCAAAATGGTCATACCGCGCACCGAATATCACTGCGCGCGGTGCGGCGCTCACCAAGGTCATGTCTTCAAAGACGGCCCCAAACCGACGGGGCTTAGATATTGTAATAACGGCGTTGCGCTTGATTTTGTGCCTGCATAAATTGAACGCAGACCTTGCTTTTAAGGTGCTTGCCCTATACAAAACCAAAGCTTGTACAAAATCAAGGCGTGTACACATATCCGGGGAGATATCTTATGAAAAAAGCAACAGGTGTAAAACGAGTGCTTAGTGTCGCTGCTTTAGCGTTGGTTGTAGCGAACACCATAGCTTTTGCCCAAGACGACACGACAGATACCAATACATGGGAAAGTTTTGACATGACTATGCATTACAGCGGTAATGCCTATACAAAAAAACGCCGCGCGACTATAGACAAAGGCGAGGTTGTTCACACGACGAGCGACACAAGCTCTGGCTTGATGTTTAGTTGTCTGGAGGGGCATTTTATGGTTGGGATTTCTTGGAAACCTCAGGATCTTCGCGCAACATTTGGGGAAACATCCAAGCGCCGTAAAGGCAAAAATATCGACATGCGACTAGACGATAGTGAGAAAAAGAAATTGGGGTTATGGATATACAAACCCTCGCTTGGCACAGCTTCCAGTCGCAAACGTTGGCAAGCCGCCAAACTTTATAATGCGGTGGTAAGGCAACAAAAGGTTACACTTTATATGGACGGCAAGAAATCAATAACACTCGACCTCCCCAAGGCCAATCGTGCTTTTGCCAATTTTGGGGCGAAGTGCGGCATTGGCAAGCTTGCCAAGAAGAAATAACCACGAACCTGCGTGACAAACTAATTCATATGTGTAGTTTCTTTGGTGAAAGAAAGATTACACTTAATGGCCATTGCCCGCCCGACCCACCGCCGATTATTTGCTGTGTTCGACCATGCTTATGGTCGCTTGTCGCGCCGGGCCGGAGCTGTGCTTAAAGATGCGGGTGTGAAACCGGCTCAGGCCACGGCTTTGGTCTATCTTGGCTATCACAATGGCTGCCAGCTCTCGGAATTGGCCAGCGGGGTCGGGGCCGGTAATGCCGCCGTTACCGGGCTTGTTGACCGCATGGTAAACACCGGGTTGGTGGAACGCCGCAAACTCCAGAGCGACGGGCGCGGCAAAACCGTGCATCTGACGCCCGCAGGCTTGGCCAAGCGCGAACAGGTTATGGACGCCTTGCGTACACTAGACGAACAATTATCGAAAAATTTTACAGACGCGGAAATGGAAACCATATACAAGTTCCTAAACGCGGCAGCAGAGTTGGACACCGAATAAACAAGCGACCGGTCGGGAAAAATTATGGGCTACAAATCTTTACGTGAATTTATTACGAAGTTGGAAGCTGACGGGGAGCTTGTACGGGTGTCCGAGCCTGTGTCTACCGAGCTTGAGATGACCGAGATTGGGCGGCGCTTGGTCGAAACAGGCCCGGCGGTTTTGTTTGAAAATGTTGTTAAGGAGGACGGGACGAAATCCTCTATGCCCGTGTTGATCAATCTGTTTTCCAAGGTCAAGCGGGTGGCGATGGGTGTTACTATGGGGAATGTCGAAAGAACCACCGCCGCCGAATTACGCGAGGTCGGGGAGTTGATGGCGGCATTGCGCCCGCCCGAGCCGCCGAGCGGTATGAAAGATGCGTGGAGCAAACTCCCGATCCTCAAGACCGCCATGACCATGAAGCCCAAGACGGTTAAAAAAGCGCCTTGTCAGGAAGTGGTGCTTAAGGGCGATGATGCCTCCCTCGATTTGCTCCCTATTCAAACCTGTTGGCCGTGCGAGCCTGCGCCGCTGATTACTTGGCCACTTGTCGTCACCAAAGGGCCGGGCGCATCGGCTCTGGATGATTACAATCTCGGGATTTACCGGATGCAAAAACAAGGCCCACGCGAAGCCATTATGCGTTGGCTCAAGCACCGGGGCGGGGCGCAGCATCACCAACGTTGGAAGGATAAAGAGGCGGAGCAAGCAGACAAAACTGAATATTCCGAGCATAAGCGAGGCAAGGGCGACCGCCTGTCGGCTGGTCAGGCCGCCCCTGCGGAGCGTTCGGGCCAAAGGCCCGTTAGCGTGAGCAAAATAAAACCACTGCCCGTCGCAGTAGTCATTGGCGCAGCCCCCGGCACTATACTCGCTGCCGTGACGCCTGTGCCGGAAACCCTAAGCGAGTATCAATTCGCCGGACTTTTGCGCGGCGAAAAACTTGGACTGGTGGATTGCAAGACCGTGCCTTTGAAAGTCCCGGCCCATGCTGAGATAGTTCTGGAGGGCCATGTAAGCTTGGGCGAATATGCGGACGAGGGGCCTTACGGCGACCACACCGGTTATTATAACTCGGTCGAGAAATTCCCGGTGTTTAAACTGTCCGCCATCACCATGCGCCAAAAACCGATTTATTTGTCTACCTATACGGGCCGCCCGCCGGATGAGCCAAGCGTGTTGGGCGAGGCGCTGAACGAGATTTTTATCCCGCTCTTGCAACAACAATTCCCGGAAATCATAGATTTCTGGTTACCGCCGGAAGGCTGCTCCTACCGCATCGCGGTCATTTCCATGAAAAAAGCCTATCCCGGCCACGCCAAACGGGTGATGATGGGGGCATGGTCGTTTCTGCGCCAATTCATGTACACCAAATGGATTATCGTGGTGGACGACGACATAAATGCCCGCGATTGGAAAGACGTAATGTGGGCCATATCGACCCGCATGGACCCGGCTCGCGACATCACGGTCATAGAAAACACCCCCATAGACTATTTGGATTTCGCATCCGAAGAACCAAGCCTAGGCTCCAAAATAGGCTTGGACGCGACCAACAAAATCGGCGCAGAGACCAAACGCGAATGGGGCGAGGTTATCAAGATGGACGACGAGGTCGTAAAAGCGGTGAGCGAGAAGTGGGAGCGGATGGGGTTGGGTAAATAGAGTTATGCGGTTTTACGCTGTTTCCATCTGTATCTACCCCGCCAAAGCCGCTTTGTCGCTGTCTGTTGCTATGTTCCAATTGTCGGTTATGGACAGTAAATCCCGGTAGGCGCAATAGGCTATGTATTCGCTGCGGCTGGCAAAATCTTCTTGGGGCTTGGTGTCGCCGTGACTGCGCCGCCAGATGGATAGCTTCATCAGTGCTTCGCTGGCCGTTTTGGCCGGGATTTCGCATAAATAAGCCACAATCTTGATCTGTTCGTCAATGTGGCGGTCGATTTTGGCCTCAAGCTTATGCATCTGGTTATCGTTTTGTACTGATTTTGCACTATCAGTGCTGAGGGTTTGGCTAAGCTCTACCCAACGTGAATACAGGGCGGATATGGTTCCGATTTGTGACGGCATTTGCGGCGCAGTCTTTGTCACTTCAAGTCTCCTAATAAGTATTTTGCAATTTTGCGGTAATGTGCTAATAGATTATATTAGTACGAACGTCCAATAAAATTTGGACTTACAAGCCTTAGTATTTTAGGTCAAGCGTCCTATACACGCTTAAGCATTAAAAATTGGTAACCATATGTCGACACTGCAATTATCGAACAGCCAGGGCTTCCAGGATATCATCCTGTATTTGAAAAAATTGCAGGAGAGCCGACCAACCTGCCTGGTAAAAACCACCAAAGGGGCCAAGACAAAAGCCAGAATACTGGAAGCCTGTTATCTGGTGTTTTTCGATTATGGCCATAAGGGCATGTCATTTGCAAAAATCGGCGAAAAAACGGGCATGACCAAGGGCAATATCACCTATTATTACAAGACCAAGGCTGATCTGCTTGAAGACATGTATAATGAAGTTTTGGGCGTATTCGCGACCCGCCTGACCGAAATACTACACGAGTCTGAAAATGACCCCAAAAGGGCTTTACAGGATATTCTGGCATTGATTATCACAGATTCCCTGACCCGCTACCCGTTTTACATGCAAACATATGGTTATGTCATCAGCCACGCAAATACAGGCATTGGCATATCAAATAGCTATAATAAATATTGGCAAGTTGTCTCGAAATTGTTGCATTTGCTCCAACCACAGACATGTGAAGACAAAGTTCAAGAACTTACATTATACATCCGCAGTATTGCCCACGGGCTGAACATTCTCAACGGAATGAGTGCGGGCAATGAACAAGCACTGCGCGCTTTGCAAGAGACTATCAATGGGCGCATTTGGAGTGCCATTGAATTTGAGTTTTCAAAACTATAATTGATCAATACCGTGATAAACATCACGGTGAACCCGCGCCGAATTAACTATACCTCTAAAAACAAACAAGGTTAATTTGCGAATACCCCCAATTCAATCTTTATTCTTTGGTGCGGGCTTTTAGTCGCCTATGAAAATACGAAGATAGAGAAAATACGTTTAACGGGGCAAAAAAATGAAGTTTAAAATGGAAAGCTATGACACTGATATCGTATCTTTGTGGAAATTGATAATCCCATTGATGCTGTTGCTCGTCCCGTCGCTTATATTTATGTAAGCCCATCACTTGTTTTTGTGTAAATACGGGATGGCCTGTTGGGGCAATCACAAGGCCTGGGGTGCAAACCTCAGGCCTTGTTTTGTTTATAATATAAAATCCTCGACCCTTGTGCCTCAATGCCCTAAGACTGCACGGGAACATTAAAAGGGGAAATCATGACATTGTTTGAAATTGTCGCGCTTTATGGGGCCATCAATATTATTATACTGGTTGTCTTAAGCTACCGGGTTGGCGCTACGCGCAAAAAACACAGCATCGGTATAGGCGACGGCGGCAATGAAGCTTTACAGAGAGCCGTGCGCGTGCAGGGAAATTTCACGGAATATGCGCCCTTGGCCATTGTCGGGCTATTGCTCATGGCGTCTTTGAGCGCACATCCTTATTGGCTGCACGGGGTCGGCGGCGCATTTACCTTGGGGCGGATCCTACATGCGGTCGGGCTGGGCTCCTCCTCTGGCATTAGTTTTGGCCGGCTCGCGGGCATGATTTTATCTTGGGGATCCTTATTGGTAATGGCAGTGTTTTTATTGTATAAGGTGTTCACATAGGCCTTGCCCGCGCCCCAATGTTTTAGTAAGCGTGTTTGTTTAAAGCAGCTTCATGACACAATCACCCAAATCCGACTTAAACCCTGATGATTTAAAGCCTACAGTGGAAAACCTGTTGCGTTTGGCCAAGCACCACGGTGCGCACAAGGCCGAAGCCGTGGGTGCACTTGGTCGCTCGCTCTCCATAGGGGTTCGCGGCGGCGCACTTGAGGACATTGATAATTCGGAAGGCCGCGATATTGGACTGCGGGTTTTTGTCGGCAAGAGACAAGCTTGCGTGTCTAGCTCTGATCTGTCAAATAGCTCCTTGGACAAACTGGCCGAGCGGGCCGTGGCCATGGCCAAATTGGCGCCAAAAGACCCTTATTGCGGTTTGGCTGACCCGGATAAATTGGCCCGCAAAACTCTTGACTTGGAAGTTTTTGACCCGGTGGAAATGAACGCGGATGCCTTGCTCGGACGGGCGCAATCACGCGAAGCGGCCGCGCTTGGCGTTAAAGGCGTCAACCAGGCCGAGGGCGCTAACGCCTATATGACCAAGGGGGCCTCTTGGCTCGCCACGTCTGACGGATTTAACAATGGCTGGCGCTCCTCCAGTCACGGCCTGTCTGTGGCGGCATTTGCCAATAACGGCACAAGTATGGAGCGGGACTATGACTACAAAACCACCCGGTGGCTCGCCGACTTGCCTTGCCCCGAAACCATAGGTAAAAGCGCTGGCGAACGGGCGATTGCCCGGCTGGGGGCCAGCAAAATGTCCGGGGCCAATATGCCGGTTTTGTTTGAGCGGCGCCTGGCAGGCGGTGTGTTGGCATCATTTATAAGCGCTATTTCCGGCCCGGCTATTGCGCGCGGCGTTTCATTTCTCAAAGACCGCATGGGCGAGCCGGTTTTTCACAAAGACATCACTATAACGGACGACCCCTCTCTAAAGCGCAGGCTCGGTTCCCATCCCTTCGACGGCGAGGGTGTGGCAGGTTCCCCTTTGAATTTGGTGGAAAACGGCGTGCTTAAATCCTGGATTTTAAATACGGCCACGGCCAATCAACTTGGCCTGACCACCACAGGCCATGCCCATAGAGGCATGTCGTCCCCGCCCGGCGTCTCAAGCTCCAACGCATGGATTACGGCGGGTAAGAAAAGCCCAAAAGCTCTGATGCAAGATATTGGCAAGGGGTTGCTAATCACTGAAATGTTTGGCCCGTCCCTCAATCCAAATACGGGTGATTATAGTGTTGGCATTGCCGGGTTTACGGTTGAAGGCGGTCAGCGCGGCGGCCCGGTCAGCGAAGTGACCATTGCCGGAAATTTGTTGGACATGTTTAAAACCCTGATCGTCGCAGATGATTTGCAATTCGACGAAGCTGTAAACAGCCCAACCATGCTCATAGACAATATGGTTATTGCGGGTGCCTAACAATAAAGACCTAGCATTACTGATAGACACGGCCCGCACGGCGGGCAAGATTGCGCGGGAATATTATGAACGCGGTGATGCCAAAGTCTGGGATAAATCTGAAAATAATCCCGTGACCGAAGCTGATATTGCGGTCAATGAATATTTGCAAACAACATTACAAGCCGCACGCCCGAACTATGGTTGGCTCTCGGAAGAAACCAAAGATGATGCCTCTCGCCTTGGGGCCAAGCGTAGTTTTGTCATAGACCCTATAGACGGAACCCGCGCCTTTATGGACGCAAAGCCGCATTTTACCATATGTTTGGCGGTGATTGAAAATGGTGTTGCTGTGGTGGGCGTAGTCTATAATCCGATTTTAGACGAAATGTTTGAAGCCAGGGCGGGCGGCGGTGCGCGTTTGAACACACGGCCCATAAAACCAAATGACCAACATAGTATTGCCGGATGTTCCATGATTGGCTATCCGCGCAAATTTAAACGGCTTGGCTGGCCAGATATGCGGGTCTCTGTCCGTAATTCCGTCGCCTACAGGATTGTTATGGTCGCGGCCGGTCTGCGTGATGCAAGTGTGGTGTTTACCCCGAAATCCGACTGGGATTTGGCCGCCGCCGATATTATTGCCCGCGAAGCAGGCGCGATGATTAGTGATCTTGACGGCAAAGCTTTTCATTACGCCAAGGACGATGTAAAAGAAAACGGCGTTATTTGTGCTAGCCCGCGCCTGTATTTTTTGTTACTAGAACAGGTGAAAACGGCGGGCACACCGTCCAACCCAAAGAAATTGGAGACAAGAATGTCAGACCGTACAGACGAGAAAAAAACCCCGGATCAGCAACCGCAACTCCTGCACATTGTTATTGGCGGTGAGCTTATTGACCCTATGAAGACAGAATTTAAAGACTTGTCCAAAGTGGAATATGTCGGTGCGTACCCTAATTACGGTTCAGCCAAAAATGCCTGGAAAGACGCGGCCCAGCGCACGGTGGACAATGCCCATATGCGGTTTTTCATTTTGCATGCACACCACTTAATTGACCCGGATAATGACGGGGTTATTGGCTAGGCGGTATTGGTGGCCCCTCAAAGCAAAAACACCAATCTTCTCAAGCTAAAAGGCGAAGACAAACGCCTGATCGGGCGGTTGTGGCGGGAGTATGTATATCCCCTAAGGAGCCGCTTATATCTAGCGTTCTTTTTTATGATTATTCTGGCCGCCACCACGGCGGCTTACGGTTTTTTGATCAAATATATTATCGATGTGGCCAACGAGTTGGGCGGCGCAGGGCTAGCGAGCGCCGCTGGAGAGCAAGCCAAACGCTTTGCGATTTTAGTGGTGCCAGTAATCGTTGGCGTCACGATTATATCCGGGATTTCCATGTTCATTCAGTCCGTGCTGGCCAATTCCGTCGCTTTGAATGTCATTGGCAACTTACAAAAATCCATGTTTGGCAGTATACATAAAGCCGACTATGCCCGCTTTGGCCGCGAGCCCACAGGGACGCTGATTTCGCGCTTTACCAATGATGTCACCATTTTAACAAATGCGCTGCTACGGAGCATGACAAATTTGGTGCGTGATATTCTGACTGTGGTTTTTTGCATCGTCGTCATGTTGATGCTCGATTGGCAAATGTCCTTGTTGGTTCTCATTGTTTATCCCATTGCCACATGGCCGATTATCAGTATTTCAAAAAAATTGCGGGGCAATTCCAAAGATGTGCAGGAACAGGTCGGGATCATTACGTCTCAGTTGGGCGAAAGCTTTACCGGGGCACGCATGGTGCGGACTTACGGGCTTGAGGGTTATGAAGACCAGCGCCTTGGCAAGTCTTTTGATGACAGAGTGCGGCTGAATTTAAAACTGGTCACCAATAAATCCAGAGTTGATCCTATTTTGGAAGTGCTGGGCGGGGTGGCCATTGCGGGTGTATTTGCGCTCGGTGTTTACCGGGTCGTTGGCGGACACACTACACCGGGTGATATTGCCGGGCTGTTGACTTTGTTACTGGCGCTTTCGCCGCGTATTCGCGCCCTTGGCACCCTGAACAGTGTGATTCAAGAGGGCCTCGCGGCTCTGTACCGTATCTTTGAAGTTATTGATGAAAAACCGACCATTCAGGAAGCCAGCAACGCCGTTCAACTTGATGCCCCCAAAGGGTCTGTGAAGTTTGATCATGTCAGCTTTGCCTATGAAGACGGGACGCAGGCGATTAATGATGTTAGCTTTGTGGTTAAACCGGGGGAAACCATCGCTTTGGTAGGCCCGTCTGGCGGCGGAAAATCGACGATCATAAATCTTATTGCCCGGCTTTATGATGTAGGTGGGGGCGCAATCAGTCTTGACGGGCATAATATCAAAAACGTCAGTTTAAATTCCCTGCGTAATTCTATGGCTTTGGTTTCACAGGACATTATCCTGTTCGACGATACGGTTGCCGCCAATATCGGCTTTGGCCGCCTAGATTCCAATATGGATACAAGCGCGAAAGACATAGAGACCGCAGCAAAAGCCGCCGCCGCCCACGGCTTTATTATGGATTTGCCAGACGGGTATCAATCCCGTGTCGGTGAAGCCGGCGGTAAATTATCCGGCGGCCAAAAACAGCGTATAGTACTGGCCCGCGCTATGTTGCGCGGCGCACCTATATTGCTGCTTGATGAGGCCACATCCGCTTTGGACGCCGAGAGCGAAGCCAAAGTACAATCCGCCCTGGACATACTAACAAAGGGGCGCACCGTATTCGTAATCGCCCACCGCTTGTCAACGGTTAAAAATGCTGACCGTATTTTCGTCCTCGACAAAGGCCAAATCGTCGAAACCGGAAATCATGCAAGTTTGATGAAGAAGAACGGTCTATACGCCAAGTTAAGGGCATTGCAGTTTTCTTAATGTATGATATACTACATCAATAGTATGATACACATTAATAGTATGATACACATTTGGAGGCTCCTATGAGCACGACACGCAAAACTATCACGGTCACCGACGAACAAAATGCATGGATAAAGTCCCGCATTGCAAGCGGCGACTATACCAATGACAGCGAATTTGTCCGCGATCTGCTGCGCAAAGACCAGGAGCGGGCTGGGAAAATTGCCAATATGCAAAGGCTGGTCACTGAGGGGCTGGAGAGCGGCATAAGCGAGTTGTCCGTTGACGAGATATGGCAACAGGCAAGGGCAGAGGTTACTGCAAAACTATGACAGAATACCGTATATCAAAAGCGGCGCAGGCCGATTTGATCAGAATTGCGCAATACGGCGATGAAAATTATGGTGTAGAGCGGTCAAACCAATTTCGCGACCGACTTAAAGAGCAATTTGAAATTCTGGCGCAAAGTCCAAAACTATACCGTGAAAGATGGGCGTTATCCCCGCCCGTTCGTATTTGCCCCTTTAAACCCTATGTGATTTTGTACACATTCAAGCGAAACAAAACTATCATTGTCCGTGTCCGCCATGAGCGTGAGGACTGGCGGTAATGGCCTGATTTTATATACCTTTATTCCCGCCGCAATATTTTTTCACTCATTATATTACCAATCCAGCCGGACATGAACCTCGCCTTTACATCGGTCGGGTCGTAGATTTGGTCTACCCAGTCTATGAAGCTTTTTTCGCCCGTCTTTGCATATTCGATATATTCGTCAAAGAAAAAATCGAGCATGCCGGTTTTGCCGGCTTTCATGTGTAGGTATTTGATGCTGAGTTGCTCGACCGCTTGTTCTATGGGTTCGCCGAGATGAAAATGTTTGTATAATACGCCGGTAATGCCGGTGCGGTCGGCTCCGGATTTACAGTGCATCAAAGCGGGATACTCAAGTGTTTCAAAAAGGGCTTTGAGACCGTGGATACTGTCTTTCGCAGGCGTATCGCGGGAATACATGCGAAAATCCACCAAGGTGATGCCGTGTTGCTCGCAGGCCTGTTTTTCCAAAAGATAAAACCCTTTGGGGCTGTCACCGCGCAAGTTCAATATGGTTTTAATCCCGTCCTTGGCCAATTCCGCAATGCGTTTGGGCGAGGGCTGGTTAGCCCTGTACATTGCATCATTATGCCCTTTGGGGCCAATATGGTGCTGGTTATTAAACCACAGGCGTAAAAACCCGTGATCGCCCCATGTTAAATCCTTATAGGCTTGTTTTCGCCCTGTATCTGTATTCAAATCAAGTGACATAGAAACTCTTGTAACTTATAGGCTTATGGCCATTATGGTGTGCCGAATAAACGCCATAGCAGGGAGTTCCTCATTGTTCAAACGGTTCATGGGTCTTAAATTTGTCCAGTTGTTTCTGGCTTTGCTGCTGGCGACTTATATGCGCCTGGTCAGGCGTACAACCCGTTGGCAATTTGAAGGCTTGGAAATTGCCAAGTCCTTGCGAGATAGCGGTGATGGTTTTGTGGCGTGTGTATGGCATTCAAGATTTATGCTCGCGCCGGCAGGCTGGTCAAAAATGGTGCAAAAACCCCATATGCTCATTTCCAAATCAAGGGACGGCAATCTGGTCGCTTATACGGCAGAATTTCTAGGCGTTAAAACGGTACGTGGCTCCAGACGGGCCAAACTAAACCACAAAAACAAGCGCGGAGCGGGGGCTTTGCGCGAAATGATTGAGGTCATCAATGCAGGAGATTGCGTCGTCATGACCCCGGACGGGCCGCGCGGACCTAGAATGCGCATGGGTGCCGGGCCGTTAAAGCTGGCTAAACTGTCTGGAGCGCCCGTTGTTGCCTATGCCTTGTCCGCCTCCAACAACAAACTGTTCAATTCCTGGGATAGGTTTATGTTGCCGTTGCCATTTGGGCGCGGCAAAATCATCTTTGCCGGGCCAATATGGGTTGATAAACAGGCTGATGATGCCGATATTGAGAGGGTGCGGCAAAAACTGGAAAATATATTGAACCAGGCGTCGCAAAAATGTGATAGAGATATGGGGAGCGAGATCATAGGACCTGCTGACAATAAAACCAAAAACAAGCAAGCAAACCAGAAAGCCAACAAGAAAGCCAAACCGTGAAGAAAACACCGCTCTTAAAGTCCTATAGTGCCGCGACGCGTATGGCGGCCCCGGCTTTACCCCTATGGCTGAAACGTAGGGTGCGCAAAGGCAAGGAAGACCCGGCAAGGCTCGGCGAACGCTACGGCATTGCAGGTCTGCCGCGCCCGGACCTACAACTTGGCGGTAAACTGGTTTGGCTGCACGCGGCCAGTGTCGGCGAATCGCAAATGCTGATGCCGGTTATTTTGCGGATTTTGTCGCACCTGCCTGAAAGTAATATTGTTATCACCACAGGGACGGTAACGTCCGCAGATTTGTTGGCGCAGATCTTGCCAAAGCGCGCCGTGCATCAATATGCCCCTGCCGATCACCCCAAGGCTGTGGCTAATTTTCTGGCCCATTGGCGGCCAGATATGGCTATTTTCGCTGAAAGCGAGTTATGGCCCAATATGATCATGCAGACCAAAGCCTTAAATATCCCATTGGCCCTGATCAATGCCCGGATGAGTGCGGCCTCCATTGAGCGGTGGGACAAGCGCGGGAAAAAATCAGGGCAAGCTTTGCTCGGCGCTTTTGATTTAATTTTAGCCGCTGATACAACCACTGCTGACGGCTTGACCTGGTTGCTTGGGCGCGAGGTCGAAGCTGCTGGCAATCTCAAGGACGCCGCCCCTGCATTAGGTGTTGATAAAACGGCGCTTAAAAAACTTAAAACCGCCATTGGTCGCCGCCCGGTTTGGTGCGCGGCTTCCACCCATGTCGGCGAAGAAAACCTGATAGCAATAGCGGCTCTAGCCATAAAAGCCAAAAAACCAAAGGCCTTGCTGATCCTTGCACCGCGACACCCGGAACGGGCCAAACAGGTGAAAAACCTATTGACCAAGGCGGGGCTGTCCGTGCTGCGCCGCTCTTCAAACCGAATGCCCACGGATAAGACCGATGTCTATCTGGTTGACCAGATCGGTAAAATGGGACTGGTATATCGGTTGTCTAAAACCGCCTTTATCGGCGGCTCTTTGCTCGACAATTTGTCGGGGCATAATCCGTTAGAGCCGGCAAGGCTGGACTGCGCCATTATCACCGGGCCACATATTGCCAGTTTCGCAGATACTTATATGGCTATGATGGCCTTTGACGGGGTTAAACGGATATTGTCCCCAGATGAATTGGCCCCTGCCGTGCTTAAATATCTTGGCGATCCCAAAGCCAGAAAGGCTAAAGCCGCCGCAGCGCTGAACTTTGCCCAGAGCCGCGATGCGGTACTGGATTATGTCTGGGAGCGTTTGTTGCCGCTCTTGAAAAAGGCTTAAGCATTATGCGCGCGCCGGAATTTTGGACCCATAAATATGGCCGCGAGGCTGCGCCGTTTATCCGCACAGCGCTCAGTCCGCTAGGTTGGCTCTATGGTCGTGCTACGGCAAGACGCATTGCTTCCGCCGTGCCTTACGATCCCGGTATTCCAGTGATCTGTGTGGGAAATGCCAGTGTTGGCGGCACCGGGAAAACCCCGGTCACTGCCTATTTGCTAGAAAGCTTAAACCGTATGGGTATTCGTGCCCACGGCCTGTCTCGCGGCTATGGGGGGCGGGAAAAAGGCCCGATTGTTGTGCAGTCCAAACACAGCTATATTGATGTGGGCGATGAACCGATTTTGCTGGCCCGCAAAGGCCCGGTTTGGGTTGCAGCGGGCCGCGACGACGGGGCGCGGGCGGCGGCGGCACGCGGGGCGCAAGTTATTATTATGGACGATGGTCATCAAAACCCGCTTCTCAAAAAAACCTTGTCTTTGCTCGTGGTCGACGGGCAGATCGGGTTTGGGAATGGGCGGGTTTTCCCCGCCGGGCCATTGCGCGAAACCATTGCAGCGGCCCTGTCGCGCACCGACGCGGTCATATTGATGAAGCCGACACCGGATTTTGAGGTGGGGGAAGATTTATTGGCTTTGCTTAAAGGTCTTCCGGTTATTGCCGCTACTTTGGTTGCAACGGCCCCATTGCCCAAGGGTAAAATATTTGCCTTTGCGGGCATTGGCAGGCCGAATAAATTTTTTGATGCGCTTCGCCGGGCTGGCGGCGATGTGGTTGAGGGTTTGAGATACGCCAATCATTATGCCTATAAGGACACGGATTTAAAAAATCTGCTAGATTTGTCCGAAGAATATGGCGCGCGTCTGGTGACAACGGAAAAAGATTTTGTTCGGATCCCCAAGGGGTTTCAAAAACACATCACCCCTTGGCCTGTGGTTGTAGAATTTGAGGATGAATTGACATTGCGGCGCATTTTACATCCGATTATTGCGGCGGTGACAAACTGATGACGCGGCTGTTTCAACAATTGATTTGGCGGTTGGAAGTCTTGGCCTATGATATTGTGCGCCTGTTGATGATGCCGTTTTCACTGGAGCAAGTCTCGAGCTTTGTCGGAAAATTGGTCGGATTTATCGGGCCTAAAACCTCTAAACACCATATTGCGCGCACCAATATGAAATTGGCTTTTCCGGATGCTAGCGCGGCACAAATTGAGCAATGGCTCAAAAAAAGCTGGAACCAGATGGGCCGGACATTTGGCGAATTTCCCATGCTTGGCCGCATTAAAGTATTCGCGGAAAACTCCAATGTTGAAGTTGTCGGGTTGGAGATTTTAGAAAAATTAAAGTGCGATAAAAAAGGCGCGGTGTTAATATCCGGGCATTTTGCCAATTGGGAGTTGATGGCTGCCGTGTTCTCCCAAGCCAAATTGCCAGTGCGCGTCACCTACCGTCCGACCAATAACCCTTATTTTGACAAACGCATCCGCGCACAGCGCGCCGCTTACGGTATCGAGCTCATGGTGGCAAAGTCCGGCCCAAAGGGTGCCAAAGAATTGATCCAGGCTCTGCGGGCTGGCGACAGTGTCGCGCTTTTGAATGACCAAAAATTTAATGCAGGGCTTGAAATTCCGTTTTTCGGTGTACCTGCCATGACCGCCCCCGGCCCGACCAGGCTAGCTATGCAGACCGGTGCGCCGCTCATTCCTATGTCAATCACCCGTCTAGGCGGGGCAAAATTTCGTGTCACTATTCACAAAGAAATAAAGCTCGCCAACACAGGCAACCGCGCAAATGACATCAAGGCTACAGTTATAAAAATTACCGAATTTATAGAAGAGCAAATTCGCGCACAACCCAGCGACTGGTTTTGGGTTCACCGCCGCTGGCCGAAAGAACTATACACGAAAAAATAGTGGGGGCTTATTTGCCACTCTTACTTATCAGCATAACGCTTACTTCTCTGCGTAATAAGCCAAATATGCATAGCTCATATCTTCAGGGATACTGTCTGCATAACGCCAATATCCGGCGCTGTCCGGATTAAGCACTGTACCGTCCGCAGCCACGATGAATACAGTTGGCGTGCCGACAATCGCCTCTACACCAAAACGCTTGGAGACGGCCCGGTTTTGGTCTTTTTGTCTCGGCTGTGTGCCTGCGTTAACATAGACCACTTCGTAGTTTTCCCTAGTCAAAGCCTTAAATTTCGGTTTATCCAATCGGGCGGCAAAACCGACGCTGTCATGGCACCAATTCGCCCCCATAACCACCATAAGCTTGGTGTTGCGAATTCTGGCTTGGGATAAGGCTTTATCAATATCGTCCATAGAATTAACACCTGCATGATAGATATGGTAGGCTCCATTGGGCTTTTCACTACACTTATCAGGAGTTTGCCCCGCTTGTGCATGGGCGCAGCCGCTGATGATCGCCGCAGTTATGAGACCAATGAGTAATGTGCGCATAATTTCATTCCTTTATTTGCCGTCTAAAATAGACTAGAAAAACTTGAATGCAGATATAAGCCGAAAACTGATCGGCGCAACAGACTTATCAAGGAGAATTGAATGGGCGAACAGCCATTAACCGCCCTAATTATCGGTGCGGGATTTGCCGGGATAGCGGCGGCTATTAAATTGCGCGAAGTGGGAATTGATGATTTTATCATCGCCGAAAAAACCGGAGGCATTAGCGGTACCTGGTATGATAATACCTATCCCGGGGCTGCGTGCGATGTGCCGTCCCATTTATATTCCTATTCATTTGCCCCCAACCCAAATTGGAGTCGCAGGTTTTCGCCTGCATATGAAATCCGTAAATATGCGGAGGATATTGTCGAGGCCTATGATCTCAATAAACATATCCGGGCCAATACGGAAATTTTATCTGCCCGGTTTGATGAAGATTTGGCGGTTTGGTCTGTAAAGACTAGCAAGGGCGAAATTATCACAACCCGGTTCTTAATCACCAGTGTCGCTATACTGGGCACCCCCAACTGGCCCCGGATAAAAGGCGCGGATAGCTTTGAAGGCAAGCAAATTCATTCGGCCCGTTGGGACAAGGATTTGAATTTGACCAACAAGCGCGTTGCCGTCATCGGCAGTGCAGCCAGCGCCGTTCAAATTGTCCCAAAAATCGCCAAAATTTGTAAGCAGGTTTCCGTGTTACAACGCACGGCCAACTGGATTGTGCCGCGTATGGACAGGTCATATAGTTCATTTGAAAAAACCTTGTTCAAACATTTACCTTTCACCATGAAGTTTACCCGCTTGGCCATGCAAGCCTATCTCGAATATGTGTTTTTCCGTGTGTTTAACAAACAAGGATGGGTTAACCGCCTGTTTAAAAGAAACGCCGATAAATACCGGGTACGGAAAATTAAAGATGAGGATTTGCGCCGTAAATTGACCCCGGATTACCCTATTGGCTGCAAACGAATATTGTTGTCAGATGATTATTACGACACTTTATTACAAGATAATGTGGAGTTGATCACCCACGGTATTGAGCGCATCACGCCAAGAGGCATCAAATTTAACAACGGCAAGACGATCAAGGCCGATATTCTGATTTACACCACCGGATTTAAGGCAACAGAATTTTTAACGCAGATCGATTTAACGGGGCTGGGCGGTGCTAAATTGTCCGATTGGCGCGCCAACCCGAAAGCCCATAAAGGCTTGGTGATTGAAAACATGGCCAATGCTTTTTTCTTGCTTGGCCCCAATACCGGGCTCGGTCATGCGTCTATGATTTTGATGATTGAAGCGCAAATGCCTTACATGCTCCAGCTTATCCAAAGGGTTAAACCGGGGCAATATTTTTCGGTTAAACCCGAAGCCGTAAAGGCCTATAACCAAGATATTCAAGCCCGCCTTAGCACATCAATTTGGGCGACCTCGTGCCAAAGCTGGTACAAAACCAAGGACGGATCCATTCCGACCCTTTGGCCCAACCCGACCTATAGCTATAAACGCATGATGCGAAATGTGGTCTGGGACGAATATGTCATAAGCGGTTAAGCAAGCCCGATAATTTCCCCGGCCTCGTCAAGTCCAATATCCAGAGCCGCAGGGTGTCTTGGCAAGCCAGGCATGGTCATGATGTCGCCGCAAACCGCAACAACGAAACCGGCCCCCGCACACAGGCGAACTTCACGTACTTCCAAAATATGCCCCGTGGGTGCGCCCAATTTTTTCTTGTTACTAGAAAATGAATATGGGGTTTTAGCAATACATACGGGCAAATGATCAAAGCCAAGGGCTTTGATTTCGCGCAGGCCTCGAATAGCTGGTGAGCTGAGAGAGATACTACCGGCTCGGTAAAGCTTTTTAGCCACGGTCTCGATTTTCTTTTTCATGGGGAGGTTATCCCCATAGAGCAATTGGACATTGGCGGCTTTCCCGGAAAGTTGTTTCATTACGGCTTTGGCTAAATTTGTTGCGCCTAGACCGCCCTTTTCCCAGTGTCTGGCCAGTGAAACGGCTATGTTTTGTTGCTGGCAAATTTGCTTGATTGCGGCGATTTCACTATCGGTATCCAGAGAAAAATGATTGATAGCCACGATTGGATCAACCCCGAACATTTTCATGTTTTCAATGTGGCGCACAAGATTGACGCAACCGCGCTTAACTGCATCTGCGTCAGGTGTTGCCAGGTCGGATTTTTTGATACCGGCTTGCATTTTCATAGCGCGCACCGTGCAAACAATGACCACCGCATCTGGCCGCAAGCCTGATTGGCGGCATGTAATGTTGAGAAATTTCTCCGCGCCCAAATCGGCCCCAAACCCGGCTTCGGTAATGACCACATCGCTTAAATGCAAAGCCGCATTCGTTGCCATTACGGAATTGCAGCCATGGGCAATATTGGCAAAGGCGCCGCCGTGAATGAAGGATAAATTGTGTTCAATAGTTTGCACTAAATTTGGTGCCAAAGCATCTTTTAAAAGAACGGCCATGGCTCCGTCTGCACCCAAATCACGCGCCGTCACCGGTTTGTTGTCATAGGAATAAGCCACAATAATATTGCCCAATCTGTCTTGCAAATCAGCAAGGCTGCCGGCCAAACAAAAAATCGCCATGATCTCGGAGGCAACCGTAATATCAAAACCGCTTTCACGCGGCACACCGTGAACGGGGCCGCCAAGCCCGATAACCATATTGCGCAAAGCCCGGTCATTCATATCGACCACTCGCTTCCAACTTATCCTGCGCGGATCAATCCCCAACTTATTGCCCCAATGCAGGTGATTATCAAGCAGGGCCGATAACAAAGCGTGGGCAGATGTGATAGCGTGAAAATCGCCGTTGAAGTGGAGGTTGATATCCTCCATTGGCACCACTTGCGCCCGGCCTCCGCCCGCTGCACCGCCTTTCATACCAAAGCACGGCCCCAGGGACGGTTCGCGCAAACAGACCATGGATTTGACGCCAATTTGTGCCATGGCGTCGTGCAGGCCAACACTGGTCGTGGTTTTGCCCTCGCCGGCCGTGGTCGGGGTGACGGCGGTGACCAATACCAATTTTCCTTTTGGTTTGGTCTTTAATTTTTCTATATAATCCAAAGACAGTTTTGCCTTGTGATGACCATAGGGAATAAGAGCTTCCGGGGGGATACCAAGTTTGTTTTCAGCTAGACCCAGAATTGGCTGCATGGATGCAGCACGGGCGATTTCAATATCTGGTGCACCGGGCGGTGGCAGGGCGTCTGTTTGGGTTTTATTTGTCATAGCCACATCCTTGTTTTATTGTATTTTACCAAATGGGTTAACATATTCTGGCCAAAAAAATAGGCCTAACTTACTTGGTTTGCGGCGTGATCTAAAATGTCGCAGGCCATAGATTGACTTTATGGTCGAATAATCTACTCTAAAGCTTGGAAACGGACGACATCACTATGACCAATCTAGACACCAATCGGGCGTTTAACCGCGAAGCCCAATATGCGGCCAAGCGGCGAGCGGTCATACGTTCAGCTAGCGGGGCCTTTCGCAGGCGCGGTTATCATAATACGTCAATGGTTTTAATCGCACAGTCCTTGGGGTTATCCAAAGCCGCCTTGTACTATTATGTAAAATCCAAAGAAGAGATTTTATATGAATGCCATATTATGGTCTATGATGCCATGGACGCGGCGGTTAAATCCGTGCGCGGTCAAGGGGACACTGGCTTGGGTAAATTACAATTGCTCTATGGGGCGTTTGCGCATTTACTAACCCGCGACGGATTAGGCTTGCTGGCAGATGTGGACAGTTTGAAAGGCGAGTTTCAAACCACAGTGCTTAAACGCAGAGGGTCAATAGAGCGAGCGGTTACGCGGATTGTCAAACAAGGCATGTCTGATGGCTCTATTAAAAAAGCTGATGCTAGGGTTACGGTGTATTTCTTGATGGGGGCGCTGAACTGGCTCAATGTTTGGTACGAGCCGGGCGGGCGGCTTAGCGGAGAACATATCGCTGATGCCTTTGTCACCCAAATGAGCCAAGGTATCGCCAAATAAAAACCAAACAAACAACCGTCAATAATGCATACATGTTCGTCGCGCCAAGCCTATTGCGGCTTTGCTAGTTTTATGTAGGTTGTGGCTATGAGCACACAAACTCCCATCTCCCGACTGACTTTCATTACCGATACCGCACCCGGCGCAGGGGATGTCACCGAAATTGTCGACGGTGTATTTTGGTTACGCATGTCCTTGCCCATGGAAGGGCTTGACCACATCAATCTATATTTCTTGCGCGACGGCGACGAATTTGTTGTTGTGGATACCGGGCTTGGTTGGCACGCCGCTATGGGTATTTGGCGACAGGTTTTTACGGATAATATGAACGGGGCGCATGTTAACCGGGTTATCTGCACACATTTACACCCTGACCATGCCGGGTTGGCCGGTTGGATGTGCCGCAAATTCGGTGCGCCCTTGCTGATGACCATGGGCGAGTATTTCCTGTGCCGGCTCATGGCTGCGGATACGGGTAATCCGGCCCCCAAAGAAGGCATCGCCTTTTACAAACGCGCCGGACTTACGGACGCACAAATCGAAAATTATAAATCAAAATTTGGCGGGTTCGGCAAAGCTATCTCTCCCTTGCCCGATGGTTATCAGCGTATCAGGGACGGGGAGCTAATCGAAATAAACCAGCGGGACTGGCGCATCATTGTTGGCTCTGGCCACTCGCCTGAACATGCTTGTTTGTACAGCGGTGCGCTTAACATCATGATCAGCGGCGACCAGCTCCTGCCCAATATCAGCTCCAATGTCAGCGTTTGGCCAACCGAGCCTGAGGGCAATCCGTTGGAAGACTGGATAAGTTCTTGTCATAAACTGAAAGCCGAAGTCCCAAAAGACACATTGGTCTTGCCTGCCCACGGCATCCCGTTTCGCGGCGCCCATCACCGGCTGTCCAAATTGATCAAACATCATGAACTTGCCTTGGAAAGATTGCATAAATATTGCACCGAGCCAAAATTATCCACCGAAGTATATCCGGTGTTGTTTCGCCGCACCATCAATGACGGCAACCGCTCAATGGCGGTCGGCGAAAGCATAGCGCATCTTAATTGTCTGAGAGCGCGGGGATTGATGCAGCGGTCGCTTAATCAGGGCGGGCAATATGTCTATCGTTCAATAAAAATAGCTTAAACGGCTCTAAATTATTGTAATTCTTGCATATTATTATTTTTTACTAAATCTAATCCATGCCTGATCTTATCGGGGTATACCTAAATTGTTCTTCTCTTTGGGACAGGCAAACGATCGTTGGTTGGCTGGAGGGGAGACGGCGTTTCGTCGGTGTAGATGCTCCTATAACATGGAGTGGTCGGCCGGCTCCGGGCGAGGTCCTTGGTTCTCGACTAACCTACGGGCCCCCTATGTGAAAAGACGCCGCCGTGTGGCTAGCTCCTCACGAAACTCAACTAAGCGCTCTATCTGGTATTCCAGTGTCGGGCAAAACCACACGGACGTCCCATTATGATGTCCCACCTCTGGGGAGATGTCATTCGCGAAGCTCATTTCGCGCCTCTTGTTGGGGCAGATGTTTGAACGTAAAAACGCCAGTTCGAAAGGGTGCGGCGCATTTGGTGTTGGGGATTTATAAACCCCTTATAAACTTTAATCCGCTATCCATGCAATAATCATAAGGGGTGGTCATGCCGAAACAACAATCAAAACCGCAAATCGCCGTTCTGCTCCCCGCTTACGACGAAGAAGCGGGACTGGCCCATGTCATAGAGGGGTTTAGAAAATCTCTGCCAAAAGCGCGCATAATTGTTTGTGATAATAATTCCCAAGACAAGACGGCAGAAATTGCGAAAAAAGCCGGTGCCGAAGTTTGGCATCAAGCCTTGCCGGGCAAGGGTAATGCTATGCGGCGTTTGTTTCGCGAAATCGGTGCAGATGTCTATATTATGTGTGATGCGGACGGTAGCTATGATGCATCAGCGGCCCCCGGTTTGGTCAAGAAACTACAAGACGAAAAACTGGATATGATTGTGGCGGCGCGGGCCTCGGGGGACGAAAAATATCGGCCCGGTCATGCCTTTGGCAACCGGGTGTTTACCTGGGTCATGGGCGCGGCATTTGGACGGCATTTCACTGATATTTTTTCCGGCTACCGCGTGTTTTCGCGCCGGTTTGTCCGCTCATTCCCCATGATGTCCGACAAGTTTGAAATTGAGGCGGAAATGACCATTCACTGTCTGGAATTGCGCCTGCCGTTCGCAGAAGTACAAGTGCCGTTCTTTGAGCGGGTCGGCGGCGAGAGCAAATTATCCACCCTTGGAGATGGCGCCCGCATTGCATGGCTCATGGGTAAATTATACCGCGACCAACAGCCCATGCGGTTCTTTTTGGCGGGGGCTTTTGTGATCGGCATGGTTAGCTTGGCGGTCGGTTTGCCTGTGGTGTTTGAATTTTTCGAAACTGGTTTGGTCGAACGGTTTCCGTCGGCGGTTTTGGCGGCTGGTTGAGCTCTGGGGTCTGCATTGTCGCTGCCCTGCGGCATCATTCTTGATACGGTAAAGCGTTTGCGCATCCAGCAAAAAATGCAAGCTTATCTAAGTGCTTTTGACGCGGAGCGTTAGTCGCGAAAAACTCTCAACTATGTGTCTGGCATGTGAACAGGATAGGCAGTAAATCTCCTGTATGAATATTTTTACAAAAACTGCATTATCAATTCTGGCGATTATCTTTACGGCTAGCGGCGTTGCAAATGCACAAACAAATGATAAAACTGCGCAAGCTGAAGCCGTATTTGCGGGCGGGTGTTTTTGGTGCGTGGAAGCGGATTTCGAGAAACTGCCCGGCGTTATAGAGGCCGTTTCGGGCTATGCGGGCGGGCACACCAAGAACCCAACTTATAAACAGGTCACACGCAACAACACCGGGCATTACGAGGTTGCCAAAATCATCTACGACCCGGCTAAAATCAGCTACGACGAGCTTTTGGAATATTTTTGGACTACGGTTGACCCAACCGACGGCGGCGGACAGTTTTGTGATCGGGGCCAGTCCTATGCCACGGCCATATTTGCGACGCCAAAACAAATGGAAGCGGCCCGCGCCTCAAAAACCGCCTTGCAAAATTCAGGGCGGTTAAAAGACAAGGTGGTCACACCAATTCTACCCGCCGCCCGTTTTTACAAGGCCGAAACCTATCACCAAGACTATTACAAGAAAAATCCGATCCGCTACACTTATTACCGCACGGGGTGTCGCCGCGATAAACGACTTAGAAAGCTATGGGGTAAATAAAGGCCTAAGCCAAATTATCAATACCCCTGTATTGACCTCCGTGAAACACTAATGGTGTCGTGTTATTGCACGAAAATTTTATCACTTGGCCGACAATAATCATGTGATCCCCGCCCGCATATAGATGGGCAGTTTTACATTCAAACAAAGCGGCATGTTGGGGCAAAATAGGTGTGTCGTCCAAGCCTTTTTGGGTTTCAATGCCGCCGAACTTATCGGTGCCAGGGCTTGAAAAGCATCTGGACAGCGCACCTTGGTCCGCGCCCAATACATGCACATTAAAAAATTTGGCCTGTTCAAAAGCCGGCAGGCTAAAGGCGGATTTTGCCAATGACCAAAGGATCATGGGCGGGTGCATGGACAGGCTGTTAAAACTGCTCACCGTCACCCCGACCCGCCGGGCATCTGCGCCCAAGGTCGTGATTACGGTCACCCCCGTCGCAAATTGCCCCAAAGTTTTGCGAAATTCGGCTTTGTTACAATCTGGTGTGCTCATAAGTTTTCGGTATTTCTAAATTCTGCCCCTATATCAAAGCAAACTCGCCCTTGGTCAAGTGAACAGTACGAAGTATTAGGGCCTAGGCGAAAGACTAAAACGGCCCGTAAAGTCTGAAAATTGACTTTTTCGCTGTTTGTGCTAGGCTTGATGCCTAAACAACAAAGGGGAAATATCATGGGGTTTTTAGATAAATATAAAGAACACACATATGCGCTCTTGCGGATTGTCAGCGGGCTATTGTTTATGGGACACGGAGTTCAGAAATTTTTCAACTTCCCCACTGACTTTCCCTGGCCGCTCAACCCGATGACTATGGCGGCTGGCGGCATTGAAATTCTCGGCGGTGCATTGATAGCTCTTGGTTTGTTTACCCGACCTGCCGCTTTCATCAGTAGCGGTATGGCGGCAGTTGGCTATTGGATAGCCCACGGCAAAGAAGGCTTGTTCCCGATCTCTAACGGCGGCGAACTCATTGCGCTATACTGTTTCATCTTCCTGTATATCGCCGCAAACGGCGCAGGTATTTGGAGCCTCGAAGGTGAAAAAGAGCGCAAGAAAGCATAAGAGCGCACTTATTGCCCTGTCAATATTTTGCGCAACAGCGCCTGGTTGACATATCCGTCTGCGGCTAAGCCGTTTGCCCGTTGCCAGGCGCGGATGGCGCGTCTTGAATTGGGGCCGATCATGCCGTCAATTCCGCCCGTGCTATAGCCTTGATTGGTCAGGGCTTGTTGCAGGGCTTTTTTGTGGTTGCGCAGCAAAGGTTTGTCTTGGCGAGGCCAGTCCGTTGTGATGGTTTTTTTGCCTTGCAAACTTTCCGCCAACACGGTGATCCCCAAAGCGTATGATGTGGAGTTGTTATATTTTTTAATAACGTCAAAATTCTTAAAGGTTAAAAACACCGGGCCGTTTACGCCGGCGGGCATGAGGAGTTTGGCGTTCAAGAACAGAGCCTGTTTCGACCAATTTTTTCCGCCCACCGGACGCACCCCCATGGCTGACCAACCGGATATAGTGCGTTTGGTGCCGTCTGACAGGCCGTAATTAAACCCGGCAGGTAACAAGACTTCTGCCACAATCGGCTCCGCGCCCCGCCAACCAAAGCGCGATAAATAATAGGCGGTGGAGGCCAGAGCATCGCCAACATCCGTCCATAAATCCTTATTGCCATTATTGTCATAATCAACGGCATAATCCCGAAATGTAGTGGGGATGAACTGGGTCATGCCCATGGCGCCCGCCCAAGAGCCGATCAGTTGATCCCTGCGCACATCGCCCCGCGCCAACATGTCTAGCAGCCCAAATAATTGTTGTTCGCCGAACTTTTGCCTGCGTCCCTGAAATGCCAGTGTCGCCAGACTGTCGATCATATTGTCATGGCCCAGGATTTTGCCGTAAGCGGACTCAAGCCCCCAAATACTGGTTAAAATATACCGGTCTACGCCGTAGCGGGCTTCAATATCCGCAAACAAGTCCCTGTGCTTGGCCAGTTTGTCGCGCCCCCCGTTCAGGCGGGCAGGGGACATGACCCCGTCAACATATACCCAAATGGCGCGGGTGAACTCCGGCTGGGTCTCATTGCTCTGGACGGCTTTGGGGTTGATTTTGGCCGGGCCAATCGTGGCGTTAACCAGAGCAGCATCATAGCCTTTGGCAATGGCACGGGCCATGAAGCCCCGTTTCCACAACGCAAAAATTTGTGTTTGGCTGTGTTGCGCCGATATGTCTGCGGGCCTGATTTCGGGGCTTTGTGCCTTTAAACGCGGCGTTGGTGCAGGTTTCGGCGCGGCGGCACAAGCAATTAAGGGTGCGCCAAAAGCCATGACAATCAAGAGGATATACTTAAACATGCAAACAAGCTAGCCGCCTTAACGGAGTTTGACCAGAACTTACCTGTTAAATAGCTGTAAAAACATCCGCAAAACCTGCTTGACTTAGGCATTTTCCGCCACTAGGTTCCGGCCTCAAATTCAACTGGGCTCATACTGGGCTCCTGTACATAATATGTGCATAATATGGCCAAATAAATTAGGTAAGATCATGAAAGTCCGCTCTTCTTTGAAATCCTTGAAAACCCGCCACCGCGACTGCAAAATTGTCCGCCGTAAAGGTCGTCTCTATGTTATCAACAAGACCGACCCGCGCTTTAAAGCCCGCCAAGGTTAACAAGTATCAAGGCTATATCTACAGCCCTATCTGACAATCCGTTCATATTCTCAACCTGCCCCTTGCGAAATCACCCAAGGTGCTTAAGTTTGTGCCTATGATCCGGATTTTTTTCTTTGTTGTTTTGGCGCTCGCTTTTAGCACAAGCATAGCATCTGCCCCATTTTCTATTGCCCCATTTGCGTTCGCCCAAGAAACAAACCAACAACCGGATTTACCACCCGTAGCCCCTGCGCCTAAAGTGGAGCCTAAAAAGCAAGCCCCCAAAGGCGGTAAGGATTTGACTGTGCGCTCGGAGCAAGACCGGGTTAGGATGTTAGACAGCCTGTTTCTCAAGTTAAAATATGAAGTGGACGAGGAAGAGGCCAAACTAACCGCCGAAGAAATATGGGCGGTATTTTTGCAGTCCGGTAGTGCATCGGTGGATTTTCTCTTGCACCGGGGCATCGCCGCACAAAACCGGGGTGACAATAAATTGGCAAGACGCATGTATGATCATGTGCTGCGCTTGCAACCCGAATATGCGGAAGCTTGGTCACGCTCGGGTCGGCTTGCGGCCCAGGAACAAGATCTAAGCCGTGCCGTATCCGACACCACCCAGGCATTGATCCTAGAGCCTCGGCATTTTTACGCCCTATGGACATTGGGTAATATTCTGGAAACACTTGGCCGTAGCGATGATGCGTATGAGGTCTATGAGCAAGCCAATAAAATCTACCCCGAACACAAACAAATTAAAGAACGGGTCGAAAGCCTAAAAGACAGTGCTAAAGGCAAGGCGCTTTAATTCTTCCCTTTTATAAAGGAGGAAGAAGATAATCCCCCAATCAAATCCAGTTTCTCCGCCCGGCTTAATTTCTTGATGGCATGTTCACGCTTCAAAGACGCGCTTCGGTTAGCGGCCAATTCAAAATAAACCAGTTCAACCGGCCCCCGGCTCTTGGTATATTTAGCGCCTGTACCGCCGTCATGGGCTTGTAGGCGTTTGTCCAAATCGTTAGTGATGCCCGTGTATAATGTATCGTCCGTACACCGGATAATATAAACAACCCAATTTGCTTTATTCATCTGGTAAATATTTTAAGAAATAGGCAATTTGGTTTTCGCCCATAACCTTGCGGATATCTGGTTCTGACATGCCACGGCGCAGCAGAGCATCCGTAATGGCGACCAATTCCGATGTATCAAGCCGGGTTGTGACCGCGCCGTCAAAATCAGAACCTAGGGCAATAGCTTCCACGCCAAACTTTTCCGCCCCATAGATCAGCATTTTGGCAATGCCGTCCGGTGTGGTATCACATACGGCCATTTCCCAATACCCGACCCCGATCAAGCCGCCGCGATCTGCTATTCTTTGCATCAAATGGTCGGGAATATTTCGCCCCGGATTGTTGCACAGGCCGAGGATTCCGGTGTGGGAAACCACCATGGGAGCATCCGTAAGCGCCAAAACATCCTCGACCACTTTGAGCGAAGAATGGGCCACGTCGATCATCATGTCTTTTTCGACGATTTTTTTGACCACCTCTTGCCCAAACGGCGTCAGCCCGCCTTTTTCTGCCCCGTGCAGGGAACCGCCGAGCTTGTTGTCAAAAAAGTGTTGCAAGCCGATCATGCGAAACCCGGCGTCGTAGAGATTGTCGAGATTTTCAAGCTTGCCCTCAAGCGGGTGTGCGCCTTCGGTGGCTAGCACACCAACGACAATATCGCGGTTCAGGGTGCGGAGTTTAAGGGCATTGCGCAGATCGGTTTTGGTGCGGGCAATGACAAAATCACCGCCGGCTTGTTGTTCAGCTTTGTGCAGACGCTCGGCCTGATATATGGCTCGCTCATAGATCGAGTTCCAGGTGCGCGGCGGCCAGGCTTGGGCCACACTCAACAACACCATGCGGTCGTTTTCCATTTTGTTGGCGGTAGCATTCATACCGCCGGGTACGAAGGTCACCGTGCTAAATACTTGCAAGGCGACACTGCCTTCGCGAAAGCGGGGAAAATCCGACTGGCCTCGTTTTTGGCGTTTTACCGGGTTGCGCTTCCACAACAATGTGTCCGCATGTAGATCAGCCACCCGCATATCTGCATGTAAGGTTTTGGCTTGTTCAGAGACGACATAAGGCGCGTGGGGCTCCACGAAATTGGTTTTTCGGTCAACACTGGTGGGCAGGATTACGAAAAAATAAATACCGCCACCTATCAAAGCCAAGCCCAATAAGCGCACTGCCCATTTTCCAAATTTTTTCATGTCCGCTCCTTTTTCATTATGTATAGGCGTAAATTTCGTCCACAACAATCTATAATATTTCCCATGGTTTGACTTGCAAGCCGGGGCTCTAATTCCTAAACTTGCCCAAATTTAATTCCCTAATTTTTGGAGAGCAACATGATTACAGATGAGCAACGCGCCGACAGCATGGGCGAAGCCACCCGCGAAAAGCTGAAGCAATATATCGCCCGCATCGAACGGCTGGAAGCCGAAAAAACCGAGCTTGTGGCGGACATTCGCGAGGTTTACGCCGAGGCCAAGACCTTCGGGTTTGATACAAAAATTGTGCGCAAAACCATTGCCCTTAGGAAAATCGAAGCCCATGAGCGGGCCGAGCAAGACGCGCTTTTGGAACTTTATATGGACGCGATAGACGGTTGATAGGCGGTATATTTGGACGACGCAGAAAAAGCCAAAATAAAAGCCGACAAGGCGCGCATTCGCAAAGCCCGCACGGCCCAGCGCAAGCTGAAAAAAGCCCGCGCCGATCTGGAAAGCTTGGGCGAGATTACCGACTGGGAGGACGAATTTATCGCGTCCGTTGATGAACGTCTTGATAAATACGGCTCCGCCTTTGCTGACCCGTCCCTCGGCGGGTTTTCTGAAGCCCTGTCCAACCGCCAAAAACAAGTCCTGGCGCAAATGCGCCGCAAAATAAGAGACTTGAAACGAGACGGCGGCAAGCAAGCGCGGGGGGATGACCCGGCCAAACCAAAATGGCGCTCAAGCTTTAAAAACAAATCAAATTACAAACCCCGCGTCCGCCACATAGAAGACGATATGCATGATGAAACGGAGGAGCCAAAAACGGAAGCTCAGCCTAAACCTAAAAAACCATTTTTAAAAATAATTGATGGTGGTAAGAGGTAAATATATGGGTCTCCTTCCCCAATTTATGCACTTCTATACAAGAAGCAAGCTATGTACTCCGGCCTAAATCTTACGCGTAGATTCATACCCGAAGTTTGGTAGCGTTCACCAAAAATCACCCACACCACCCGCTCATACCTGCGTATGCAGATATCCATCTCTGGGTTCACGGAATTCTCCGATAGTCCGGTGATGGGTCCCTGCATACGCAGGGGTGAGCGGGCGGTAGAGATTGCAAAAAAAATAAATTTTCTAAACCCTATTCCCCGCCCTTATAAACAACCCCGTTTTTCATGACGAAATCTACGTCGTATAGCTCTTCGATATTGGTCAGCGGGTTACCGCCTACCGCTATAATATCTGCAAATTTTCCCGATTCTATTGAGCCGATTTTATCGCCCATTTCCAAATGCTTGGCCGCAATTATTGTCGCGGATTTAATCGCCGCCATTTCGCTCATGCCGGCCTCGACCATATAGCCAAATTCGCGGGCATTTTTGCCGTGTTGCGAGACACCTGTATCCGTGCCAAAAGCAATTGTGACGCCGTTTTCGTAAGCGGTTCTCAACATGTCTTGCATTTGCGGGCCGACCTTGAGGGCTTTGGCTCTGGAGGCAGGCGGCAACCAATTTGTGTTCTTGGCCCAATCCACTACGGTCATGCCCGCCAGAACCGTCGGTACCAAAACCGCATCATGTTTTTTGAACAATTTGGCGGTCTCTGTGTCCAGATATGTACCGTGTTCAATAGACTTCACCCCGTTTTTGAGAGCGCTATCTATGCCGGTTTTACCGTGGGCATGGGCCGTAACTTTGCGGCCCATTTTGGCGGCCGCCTCGGTGGTGGCTTTAAGCTCGTCATTGAAAAATTGCTGTTCTGTGCCCGCAGACGTGTTGGATAATACTCCGCCCGTAGCGGTGATTTTAACCACATCTGCCCCCATTTTTATGACCGCCCGGGTTGCCCGGCGACAATCCGCAGGCCCGTCGCAAATCGTGGGGCGGTGGAAAGCATCCAACACATTTTGCCGGTAGCCGTGCATGTCGCCGTGACCGCCGGTTGGCGATATAGACGGGCCGGATGCGCGGATACGCGGCCCCGCCACCTTGCCTGCATTTACGGCATCGCGCAGGGCGAAGATTTCTTCCGGGCCGCCCACATCTTGCACGGATGTAAACCCGGCCATCAGGGTTTTGCGCCCATTAACCAGAGCGTCATAAGCGGTATCGCCAGAGCGTTTTGTGACAACATCGAGGCGGATATTAGGGTTATACTCCATGCGTAAATGCACATGACTGTCGATGAGGCCGGGCAGGACAAAACTGTCCGTAAGGTCAATGATGTGTGCGCCTTTGGCGAGCTGATAGCCCGCCACGATTTTTTCAATTTTATTACCGCTAATATAAATGCTTTGTTGATGTAGGGGCGCTTTTCCGGGTTGCGCCAAAACATGGGCTGCATGAATGATGGTGCGCGGTTTTTCGCCGTTGCCCTGAGCAAATGCGTTGCCAGTATAGGTCAATCCTGTCAGCATGGCCAATCCTGCCAATAAGAGTGTTTTTAGTTTTTTCATTTCAGTCTCCCGTTTTCAGTCTTCTGTTAAAGCTTGTTTGGCTATGTCCCTGCGCACAAAACCGCCGGGCCAAATTATTGCATCGTCAATAGCAGCATAGGCACGGGCCACGGCTTGTTCTATGGTCTTGCCTTGGGCGGTGATGTTAAGCACCCGCCCGCCCGCAGATTGTAGCAGGCCTGCGTCCCCGCGTACCGTTCCTGCGTGAAAGACTTTAACGCCGTCCATCATGTCTGCCGCATCCGTGCCTTTTATAGGTTCGCCTTTTTCATAAGACCCCGGATACCCTTGGGCCGCCATGACCACATTGACCACACTGTTTTTGTGCCACTGAACCGTTTTAGCATCGGCCAATCTACCCTTGGCGGCCAAAACCATCAACTCTAGTAAATCCGTTTCCATGCGGCGCATCAATACCTGACATTCCGGGTCACCAAAACGGACATTGTATTCAATCAGCTTCGGACCCGTGGTCGTCATCATCAAACCCGCGAACAATACGCCCGTAAAAGGATTGCCCTCTGCTGCCATGCCGCGCACTGTCAGGATCAGGATTTCGTCCATGATGCGGGCGGTGTCCGCAAACCCCGGCCCATCAAATCCTGGTACTGGCGAATAAGCCCCCATGCCGCCCGTATTGGGGCCAAGGTCGCCGTCAAATGCCCGCTTGTGATCCTGGGCCTCACACAAAGGTAAAACCGTTTTACCGTCCGCCAGAGCAAAAAACGAAATCTCGTGGCCGCTCATAAATTCTTCTATGACTATACAAGCGCCCGCCTCCCCGAATTTTCCTGAAAAGAATTCACCCAATTCCGTCTCTGCCTCAATCTTCGTCCCTGCTATCACCACGCCTTTACCCGCCGCCAACCCGTCCGCCTTGATCACATAGGGTGCAGACATTTCGCCGAGATAAGTTTTGGCATCATTCAGGTTAGTGAACACATCATATTTGGCCGTCGGTATGTTGTGGCGGGTACAAAAATCTTTGGTAAATGCCTTGGAGCTTTCTAGCATTGCGGCCTGTGCGCTTGGCCCGAATACGGCCACACCATTGCCCAACAATTTGTCCACCAACCCGAGCGCCAACGGAACTTCTGGCCCAACCACAACAAAATTCACCGCTTCGCTGAGTGCAAAATCTACTAGGCCAACAATATCGTCCGCTGCAATATTCACGCAATCAGCAATTTCGCAAATCCCGGCATTGCCCGGCGCACAAATTAGCTGTTCGCACAAAGGGCTTTGGGATAGTTTCCAGGCCAGAGCATGTTCACGTCCGCCACTGCCGATAAGAAGAACTTTCATAGCATATTTTCCATTACGTATTTTTCGTACAAAATTTTTGACACTTATGGCTCAATGGCCCACAAGAGTAAACATGAACAATGTAGTAACTAATGCGCCAAGCAACGCCCATGAATATTCCGTCTCCGAACTAGCGTTTTCGCTCAAACGCAAGATAGAGGATACCTTTGGCCGCGTGCGGGTGCGCGGGGAACTTGGCCGGGTGGTGATCGCCAAATCCGGGCATATGTATGTGGACATTAAGGACGACAAGGCGGTTATCGCATCTATCATGTGGAAAGGCTCGGTCTCGCGTCTGTCCGTGCGCCCCGAAGAAGGCATGGAAGTGGTGGTCGAGGGCAAATTGACCACCTATCCTGGCCGCTCCCAATATCAATTGGTCATAGACAAGTTGGAGCCCGCCGGGGTTGGTGCGCTCATGGCGCTTTTGGAAAAGCGCAAGAAAATGCTGGCGGCGGAAGGTTTGTTCGCGGACGAACACAAACAAGGACTCCCATATTTACCGCAAACTATCGGGGTCATCACATCACCTACGGGTGCGGTTATCCGCGATATTTTACACCGGGTGGAAGACCGCTTCCCGATGCGGGTTCTAGTCTGGCCCGTGCTGGGGCAGGGTGACAAGGCGGCGGCGCAAATCTCCGGGGCCATCACCGGGGTTAACAATTATAACGAGACGGACAGCCTGCCGCGCCCGGACGTGATCATCGTGGCACGGGGCGGCGGCTCCATTGAAGATCTTTGGTGTTTTAATGAAGAAAATGTCGTGCGTGCCGCCTTTGCGTCGGGCATCCCGATTATTTCGGCGGTTGGACATGAAACTGATTGGACGCTAATAGATTATGTGGCCGACCACCGCGCCCCGACCCCCACGGGCGCAGCAGAAATTGCCGTGCCGGTTCGCGCCGAACTTATGGACACGGTGGAAGATTTGGGCCTTAGGCTCAAGCGCGGGCTTACTCGAAATGTTGAGCGCAAAAAACTGGGCTTTGCGGCGGCGAAACTGCCAAAACTGGATGCGGTATTGGCCGCGCCGCGCCAAAGATTTGATCTGGTGGTTGGGCGGTTGTTACCGTCATTGGACATTGGCAGAAAAGCCCATGCCAGTAATTTACGGGCGGCGGCGGTAAGATTACGGCCGGGTGCGCTCACACGCGATATAGCCCGCAAGAGCGATATTTTGAAAAATGTTTCCCGTGAAGCGTTCTTGTCTATGGGGCGGCGCTTGCAACGATCCCGTGACCGTTTGGGCGGGGCCGGGAAATTGCTGGACGCTTATTCCTATCAAGGCGTGTTAGAGCGCGGTTATGCGCTAGTCACGGATATGGACGGGAAAATTATTCGCAAGGGCAAACCACTAAAAACCGGGCAAAGTGTTGGCCTGACATTTACAGACGGTAAACGCGCCGCCGTGATTGACGGCAAGCCGAAACGCCGCACAAAAAAACCTGCGCAAAAACCCAAAAATATACAGGGTGACCTCTTTTGATTTCCCGCAAACTGGTATAGAAAGCCCCCATGTTAAATTTTACCAACCCAAACCGTGAAGCAAAACTCAGCTACGGCTCATCGGATTACCTGATCCTGGAATCTGGCAGTTACGTCCTGTGCGCCGTAACCGACAAGCGTATCCCCTTGGAAGATCTAAAATACTGGAACGACGATTTGCAAGAAGCCTATGTGGACGCAAACGCCAGTCTGAAACGCAGGCTGGAGAGTGGGTCTTGAGCGGCATGAGCGAACAACCTCGACATCCCATCCCCTCACCCGCTGTCGCGCGCCTCTTCCCCCTCAAACAAAAATGGGAGAGGCTAAGTTTGCCAAACTATCACAAATTTTTCGGGAAATCACAGACAGACAAGGCAACGTCTCCTCTCCTGTGGGGAGAGGAACAAGGTGAGGGGGTAAGGTGGTTATTGGGCGCACTATTCCTAGTATTCTTGGCTGCCTGCGGGCAGGTTGAAAGTAGAGCAACACCGCCCGCTCCAAATGAACCAAATACACCAATCGTCTGCAAAGGTGTGTTTGCGCAAGGTGGGCTAGTGCTTTGTCAAACTGAGCCGGGAGCAGTTGTTGAAGTTATTCGCTTTAAAAATAAAAAAAGACAATCCTTCAAAACGGTCGCAGAGGAAAGCGGCAGAGTTTTAATTGGATTTGACAGAGATGATTTAGATGTTTCCTTATCTGTTTCTAATCCCCGTAACCTCGAAGAAATTCCTGCGTTTCACCCAATGTTACTCTCCCCCCGCAAATACACCATCTCGCGCATAGACGGCCTGCCACCTAGCCAGGTTTCCACCTTTAGCGACAAGCAAGTGGCGCATATCCGGTCTTCGTCCAAACGCAAAAAACAAGGCTTTGCCTCGCGTCAGCAGACCTTGTGGTTCAAGGATGGTTTTACATATCCGCTTAAAGATTTCATCAAAACTTCACCGTTTGGTGCGCAGCGTATCCTTAACGGCGAACCCAAGAAACCCCATTACGGGGTTGATATTGCCGCGCCGACCGGCACGCCGATTTATGCGCCTGCTGACGGGGTGGTGAGTTTGGCCGATGATGATCTGTATTTTGAAGGGCAAATGGTGCTAATTGACCACGGTCAGGGTTTGATCTCCATGTATCTGCATATGAGCGGTATAAATGTAAAGCCGGGCCAAGAGGTCAAACGCGGCCAGAAAATTGGCGCGGTTGGTTCGACCGGGCGTTCAACCGGGCCGCACTTGTGTTGGCGGCTAAAATGGCGTAACCGCAATCTTGACCCTGAACTGCTAACGGAATGGCCCCATGATTAAACCTGCAAAAGATTGTCAGAGCATGAGCGAAGTCCGCATTGGCGTAGACGCCATTGACCGCGAACTTGTTGCCCTCATTGTGCGCCGCCAAGCCTATATGGAAGCTGCGGCGCGTATAAAAACTGACCGGGCGGCGGTCTATGATGCCGTGCGCATTGAGGACGTGGTCAGCAAGGTCAAAGCGGAAAGCCTCAAGCAAGGCCTAAGCATAGAGATAGCCGAACCCGTCTGGCGCGAAATGATCAAGCAGTCGATTGCTTTTGAATTTAAGGAATGGGACAGGCTACGGGCCAGACAGACCGGGTAGTTTTGTAGGGTGGATTAGCCTCTTGGCGTAATCCAGCCTACAAAATTTTATGAAGTATTAGTCTGGCCGTACCAGTTAACATTCCGCGTTAAATACATAGTCGCCGCTATTGCTAGGAAGCTCGCTAAGGCACCGACCATCAGGGCGAAATCCTGCATACGCATCAAGACATATAATAATCCGTAAGTGGCCACAAACACCGCGCCGGCCTTAAGGCGGTAGTCTTTGCCGAACACTACCCCCGCATAGGTACTGGTCAGTATGACCGTAGCCCCGGCGGCAATGAGAAAGGCAAAGTTAAACCCGATTTGTTCGGCAAAGGCCAGTAGCAACAGATAAAACACACATTGGGCCAGACCGATCAGCACATATTGGGCCGCATGGACTTTGACGCCGACCAAAGTTTCGAACAGAAAATAGGCTAAAAACACCATGCCAATAAACAAAACCGAATATTTAAGCGAGCGGTTGACGTTCTGATACGGGTTAACCGGATTGACCAATTTCACACTCATGGCTTTTTGCGATAATTGCCCTAATTTAAGATCGCGAGCATCGCCGTGGGCCGCCATACCTCTGGCCAAAAAAGGCACCGACCAGGCGGCGGAAAATCCGTCCGTGCTGATGGCGCGTTCATGGGGCGGGTAGCGACCAATAAAGCCAGGGTGTGGCCAATCGGCCGAAATGTTCGCTTTAGTAGTTTGGGCAAAGGGCGATATGGACACTTGCTGAGAGCCGCTTATGGTCAGGCTGGCCGACACATCAAGTCGGGAATTTTCGCCTAGTAAATCCCCAACTAGCAAGTCTCCAACTCGGACGTCCATAAATTGTAAATTTACATATTCCCTATAACCTTTGAACGAGCTTAGGGATACGGTTTCGGCTTCAAGGTTCGTAGCGCGTATGGCGGCCAAAGACCCGCTCTGGCCGGGGCCAAATTTACGTTTTGTACCGTCTGGCAAAACCAGATAAACATCATCGCGCAACCCGCGTACATCGCTCAAGCCTATGCTGATTTTGGCTTCGTCCCAAAAAAATACCCGCCTGCCAGATTGTATTTCCGTACGTTCGGGTAATTTAAACGCGGCGGAGAAGTTTACACCTGCCTGATAGGTCGGGACTTTGAACAAAGAACGCTTGCGTATAGTGGTTTGCAAATCGCTAACACTGGCCGTGCCTTCTTCCGCAAAGATAACATATTCACTGTAAGACGTTATTTCACCCGCCTGGTTTTTGGTGCCGTAAGGCAGGCTCAAAACCGGACCGAGCAAAGTCTGGGGGCCGCCGTAACGTTCGCTCACCTCGCGGGTCACATCATTCGCCCGCCCGGCCCGCTCAAAGCTAATGGCGGCAATAAACAAAGCCGGAATGGCCATCAGAAGTACAAGCCCGCAGACCAATAAAAGTTTAAGTCCTACAGAATGACCCATAGCTTTCCCCAATATCTGATTTTGCCCAATTTGATTTTTCAAAGACATAATAACCCTCTCATACATGAAATTTTGCAAGGGGTAAATTTAAAATCCGGCGGCATTAGGACAGGAATATGGCGGGCCAAAGGTTATATTGGGGCTATGTCATGAGGATTGATAGGCTCTCCTTCCCCCACTTGTGGGGGAAGCGGGCGCTTCTTGGTGCTCGATGGGGGACAATCTTTCGCTTTGCACCAGAGTGTAGTTGTTCCCCCCATCGCCTCCACAAGAGTTCCGGCACTTCCCCCGTGAAAAACGGAGGAAGGAAATCAATAAACCCGTTTCGCAGGTTTTATATAATCAATATCGTCGCTCAGTGTGTAGGTGTGGACGGGGCGGCTCCCTAGCTTTACCTTGCCGTTTTTGACCCATGCGAGCGTGTGTTTCATCCAGGTTTTATCGTCTCTGTCCGGGTGATCTTCGGAGGCGTGGGCGCCGCGGCTTTCCTTGCGGTTTTCTGCTGCCGCCATTGTTGCCAACGCATTGCCCATGAGATTGTCTAGCTCCAGGGTTTCCACCAAGTCTGTGTTCCACACCAAAGAGCGGTCGGATACACCAATATCTTTCATGGACGCATACACATCTCCCATTTTGCTGACACCTTCGGCCAAGCTTTCATCGGTGCGAAATACGGCACAGTGAACCTGCATGGTTTTTTGCATTTCGAGGCGAATGTCTGCTGTGCTGGACTTGCCGTTCGCGTTTCGGAAATGCTCCAGTCTGGCAAAACTTTCAGCCCCGGCGCCTGCGGCCAATTCCGGTTGGCCTTCACTAGCGTCCAGAAGCTCACCGCACCGTAGCCCGGCGGCGCGGCCAAAGACGACCAGATCAATCAAGGAGTTGGAGCCTAGCCGGTTGCCGCCGTGTACGGAGACGCAGGCCGCTTCACCCACTGCCATCAGGCCGGGGACAACTGCGTCCGGATTTTTGCCCTTTTTGGTCACGACTTCGCCGTGAAAATTGGTCGGGATCCCGCCCATATTATAGTGACAGGTCGGCAGGACGGGAATTGGTTCTTTGGTAACATCGACGCCGGAGAAAATTTTGGCGCTTTCGGAAATGCCCGGCAAGCGATCAGCTAGAATATCCGGGTCAAGATGATCCAGATGCAAATGGATATGGTCTTTGTCGGGGCCAACCCCGCGACCCTCGCGGATTTCAATAGTCATGGCCCGACTGACCACATCACGAGATGCCAGGTCTTTGGCTGAGGGCGCATAACGTTCCATAAAGCGCTCGCCTTCGGAATTGGTTAAATAACCGCCCTCGCCGCGTGCGCCTTCAGTGATTAGACAGCCTGCACCGTAAATTCCGGTGGGGTGAAACTGGACAAATTCCGGGTCTTGCAAGGGCAGTCCGGCCCGCAGCACCATGCCGTTACCATCGCCCGTACAAGTATGGGCAGAGGTGCAAGAGAAATAAGTGCGGCCATACCCGCCGGTGGCTAAAATCACCGTTTTGGCACGAAAACGGTGCAATGTGCCGTCATCAAGTTTCCAGGCGGTTATACCCCGACACACCCCGTCTTCCATAATCAAATCAAGGGCGAAATATTCCAGGAAAAATTCGGCCGAACGGCGCAGGGACTGGCCGTACAGCGTGTGTAACATAGCATGACCCGTGCGGTCAGCCGCCGCGCAGGTGCGCTGAGCGGGCGGGCCTTTGCCCATATTTTGCATCATGCCGCCAAAGGGGCGCTGGTAAATCTTGCCGTCTTCAGTGCGCGAAAACGGCATGCCCCAATGCTCCAGCTCGTACACGGCCTTGGGCGCTTCGCGGCACAAATATTCGATACTGTCCTGGTCTCCGAGCCAGTCGGAACCCTTGACCGTGTCGTACATATGCCAGCGCCAATTGTCTTCGCCCATATTGCCAAGGGATGCCGCAATACCGCCCTGGGCCGCGACCGTATGGGAACGGGTCGGGAAAACCTTGGTAACACAGGCGGTTTTTAGACCCTCCTTAGCCGCGCCCAATGTGGCTCGCAGGCCTGCACCACCGGCACCAACTACGACCACATCATAGGTATGGTCAATCCAATTTGCTTCATTCTTGTTGTCGGACATTATAGGTTCCCTTTAGCTTCCAAGCCAGATTTTAAGAATTGCCAACACACCAATCAGCCAAAATGCAAATGATGCCAATGTGTTCAGCAACATGAAGAGCGAGCGCGTGCCGGCGTTTTGTATATAATCTGAAATCACTTCGTTAATCCCAAGCCGGCCATGATACATGCCCGCCGTGATAAAGCCGAGCAAGACAAATGCACCGAAGGGTGAAGACACCCACGCAATCAAACCGCTATAGCCACCGTGAAGTGCGGTGATGAGCCCGTATAGAAAAAACGGTAACAGCAATGCAAGTACAATGGCGCTGACCCTATGGGCAATAAATTCGTGAACCCCGCCTTTGGCCGCACCACTGCCGCGTACTTTGCCCAAATCGGTTCTAAAATCACTCATGAACTGACACCCGGCATGCTGCCAACCATCCACCAGGTCAGGGCGGCGGTGGCAATGGCGGAAAGCACGATGATCACGAGGGACATATTATTGGCAAATTTTGCGTCAAATCCGGCCCCGATGTCCCAAACCAGATGGCGGATACCATTAAGGAAATGATAGATCAAAACCCCTGTAATCACAAAAAACGAAACGGCCCCAAAAGGTGAATAGACCAGAGCTTCAACCTTGCCAAACCACTCGGGGCCAGCGGCTAAAAAGGCCAATATCAGTGCCAGTTTGAGCAAGCCAAAATACAGTACAACACCCGTTGCCCGGTGCAATATGGATGACAACATGGTCGGGTGCCATTTCCATACGCTAATATGCGGGGACATGGGCCGCTCGTCCGTCCAGCCTTTTGACAATTTACCCTCCTATAGCAATATGTGGGCAAACCTAAAGCCGTGAATGTTCAAGTCAATGTTTGAAACGTCGAATTATCAATAAAATCCACAACAGATCTGCGTTTTAAGCTTTGAAAATTGCCGCATTTGGGCCTATGACAGAAACATGAAAAAAATAGCCCCCATTATCGTTACTGGCGTTGCAACTCTGTTAAGCAGCACAGCCGTGTTTTCCCAAACCCCTACGTCGCCGCATTCTGGCGCAAAGGCCATTGTCTCTGACGACGCGCACGAACATGTCCGTAAACATTGCCCAAATATGAGCGCCGTCCATGTGGCCAACCAGCAAGTGGCCAACCAGATTGTCTGCGCCCCCCAGTCTGATGATTTGGAAAATATTATTGCCGACATGCAAAAATTTGATTTATTGTCTAACCCTATTCAGGCTGGCAATGATGGCGACCGCGAGGCTTTGCGACACCTGCCGGATGTTAGTTTTGTTGCTCTTGAGAAAACGACGGCAAGAACACGCGGGCTTTTTGAACGGTATTTAAAATTTGATACTGACGGTTTGTCTGAACAACAAATTTTAAATCACCAATTGTTCGGCTTTGTCCTTCGCCAAAAACTATTGCTAGCTGATTTTGATACGGCGCGATTGCCTTTTACCAATGACAGTGGCTTTTTCAATATGATGAGCTATGTGTCGCGGCAAACAAAATTTAACAACGTAGATGATTATGAGGCCTATGCGGCGCGGCTCTCCGAGCTACCTAGATATTTTGCGCAAAACATAACCAATTTGCGGCGCGGAATTGCCAGTGAATATACGGCGTCTGAACAAATAATGCCCGGCATCATCAATGTGGTTAAGGGATTATCGAACGGGGAGGCCGAAGCACATTCTTTCTTCGCGCCTTTACCAAATTCCCAGACAGCATATCCCTTGCGGAGCAAGAGCGGCTAAAGGCTTTGGGCCTGGATACCATGAACGCCCGGGTTTATCCCGCCTATAAAAAACTATTGATGTTTTTGGAGACAGAATATGCACCGGCGGCGCGCACAGCCGTTGGTATCGGCACATCCGAAGCCGGGCGGGCCTATTATCAAGCCTTGGTCAAATATTTCACCACCCTTGATCTGACCCCGGACGAGGTTCACGAACTTGGCCTATCGGAGGTTAAGCGCATACGCGGCGAAATGGACGTTGTGATTAGACAAAGCGGGTTTGAGGGCAGTTTTGCGGAATTTCTTGCCTTCCTGCGCACGGACAAACAATTTTATGCCAAAACTGCTGAAGATTTGCTCAAGGAAGCTGCATGGATTGCCAAGCGTGTTGACGGGCAAATGCCCAAATATTTTGGTAAATTGGCCCGGCTGTCTTACGGGGTAATGGCAGTGCCGGACGAAATCGCTGCCAATTATACCACGGGGCGGTATTGGAGCGGAAACCCGGAGCAGGGGTTGGCCGGAAATTATGTGGTCAATACTTACGATCTGTCACAGCGGCCTTTATATAATTTGCCAGCACTAACCTTGCACGAAGGTGTGCCGGGTCATCACCACCAAATATCACTGGCTCAGGAAATGCAAGACGTGCCGGAATTTAGACGTAGCCTTTATCCTGGCGCTTTCGGGGAAGGGTGGGGGCTTTATTCCGAAAAGCTTGGGGTCGAGATGGGTATTTACCGCACGCCTTACGAAAATTTTGGTCGCTTGACCTATGAAATGTGGCGGGCTTGTCGGTTGGTTGTCGATACGGGCATGCATTGGAAGGGCTGGACACGGGCGCAAGCGGAAGCATGTTTCTTGGAAAATTCGGCGTTATCGCCGCACAATATTCGTACCGAGGTTGAACGTTATATTTCCTGGCCTGGGCAGGCACTGTCCTATAAAATAGGCGAGTTGAAAATTTTAGAGTTGCGGGGGCGGGCTGAAAAACGCCTGGGTTCTGATTTTGATATTCGCAAATTTCACGACGAAGTTTTGGGGGTAGGGGGCATTCCGCTGAGTATATTGGAGGCGCGGATTGATGCGTGGATAGACAGATCGCTCAAGGAAGATATAAGCCCATAACGAAAAACCTGGAAGATTAAAAAATCCCCCAGGTTATTGCCCCCACCCAATTTGTTCAAAACTTGCTAGAAACGATAACGTCCACGAATGGTTAGCGGCACGCTCCAACGGCCTCCGCCATCATTTGCACCAGAATAACGGGCGTTAAAGCCGGGCAAGCCTGTATCTGTTGTGTCCGTTTTTTGTGCACCTGAATAGCGGATACCTGTCTCGACACCCATGGTGAAACGGTTAAAGATGGGTGTTTCTACACCGATAAGGCCGGCGGCAGTTGGCACCCAACCCGCTTCATAAAAAGCCAAACTTGTTGGCGTTCCGGGATTGGCCGGGCCGCCCACTTCATTTATGTTCTCAAGTCTTATATCCTCAACATAAGATGCACCCAATTTTCCTTCGAAATAAGGGCGCACGGATTTTAGCAGTGGAACTCTATATGGTGTGGCATATTGGCGGATACCGGCTTCGATGCCGTAGCTTGTATAATCGGACATTGTGCCGCGAAGCGTTGCGGCGTTCTGTGTCCCCCATGAGACTTCATTGCCGTCAAACTTTGAATATACCCCTTGTACGGTTATTTTGCCGCTAGGGTTTAGAGCATATGACGCGCCCAATTCGGATCTATAGCCGACTGAATAGGCGTCTGACATTTTAACATCTCGCAAGGTCGTGGTTGGGAGAAGAAATCCAGCGCCGGCTTTACTGCCTGTAATAGCGTCCCCACTGACAAGCATTTCTGCACCAATACCGGATTCTATATTCCAACGGCTTAATGTTTTCCCGCCCACACAGCACGGGTCACCGCTCGTGCCTTGTGTATAAGTATTGCCCGTATTGTAGCTTTGGCCTGAACCAAAACCCATCCAAGTACATCCTGAAAGAGCGATCGCTGCGGCTCCACATAATAAATAACGCATATTCCTAATCCTTTATAATCCAGGTTTCGTAACAATACGGCACAGTGTCGCCGCATCAATTAAGCTGTTTTATTGAGGTTGCAATATAGGGGCCAAGTGTATCAATCTGGTCAAAGAACATGGTTTCTATGTGGTTAAATATCACGTTTACAGGCCCTAGAAGCCAAAAAACCCGGCCAAAAGCCGGGTTTTTAAGGGGATGTTAAGATTTGGAGGCGCTCACATTCCTAAAATGATACGCGGCCCCGTACTTTGAGCGGAATTGACCAGCGGTCTCCAGATTTCAGATTTGTGTTCAAACCATCTCGCCAACGAATGCCGGTTTCAACACCGATCGCGGTGCGGGCACCTACTTGCATTTCTGCACCAATTAAGCCAGTCGCTGTCGGTGTCCAACCTGCTTGAATATATTGTTGCGTATTTAATGCGGCAGGGGCCAATATGGCCGAATCTTGTACGAGGTTGACGGATTTGTTATGGGTAAACCCGGCCATTGCCTGTATATAGGGACGTACACCGCTAGTTGTGTTGTTCCAACCCCCTACATATTTACGGACACCGCCTTCCAGCGTCACTTGTTTCAAATCACCCCACTGGGCGTAGAGATCTTCCGCAGGGTTGACACCGTCATTAATCGTGCCAATTTTCAAACGCTGTCCTTCCGCCTTTGAATACCCAAGCTGACCTAAAATTGTGGTGCTTGGGTTAATATCATATGTGTTCGCAAATTGATAGTTTACGGCATTTTTGTAGGCGTCAGAATACCCTATTGGCGCAATGGCCGAAATGAAATTGGTTCCTGCCGGTTTGGCGGGTGCGCCAGGGAATATGTCGCCGCCAATGCCTATTTCCGTTCCAATGCTAGCTTCTAGGCCAAAAGGAAGTGCAGCAAAACCGCCGCGTAATCCACCAGCGCCATAACCTTGAAATCCGCCAGCCCCACAACAGCTAGACCCTGCAACGCCAACGCCGTAATATGCGGGGTAAGGTTGAGGTATAAATATAGGTGCGCCTTGAATGGTGGTTACGCCGCTTGACATTCCGTATCCGCCCGCAGCACCCCCGTAACCTTTATGCCCATTGACTAATTGCCCGTTTACTAGCTGTCTGGCGGGTACGGCACCGCTAATGGTTGCACCACCAACCGCCGCCCCATAAGGCGCAGTATTTCCGAGCATTGTAGCCGTGCCGGCAACATTAGAGCTGCCAAAGCCGTATGCGCCCATGCCAGCCGCGCCGCTTGTTCCGTAACCTTGAACGCCCAACCCTTGAACGCCCAACCCTTGGACGCTTAAACCGTGGACACCTGTGCCGCCGAAATTTGCACCATATGCACCAACGCCCCGAGCGTCGTGTAATCCCCGAGCGCCGTGTAATCCATGAGCGCCGCGCAGCCCGTGCACGCCTGTGCCAAAACCATAAGCAGAGCTGCCGGCACATCCATTTGCGCCATATGTGTTTTGCACACCATATCCGTATTGACCGCCGTAAGTAGCAGTCGTGTTTGCACAACCATAACCAGAGCCGTAACCGCTCCCTGCGAAACCCGTATTTGCGCTACCAGCACCGAACCAGGAGCATCCAGACAATAAAACTGCAGATAATGTACCGACCACAAGACGCATAACCAAAACCCTTTAAAATTGCTATATTGACCCTAATTAACCCTAATATGCTTAACAAAACCTTGTTACATGCTGAAATTATTCGGATTTTTCTACAGTGGGGCCGGGTTTTTTGCTAAAAATTATAGCTGCCGCGAATGGTAAGGGGGATAGAAATTATGTCGTCTCCCTGCGTGCCATCGGAGAAATCTCGGGCTGCTTCATATTTTACACCCGCTTCAAATGCCAAAGCCGTCTTTGCGGTCATTTGCCATTCCAAACCAGCCTTTACAGCACCAAAAGGTACCCATTGTGCATCGTATATTTGAACGCGGGTGCCAAAGTTAACATCATAATAGTCACCATTTGGGTTGGTTTGCGTGTTTTCAAAAACCCGCCCCAAAAACCGCTGACGCTGGTTTTCGTTGACTCGTGTGGCATTATAATAAGACGCGCCACCAGATGCGGCGATAAACGGCGTTAAGGGCCGCTGAAGTTGGGTTTGCATGATCGGGTTGAAATAATAGCGCCCGCCCGCTTCCAGGTCGTAACGCTCCAGTTCGGAAAACTCATAGTTAAATGTGGCTACAGCTTCATTTGGAATAAATGTTGTAACTGGCCCGATCGGTCCACCAATAGGCAAGCCCGTATTTACGTCATAGTCTTGAATTGTCACATCCCTGAGAAGGGTATCTATAATTTGTACACCGCCGCCGCTTTTGCCTTCAGCCCGCGTATATCCGGCGTTGGCAAAAACTGTCGCATGTTTACTTAAAATAAGTTCAAGCCCGCCAGTGATTTGCACGGGCGCACTATAAACATCGCTGAAACTAATATCCGGCGCAGAAATCCGCTCAGCCGAACTATAATATCGTGTGTCTTGGGTTTGCCCGGCTGCGGGAGAACCGGTAAGTACGCCCTCTTCAAACATGGCTCTATTATAACCGGCTACTGATGCTGACCCGCCAGTATCAAACAACTCGCCGCCAACACTGCGGTCTATTGTCAGACCAAATTGACCTCGTAATAGCGGTCTTTTGAACTTTTTGTTGGGGCGTTTGGCCCATAGCCGCCCTGAGCGCTTTGGGCACTTTGTGCGGCGCCAACATGTGTTCCGTAGCCGCCACTGGTATATTGCCCTTGCTGATTATAGGTTTGAGCACCTCCTAGGGCCAATGTAACCTCTTCTGGCCTACAGCCAGACGGAATTGGTTGGGTCGGCGACGAGATTTGGCACCGAGCTATTGATCTTTGCCCGGATCCCATATTGTACTGGGCCGAACTGTTTTTATAACGCATGCCGGTATTAACCGGATAGTTTTGTGCGCCGCCAAACCCAAACCATGAACAGCCCGACAATAAAACAGCCGAACAACTAGCCGCAACTAGCTTTGTTGTCTTGCGCATAGTCAGTCTCATCATCAACATACCATTTAATATTTTCATGCAAAATTGCACTATAGTTAATGACTTGATGCCCGCTTATACTTAACAACTCGTTTATCGCGGCAGATTTTTTAAGGAGTTTTTTGAACGTATATGACCTAAAATAGCTTCAACACGGTTTCCGGCGGTCGTCCAATGGCCGCTTTGCCGTCTTTTATAACAATGGGGCGTTCCAGTAATTTGGGGTTTTGGGCGACCGCTTTGATCAATTTGCCCTCACCCTGGACGGACTTTAAGCTCAATTCTTTATATATGGCCTCGCCCGTGCGCATAATGTCGCGCACTGAGTCCACACCCAATAATTTGACCAGAGCGCGGATGTCGGTTTCCGTTGGCGGCGTTTTCAAATATTCGATGATTGTCGGTTCTTCGCCGCGTTCAACCAATAAAGCTAAAGTTTGGCGGGACTTGGAACAGCGCGGATTGTGGTAAATTGTTAGGCTCATAATGTTTCTCTTTTGGCATTGATTTAACGCTGTTTATCAGCAAATTTGCCCGAATGAAAACTGAAATAAAAAAACTTTCAATATCTGGACATGTGGCAGACGATTTTGAGGCGGTTCGCGGTGCTTTTCTAGAAAATTTCACCCAAGGTTTAGAAGCCGGGGCAGGGTTTTGTGTCTATAAAAACGGCGAATGTATTGTCGACTTAATTGGCGGTACAAAAGACCAGCGCGAGGAATTGGCTTGGAAACCGGACACATTAGTACCCGTGTTCTCCACAACCAAAGCCGTAGCGGCTATTGTCATCGCTTGGTTGGCCCAACAAGGGCGTCTGGATTATGAGCAAACCGTCGCCAGCCTGTGGCCGGCATTTTCCCCAAAATCCGGAAAGCACGGCAAAGATAAATTGACTGTGGCACAAGCCCTGTCCCACCAGGGCGGATTATCAGGTATCACGGAAGAAATGCAGCCCGAAGACTGGTTCGACTGGGACGGTATATGCGCACGATTAGCAGCTCAAAAACCTATATGGGAACCGGGTAGCAAGAGCGGCTATCACCCATTGACATACGGGTTTCTGGCCGGAGAAATCGCTCGGCGGGCCGATGTTGAAAACCGGACGCTTGGGATCATTTTACGCGAAGAAATTTGTGAGCCCAACGACATAGACTTTTTCATTGGAACCCCAGTAAGTGAACATGTCCGTTGCGCCGATTTGCACAAACCCCGCGCTATGTCGGACTTGGGCGAGATTAACACCGCCACCCGCGCCGCTTTTCTTAAGCCGTGGTCATCACCGGGGCGGCGCGGTACGGCGGCGTGGCGCGCCGCCGAATTTGCCGGAGCCAATGGTCACGGTACGGCTAAATCCTTGGCAAAACTGATGCAATTGGCACTGGACGGTCATATGGGCGGGACAAAATATTTGTCGCAAACCACTTTGCGCGCATTATCTAAAGAACGCATATCAGGCCCGGATCTGGTTTTGCCATTTGATCTGACATTTGCCGCCGGGCTAATGATCAACCGCCCAAACCATTTTTACGGCCCGAACGCAACCACACTTGGCCATAGCGGTTGGGGCGGTTCTTGCGCTTTCGCGGACCGCGCCGCAGGTATCACTTGCGCCTACGTTATGAACAAGCAAAGCAATGTTTTAATTGGCGACCCAAGACCGCTCAGATTGATAAAGGCACTTTACGAATGTTTGTAAGTTCTGCGAACCTTATTTACGGGCTCAGATAACATAGTTAAAAATATCTCTGCCCCATTTTGCGGTTTAGCCACTTTATCATGGCCGTGTTAATTTCGTCCGGTTTTTCCCACATGGCCCAATGGCCGCAAGCCTCTATGGTGATACGTTCTAAATCCGGAACCATGTCTGTCATTGGGTTGGCCATTTCTGGCGGCAGGAACAGATCGTCTGCCGTGCTGATCATCAGGCTGGGTTGGGAAATACCGTCAGACAGATCGGCGGTAAAATTGTAATTGGCTGTGGTATTGCGGTAGAGATTAACGCCGCCGTGAAAGCCTGAATGGGTGTAAGCACCCGCGTAAACCTGTAAGTCTTCGTCGCTCATCACCTGACCTGGCAATTTTGGTGCGCCTGCCTCCAGATAGGTTTGCAAATGGTTGAGCAAATAATACATGTCTGATGATGGTTTGGTGGCGGGCGGTGTACGCCGAAACAACATTTTAAACACGGCTAATGGGTCTTGCTCCAAGATAGTTTCGGCTATGCCCGGTTTTTGGAAAGCAACGAAATAGTGGTCATCTCCGTGGCGGTGCTTAAAAATTTCAATGGGATCAGCGGGCGGGCGGCGCATATGGGGGGTGCAGATCGAAATGATGCCGCGCACCCGGTTTTCCAACATCCTAGCTGCGTGCCAGACAATAATCCCGCCCCAATCGTGGCCACACAATACCACTTCGCGCAGACCAAGCGCACCAAGCACAGCCTCAATATCACCGACCAATTTATCAATGCGGTAGGCTGCCACATTCCTCGGCGCATCCGAATGGCCAAAGCCGCGTAAATCCAGTGCTATGGCCCGGTAGCCCGCTTCCGCCAAAGCCTGCATTTGGTGTTTCCAAGAATAGGCTATTTCCGGCCAACCGTGCAGCAGCAATACGGGCGGGGCATTCGCCGCACCGCGTTCATAAATCGCTATTTTCACCTCTCCGGCGTCAATTATTCTTGCGTTTGGAAATCCCATATAAGCTCCCTTTTGGGTAAACTGTCGCATATCCGCCACAAATGGAAGAAAATCCTGTACTTTTATGGCTTTTGCCCTAGACGCCCTCTAATAGAGCCGCTACATAGCGGCCAACTTGGAAATTACAGGCTTGCCTGTGCATTCGTGCATGCAAGCGTTTTATTTGTTACTTATTATTGAAAGCAGGCTTTTACATGGTTGAAATTTACGTACGCCAGAACAATGTTGATCAGGCACTCCGGGCGCTTAAGAAAAAATTGCAAAACGAGGGCGTTTTGCGCGAGATGAAAGCCCGCCGTCATTTCGAAAAACCATCTGAAAAGCGTGTCCGCGAAAAGGCTGAAGCGGTTCGCCGTGTCCGTAAACTGGCCCGCAAACGCGCCCAGCTAGAGGGTCTACTGCCCATGAAGAAGAAAAAGAAGCGTTTTTAGGCTCTTTTCTTACAGCTCCAAAGCCATATATTTAGAACATGCGGACGGGGCGTCTGCATAATTTTCTATGTCCTTAAACCCCATTGACGTGTAGAGTTTGACCGCGTGTTTCATCATTGGTTCGGTGGACAGCACCAAGCGGGCGTACCCCTCAGCTTTGGCATAATCTTGTACAGCTTGACTAAGCTTGCGACCAAGCCCGTGGCTACGCCCTTCAGGGCGGCAATACAGCCGCACTAATTCGCAATCCTTTGCGTTGACCCGTTTGACACCACAGGCGGCCACCGGGATGGCGTCTATACTGGCCAATAGCAAAGCCTTATAGTTGCCGGGGAAGCCCTGCATATCTGCGTGACCATCTGCGCAACCAATCTCATTGCCGAATTCAGTTTGTAGAGTTTCGAGATATTCCAAAAACAAATTTTTCACGTCCGTTATTTGCGCCGGACTTGTTGCTTGTATGAGTTGTACTTTGGCCATAATTATTTCATGATTTCAACGCCGTGGGGATAAGGAATTGAAATGCCGCCTTTATCAAACGCCTCTTTTACGGATTTGGTCAGGTCAAATTTCACGTCCCAATAATTCTCCGGCTTACACCAGACCCGCATCTGGATATCAACCGAGCTTTCGCCCACATTTCTAACTTTGGCCCAAGGCCCGTCCGGTTTTTTCAACACATCTTTATGTTTGGCCGCCGTGTCTTTGATGATGGTGATGGCTTTGTCCATATCGTCATTATAGTCGATACCAAAATCCATATCGATGCGGCGTGCGCCTAGGGAAGAATAATTTTTTATAGTCGAGCGCCAAGCACCGCCGTTTGACAGGATCAGCTTGACATTGTCCAAGGTGCGCAAGGTGGTGTTAAAGACATTGATGTCGTCAACCGTGCCTTCCACACCGTCGGCTTCCACATAATCGCCAATTCTGTAGGGTCGAAAAATTATCAGTAATATCCCCGCCGCTACATTGCTCATCGTGCCGCGCAGCGCCAAACCAATGGCCAATGTCATGGCAGCAAAGATCGTGAAAATAGCGGCAATTTTAATGCCGACAAGGCTAGCCGCGACGAGAATACCCGTAAGCAGGACGGCATATTTAATGATCGAGGCCAGAAAGTTACCAAGAGTGGTATCAATGCGGGGGCTTTTCTTGGTATAATTGAGGATGCGCTTTTGCACGCGCCCGGCAATACTTGTGGCGATCCATAGGATGAACAATGCGCCGATCAGTTTTGGCGCAAACCCGATAATATTGCCCAGGGCCAGATCACTGTATTTATCCCAATACCCTGTGAGTGTGTTTGAAAAATCTTCCATGGCTTAGGCCTTTCTTTGTATAATAACGGCGTGGGGATACGGGATTTCAATACCGGCCTTATCAAGAGCCTTTTTGACCCTGTAGGGGATATCCATTTTAATGTGGCGGTGATCATTGGGGTAGCACCAGACCCGCAATTGTATATCAACCGAACTATCGCCCAAATTTATCACCTTGGCCCACGGAGCCGGGCTTTGCAAAATACGCTCGTCCCCGATCGCGCTCGACAAAATAGCGGCGATCGATTTATCCAAATCGGCATCATAGCTGACCCCGAAATCTAAATCGAGACGCCGTTTGCCATAGCCGAAATAATTGGTGATCGTATTACCAAAGGCGTCGCCGTTGGCCACGATGATCTCTACATTATCCCCGGTTTTCATGCGGGTGGCAAACAAGGACAAATCGGTGACAAAGCCCTTGGTGCCGTTCAGTTCGACCTCGTCGCCAATACTGTAGGGCCGAAACAGTATGACCAAAATCCCCGACGCCAAATCCCCCAATGCGCCTTGTAATGCAAACCCCAAGGCTATAACTAGCGCCGTGACCACAGTGGCCAAAAACCCGAGCGGAATTGAAAGGGCCGTAAGTGCGGCCACACTAATGATCACCATGCCGGCAAAATGGATGGTGGAAGTGAAAAAACCGGCTAGGGTTTTGTCAATATTGGGGATTTTCAAAGCACCGCCGTGCACGGCTTTCATCACCTTGCCCAAGATAAATTTTCCAATAAAAAATATAGCTAGGGCTCGGAGCAATTTGGGCGCAAAACTAATGACCAAATCAGGTATCTGCTCCAATTTTTCGTAAAGAATTTCCATATAAGTCCCCTCAATTATGATTTATATGGCATAGCCTTTGGAAAATGAAAGCTTTTTACGCGCCTGCCGCTAATTGCAACCGGGCAATCAACGCAGCATTGGCCCGACCGGTTTCGGGCAGTCCGTTGGCACGTTCAAATGAAATAATGGCATTTCTGGTATTTGGCCCCATAGCCCCGTCGGGCTTGCCGACATTATAACCCAGAGACGTGAGCATTTTTTGAACGGTCTTTACCCTCGCTTCGGTACCAGATTTTGTTTCGGGTTTTGTTTGGACCCAAGGTCAATCATTAAACACGCCATTTGCCCCATTGTTTACGGGTGTGGGCGAGAAGGCTTTAATCCGGGCTTGCGCTAGGTCGAGATTGTCAGCGGAAAGTTCCGGCTCGATGGCCTCGCTGCGCTGCTTTGCGATTTTGTCGCCTTGCAAACCGGCAATTGTGTACCAAAAATATGCGTCGGTAAGGCTAAGCTCGACGCCTGATCCGCCTTGATATAAAACCCCTAGATTAAATTGGGAATCCAAAACACCGCGATTTGCTGCTTTGGAAAACCATGATACGGCTTGTTTAATATCAGGTGCAGACCCGTCTGCACCGGTCGCGTAATAATGGCCCAAATCATGCATGGCGATGCGGTTGTCAGCCTTGGCCGCACGCAACAATAAACCTTTGGCCGTTTTGCCGTTCACCTTAACCCCGATACCTGCCTCGTACAATTTAGCCAACCTGTATTGCGCCGCCGCTTGACCTTGGTTTGCGGACAGCCGGATGAGACGTAAAGCTTCTGCGTCCCGCCCCGCTTCCAGATGCGCAAGACCGAGCTGGAATTGTGCTACGGCATCACCGTTGGCGGCGGCGGTTTCCAAGGTCAGTTTATTGGCATTTGCTTTTGCTACGGTTTGGCCTAAATCCGGAGCGGCCATGGACTGGGTATAATCACCGATGGGCGCAATAGTTGCAACGGGAGTTTCAGTGGCGGTTTCAGCGGGGGGGTCAATGCTCTCAACTGGTTGGAGGTTTTGGTTTTCGTTCGTCGCGGAAGCATCGATTGCCGCAAAATCAGTTTCGCCAGACATGGTGACATTGGCCAATTGTCTGCTTTGTGGTGTTTGCGCATTAAATGTGCGCTCCTGATTTTCGAATATTTTAGGCGCAATGGTTTTATAGGCAAATAAAGCTATCACGGCGACACCCGCCAAGAGAGCTAGTTTGCGGATATTGCCATGATTGCTGCCGGCGCCGCCACTCCCAGATTGTTTGTTTTTTCTCTTAAGTTTTCTCTTGTTTTCTTTCCGGGCTTTACGTGTCTGCACATGGGGGTCTGCACCGGGGCGCACACTTTCCATTGTTGGCTCTTGAGCTATTTCCAGGTTTTGGGGCGCAAGGGGTACTGGCGGGGCTATGGTATGTTCCGGAGCAAGTGCCAGAGGGGGATCTTGATGAATTTCCTGATGGGCTTCTTGTGGATATAGCCGGGGTTGCGATTGCGGCAGATTTGCATCATCCGGCATGGGCGGTGGGCCGGACATTGTACCAAATGCTGTAGGGGGCATATCAGGAGCTATAACATCAGAAGAGGGAAGAGGGGGCGTTGATGTTTGGGGGTTGTACTCTTGGATGTCGCTATCACCCGCAACATAAGGGGTAGGTACAGAGCTTGTTTGGGCAACATAGTCAGACCCGTGCGGCGCATATTCTCGCGGTGAAAACACTGGTGCGGGTGCGGTATTTGATGTGTCGCCCGACATAAATTCTTCTGGTGGTTGCGTTTGGCCGCTCACATTATCTTCCTGGGCGGGTTCTGGCGCGAACACGGGCGTTGATGATGCGTGTTCAAATGTATCTGGGTTGGCGACAAATTGCGGCGGGGACACATCTTGTGTATCAATTAGGGCCAAAGCGGCAAAGGCATCTTTGGCCTGCACGTCTACATTAGACTGCGCGTCTACACTTGTCTGCGGGAGCGCTTGCTCAAGGGCTTTGCTTTCTAGCATTTCAGCTTCAAATATAACATCTGCCTCAAATATATTTGGGGCTGCCTGATAGGCGGGTGCGAGCAGGTCATCTGGCCCGGCGTCAAAACTACCGCATTGCTCCAATGCTTCCAAACGGGTGCTTAATGTGGCTAGGCCGCGCTCCAAAACGGGTATTTGGTTGCGCCGTTCATCTTCGATAGCCTCAATGCGCTGGGCCATAGTGTGCTTGTGCTCTTCATATTCATGTTGTCGCGCCAATGCATCTTCTGACATTTCACCTTTATGGCTATGGAGGCGCGCCGTCATATCTTCGGTAATCGTGACAATTTTTTTGCCGATAGATTTGAAAGCTTGCGCACTGTCTTGCTCAACTGCCTCCAAACGCCGGGCTAGAACTTCGTCCGCTGCTTGGCGCTTGCGTTCTTCAACCAGCATGCGCTCATCAACCGCAGTGGCCAAACGGGCAATGTGTAGATTTATGGTGTTAATGGCTTCGGCCTGGTTATGTTCAGCCTTAGTCAGGCGTTTATTTGCCTTGGTTATTGCCGCCGACAATGTTTGCAGGCGCGGGTCGCTCAACACGATTTTTAAATCATGGGCAACATCACGCCGGGTCTGTTCGATCATACCCGTCAAACGATCTGATAATGCTCCAATATGACCAGTGAGCGCAGAAACCTGGACGCCGTTTTCAATGCTATTGTCCATGTTCTTGTCTAGGGCCTCATAGGAAGACTGTAAGGCTCTGACCGATGTACGGGTTAATTTATTGGCCCGTTTTAAGCGTTTCTCAATATCATCAACATGGGCGCGCAATTTGTTCAATGTGTCACGGTCGGATTTTTCCGCAGCCGGATTAGACAAGCCTTGCTTATTGGCGACGAGCTTTGGGTGCGTCAGTTTTTTTGAACCTCTTGCCATTTATTCTCGTTTCCTGACCCAAAAGCTTATAAAAAGCTTTACCCAAAAATTTGCCCAAAAGACAATGCATGCCCTTTACATATCCAAATGCGAATCAATCTGCGCACCCTCCACATAGATTACCCCAAAATTGCGTTAACTATGGTTAAAATGAAGTTAACGAACCAAGGAATTATCCGGTGCAGTTCAGGTGGATTGATGATCTATTGGTCGAGAAAATAACCCGGCGTGGATTTTCTTAAGTTTTGTTCTACGCGGTTAATTTTTAATTCTACCCCGTGGGTTGTAGGGATAGCGGCGCGCAAGGCATCATAGATATCCCAGGATTGCTCATAGGCACCTCTCGCGGCTAGAACTTGCGCCAGACCTACATAGGTTTTGGGGTCATAAGGGTCTTTGACCAAGGCTGTCATGAGCAAGTCTTCCGCATCAATATTGGTCAACCCTTGCGCTTTGACCTGCGCGGCTTTCATCTTTGCCCGCGCCATGGCCGCAATACGCAAGACAAATGCCGGGGTGGTTTTTTTATCCAGATAAGGCTGCAGTAATTTAATGGTTTCGGCGTTCAACTCTGCTTTCCGCCCTGATTTTAACCTTGATTCCAATCTTGGGCGTTTCGAAGCCCGCAGTGCCGTAAAATAATCTTGGATATATTCAGGCTGCTCAGACATATGCGCAGCTTCAATATCAGCCAAGGATTGGCATATGGCACTGCCCCTAACCGTGTCGCACCGACCTGTATAGGCTGCATAGCGCTGTCCGGTGAGCCAGGCTTGCCAAATGTCATCCGCTTCGATTTCTCGCTTAAACCGCCGTTCAAGTTCTTCGAGGCTATCTATACCGCCCAAGGCTTGGTTATGTGCAGCTGCACTGATCACATAGGCCAAGGGTGTGACATCTGGTTGTTGCAGAACCGCCAAAGCATTTTCAGGCAATGGGAAAACGGCTTTTTTATGGACTTGCTCCGTCAACACCCATGTTTGCTTTTGTCCTTTCAACGCATTTGGACCATACATCAGAATTTCCAATTGTTTGGGCGGCGCGTCAAATTCATACAAGGCTTGTAAGATTTGTGGGTGTAATGGCCATTCATGGTGGGCAAAAGCCAAAAGCGCATCGCGAAGCCTATCCGATTTATATTTTTCTTTGGAAAATTTTGCTTTAAAAACTACATCGTTTTTACGTTTAACCGAGAGGGCTTGCTGCTCGGTTTTAAAAACAAGCTTGGTTTCTGGCGCACTAGCGGCCCAGCTCATGCTGCTCTCGATCCAAAATGCGTCCAGACTTACCCCCTCAGCTATAGGCAAGGTTTTTAAGCGGCCATTACGCGTCACCTGTTTGACGGTGTTCATATTGCGGTAGGCTTTGGCGAAAAGTGAAATATTATCGAAAACCAATGGGCCGGGGTTTGAGCCATCGGTATTTTGCGACTTTACAATCAGTAAACGGTTGAATTTAAAGTCGTAAATTTTCAATTTGTTTTCGATTGTCATGGCTGCAAAATCTTCACCAAGGGCGATTGTTATTTTTTGCACTCTATCAAGGTTAGAGGTTAAGTTCACACCCAAAACCGGAACATTTCGCACATCATAGTGCAAGATGGTTTGGGGCCATATCTCATTTGTCTTATTTTTGGGTTTGTCTTGGCGTAGATCAAGATACTCTTGTGTGCTGAGATAAAAAGGAGCCAGGGGGGGGGGCGGGCGGCTTTTTAAACAAGTGGAGAACCCCAACCTCATTTTCGCGCGGCGTCTCTAGCCCGTCCAGAGCCAGATCACGGGCAATATTTGCGCGTTGTGTCTGGCTTGTTTCCAATTCCTGCGCCGCGACAAAATCAGAAAGGCCGCCCCCTAAAACCAAGGAAAAAAACAACAAAACTGGCATGAATTTTCTCATAAACGGCTTGTGTACGGCAATTGTAAAGGGGTCAAGTTGGTTCTGCACCAATTTTACCTTGACGTTAACGTCAACGGCATCTAAAAGTCATATATGCACATGGATATTGCTACAAATTCCGCATCTACCAGTCCTGAAATTCAGGACAGTTGGACGATTGCCGAAACGGCACTGCATTTTGACATTACGACGCGCGCTATTCGGTTTTATGAAGACAAGGGCTTGATTGCGCCTAGGCGTTCTGGTGGGCATCGTGTTTTTTGCGCTATAGATAAGCGGCGTATCGAGAAAATCTTGCGGGCCAAACGCATCGGGTTTTCCCTGGACGATATCAAGGAATTTCTTGACGTGACGGACGGCGATGTAAAAGAGCGCAAGGAGCTACTTGAGCGCAAGGCTCGGTTTGAAACTGTGATCAAGCGTTTGCGCCGCAAACGGCGCGATATCGAAATTGTCACCAAAGATATGCAGGACTTATGTGCGGCGATCGACAAATATATAGAAACTGCGCCCGAAGCCGGGGTGTTCCAATTTGCAGAAGCCTATGACGCGATGTTTCGTGCCAGAATGGGCGAGGATTTTATACCCGTTTAACCAAATAAACATTCGAAATATAGAAAAAAGGGAGGACATTATGCCGACATACAAAGCCCCAACCAGGGAACAAAAATTTTTACTACACGAGGTACTGGAGCTTTCCCGGTTCTCGGAATTGGAAAGCTTTAAAGAGGCTGATCCTGAAATGATCGACGCGATTTTGGAGGAAAGCGCCAAGTTTTCCGAAGAAGTCTTAACGCCGCTCAACCGGGTTGGCGATGAACACGGCTGTGTGCGGAATGATGACGGCAGTGTCACCACACCGCCGGGTTTCCACGAAGCATTTACGCAAATGCGCCAAAATGGTTGGATGGGTTTGTCGGCAGATCCGAAATACGGTGGCCAGGGCTTGCCGGGTGTGCTCGGTATAGCGTGCGGGGAAATGACTTCATCTGCCAATATGGCTTTTACCATGTATCCGGGCCTGACGGGCGGGGCATCCAAGGCCATTTCAATTGGCGGCTCGGACGTCCAAAAAGATTTATACCTGCCCAAAATGTATACGGGTGAATGGACGGGGACAATGAACTTGACCGAGAGCCATTGCGGTACTGATCTGGGCTTGCTCAAAACCAAAGCCGTTTTACAAGATAACGGCACTTATAAAATCACCGGCGAGAAAATATTTATCTCGGCGGGCGACCACGACATGTCCGACAACATCATTCATTTGGTATTGGCCCGTATCGAAGGCGGCCCCGAGGGTGTTAAAGGTATTTCATTGTTTATAGTGCCCAAGTTTACTGTGGACGCGGACGGTAATGTCGGTGCGGCCAATGGTGTGACATGTGGTTCTCTGGAAGAGAAAATGGGTATCCACGGCAATTCAACCTGTGTGATGAATTTTGATGATGCGGTCGGTGAGCTGATCGGGGTTGAGCATAAAGGTCTGCGGGTCATGTTCGTCATGATGAACGAAGCGCGTATGGGCGTGGGCATGCAGGGACTTTGCCAGAGCGAAGTGTCTTATCAAAACGCCGTGATTTATGCCAATGACCGTTTGCAAGGTCGGTCCCTGACAGGCGTGAAAAACGAAAATGGCCCGGCAGACCCGATCATTGTTCATCCCGATGTGCGCCGTATGTTGATGGATGCACGTGCCTTTAACGAGGGTGGACGGGCATTTTTGTACTGGTTGGCCCTGCAAGAAGATTTGGAAAAGTATTCGCCGGACGAAAAAGTGCGCGAGCGGGCTGATGACTTTCTCGGCCTGATGACCCCTGTTATCAAAGGTTATCTGACCGACAAGGGCTTTGAGAACTGCGTCAACGCCCAGCAGGTTTACGGCGGCCACGGCTATATTGAAGAGTGGGGCATGAGCCAATTTGTCCGCGATGCGCGCATTGCGCAAATCTATGAGGGTGCCAACGGTATTCAGGCACTTGATCTGGTTGGCCGCAAATTGGCCCGAAATGGTGGTCGCGCTTTGATGGGGATCTCGGCGGAAATTGCCGCATTCGTCAAAGAAAACGAAGGCGACGAAAACCTGAAACCGTTTATGGACGGGCTTTCCGATGCCAAAAACAAATTGCAAACCGGCACCATGTGGTTGATGCAAAACGGTATGAGCAATCCGGATAATGCGGGCGCTGGCTCGGTTGATTATATGCACATGATGGGTCTGGCCATGTTGTCCTATATGTGGGCAAGAATGGCCAAGGTGGCGCAAACGCAAATCGACGCAGGCACAGACGATCCGTTCTACGCCGATAAAATCATCACCGGCAAATATTTCATTGCTAGAATGTTGCCGCAAATTGATGCCCATTTGGCCAAATTACACAGCGGCGCGGAGCCTGTCATGGCTTTGGCGGCGGATCGGTTCTAATGGTTTACGACCTTGCCATAAAACGGCCATCTTGGCGCGAAGAAGAAGAATTCGTTTTGTTCGCCGATGCGGCCAATGCCTTTGTCGCGGATGTTTGCGTCCCCCATATTGAGACGTGGGAAAAGACCGGCGTGGTTGACCGCGAGGTCTGGAACAAGGGCGGTGAATTCGGTTTGTTAGTTCCAGATTGTCCAGAGGAGTACGGCGGGGTTGGTGGTGATTTTCGCCATGACGCGGTGCTGATTGATGCTATACACGGACAAGGTGTTGATAGTTGGGGGGCGGTTTTACACAATTCCATTGTCGCGCCCTATCTTAAAAGCTTTGCGTCCGAAGACCAGAAGAGAGAATGGTATCCCAAGCTGATTTCCGGCGAATATGTTGCCGCCATTGCCATGACGGAACCGGGGGCAGGTTCCGATTTGCAAGGCATGAAAACCACGGCGAAAAAGCAAGGTAATCACTATGTAATTAACGGCGCTAAAACCTTTATCACCAATGGCGGCACGGCTAATTTTATCATTGTTTGCGCCAAGACTGACCCGTCCGAAGGGGCCAAGGGTATCTCGCTTTTTGCGGTGGAGACAGATGGTCTGGACGGGTTTAGCCGAGGCGAAAAACTCGATAAAGTCGGACTGAAAGCCCAAGACACCTGCGAGCTGTTCTTTGACGATATGAAAATTCCGGCTTCCGCGCTCATTGGCCCTGAGGAAGGTAAGGGCTTTTATCAGTTGATGGAAAAACTGCCCCAGGAGCGTCTAATCGTCGCCTTGCAAGGCATGGCCATGATCGAGAATATTTTGGGTAAAACCATAGACTATGTCAAAGAGCGCAAAGCCTTCGGCAAACGCATCATCGATTTTCAAAACACCCGCTTCAAGCTGGCCGAGTGCAAATCCGAAGCCACAATGGCGAAAGTATTTTGCGATTACTGCACCGATGCGTTGGTCGAAAACCGCCTGTCTACAGAAATGGCTTCAATGGCCAAATACCTAGTCTCGGACCTACAATGCAAAATCATGGACGAATGCGTACCACTGCACGGCGGCTACGGCTACATGAACGAATACCCGGTGGCGCGGGCATGGCGCGATGCAAGGGTGCAGAGGATTTACGGCGGAACGAATGAGATTATGAAACTGGTTATTGCGCGGGGGTTGTAGGGTGAAATTTGCTGCTATAGTTGCCGTGTTACTTTCATCAGCATGTAGTGGTGAAAGCATTACAAATGACATCAAAATAACTCAAATGTACAATACCTATATGGTTGGGCAATGGTATGCCCAACTTTCTTGTTGCGGAAAAACAGAATTAGCACTGGAACCTAAACTGTTTAAAGACATGTGGGGCAGGGCATGCAAAATTCGCAATATTAAAATGACCGATGAAACAATAATGGTTGTACAGGGAGGGGAGTGCACTTCTGAAGGCAAGCCAAGTTCCAACATGACACTATTATTAAAACCGAATGACGACGATACAATTTCTTATCGGTATTCAGAAGTTGCTATTTGGCAGACGCTTAAACAGTGTTCACATGAATCAAAAAGGACTAAGACATGACAAAAGCATTTATATATGACGCCATCCGCACACCGCGCGGCAAGGGTAAGAAAAACGGGTCTTTGCACGAGATCACGGCCCTGTCTTTGGCGACCCAACAATTGGAAGCCCTGCGCGACCGCAATAATCTGGACACATCCAAAGTTGATGATGTCATTCTTGGTTGTGTGCATCAGGTTAAGGGGCAGGGGGCGGACATTGCCCGTTCGGCTGTCATCACCGCCAATTGGGACGAGAAATGTGCGGGGGTTTCTATCAACCGGTTTTGTGCGTCCGGGCTGGAGGCCGTTAATATGGCGGCCGCCAAGGTCATGTCGGGCATGTCCGACATGGTGGTCGGCGGCGGGGTCGAGAGCTTGTCGCGCATTCCTATGGGTTCCGACGGCGGGGCTATGGGCGTTGACCCGAGCATTTCCTTTGACCATCATATGATCCCCCAAGGCATTTCTGCGGATTTGATCGCGACAAAATGGGGTTATTCCCGCGATGATGTTGACGCCTACGCGGTCGAGAGCCAAAAACGTGCCGCCAATGCATGGGACGGGGGACGCTTCAAAAAATCCATTGTCCCGGTCAAAGACCAGATGGGCGTCAATATATTGGAACACGACGAATTGATGCGCCCCGGCACCGATATGCAGGCGCTCGGTGGTTTAAATCCGGCCTTTGCTATGATGGGCGAGATGATGCCGGGCTTTGATTTCATTGCCATGCAAAAATACCCGGAACTTGAAAGCATCAATCATGTGCATCATGCGGGCAATTCGTCCGGTATTGTTGATGGTGCGTCACTGGTCTTGGTAGGCTCCAAAAAGGCCGGTAAAAAGCAAGGTCTCAAACCCCGCGCCCGCATTCGTGCTTTCGCCGAAATCGGTACTGAACCAACCATCATGCTGACCGGCCCCGAAGCCGTGGCCCGTAAATGCTTGGGCAAGGCGGGCATGGAGATTGGCGATATTGACATATGGGAAATCAACGAAGCCTTTGCTTCTGTTGTCCTGCAATCCATGGAAGAACTAGGCGTTGATCACAGCATTATGAATGTCAACGGCGGCGCTATCGCTATGGGACATCCGTTGGGTGTAACAGGCGCCATGATTATCGGCACAATGGTAGACGAGTTGGAGCGGGCCGACAAACAAACCGCGCTGATTACATTATGCGTAGGCGGTGGCATGGGCAGTGCAATTATTATTGAGAGAGTATAGAGGCGGACATGAAACATTTTACATTAGAGATCGACAAAGACGGCATTGCGCTGATTACATTTGATAGCCCGGAGCGTAGCATGAATGTGCTGTCACAGGACGTAATCGACGAGATCAATGAGTGGGTCGAGACCCTGACCAATGACGCAAATATCAAAGGTGCGGTCATCACATCTGGCAAGGGTGCATTTTGCGCCGGGGCTAATCTTGAGGAACTTGGCGGGCAATTTGCCGGATTTGCGGCGCGGATGCAAGATGATCCACAAGGCGCAAAAAAGGATATGTTCGACGCAGTGTTCAGGCTCAACTCCGCCTTTCGTGCACTTGAACTTTGCGGCAAGCCTGTAGCGGCAGCCTTAAACGGCTTGGCGCTCGGCGGCGGCTTTGAACTGGCGCTTGCTTGCCATGCACGCTTTGCCGCAAATGATAATCCGAAACTACGACTGGGTTTTCCAGAAGTTATGGTCGGCCTGTTGCCCGGTGCGGGCGGCACCCAGCGTGTACCGCGTATGATCGGTTTGATGAACGCCGCGCCTTTGTTGTTGCAAGCCAAAAAAATTAAAGCCGCCGAGGCCGTAAGCATGAATTTGGTCAACGCGGCAGTGCCTGGGGCCGAGCTTATCGAGACCGCAAAAACCTGGGTGCGTGAAAACCCGAAAGCCAAACAGCCTTGGGACGCAGACAGGTTTAAGTTCCCCGGCGGCGGGCCGTGGACGGCTTCGGGCTTTCCGATGTTTGCAGGTTCCTCGGCCATGGTGCGCAAGGAAAGCTACGGCAATTACCCGGCCATGGGTAATATTTTGCGCTGTGTATATGAAGGTTCTCAACTTCCAATGGACGCAGCCTTGCGGGTCGAAACCCGGTATTTCTGCCAGCTTCTCCTCGACCCGAAAACCCAAAATATGATCCGCACATTGTTTATCTCCAAACAGGCGATTGACAAAGGCGGCGCTAGGCCAGCCTCGCAAAAACCCGGCGTGATTAAAAAAATCGGCGTCATCGGCGCAGGCTTTATGGGCGCGGGCGTAGCCTATGTTTCCGCCATGGCCGGCATTGATGTGGTGCTGATTGACCGCGACCAGGAAGGCGCAGACAAAGGCAAAGCCCTCACCGAAAAAGAGCAGGCCAAACGGGTCAAACGAGGGAAAACTACACAAGAAAAAATGGATGCGATTTTGGCCCGCATCACCCCGACCACGGATTACGGCTTACTGAAAGATGTTGACCTCATCGTCGAGGCCGTGTTTGAAAATTCGGAGTTAAAAGCGAGCATCACCAAAATGGCTGAGGACGTGATTCCGAAAGACGCAGTATTTGGCTCCAACACCTCCACAATCCCGATCAGTGATTTAGCCAAGGCATCGAGCCGCCCGGAAAATTTCATCGGCATTCATTTCTTTTCCCCCGTCCACAAAATGATGTTGGTGGAAATTATCAAGGGCGAGCAGACATCGGACTACGCCATTTCCCGCGCTCTGGATTTCGCCACCCGCATTCGCAAAACCCCGATTGTTGTCGAGGACACACGCGGGTTTTATGCCAATCGTTGCGTCATGCGCTATATCAATGAAGGCTATAATATGCTGTCCGAAGGCGTCAAACCCGCGCTCATCGAACAAGGTGCGCGTATGGCTGGCATGCCAGTTGGGCCGCTGTCTTTGCAAGACGAAGTGGCTATTGATCTGGCCTATAAAATTCTCCAGCAAACCAAATCAGATCTGGGCAACCAATATGTGGCCGGCAAAATGGATCCCATCGTTACCGCCATGATCGAGAAATATGATCGCAAAGGCCGCAAGAACGAAAAAGGTTTTTACGATTATAATGGCCGCGAGAAATCCCTGTGGCCGGAGTTAGGTCAATTTGCCGTGAACGGTATTTTGGATGAGCAGCCAAGTGCCGCCGAAGTCAAAGACCGTATCCTCTACGCACAAGCGATTGAGGCCGCTCGGACTATGGCCGAAGGTATTATCGCCGATCCCCGCGAGGCAGATCTCGGCTCCATATTCGGTTGGGGTTTTGCGCCTTATACGGGCGGTGCCATCAGCTTTATTGACATGACGGGAATTGGCCGCTTCGTTAAACGCGCTGATGAATTGGTAGCCGCTTACGGAGAACAGTTTGAGGTGCCAACTTTGCTACGCGGTATGGCCAAGGCGGGCGAGACGATGTATGGTCGGTTTGGGAAAAGCACGACCACCTACACCAAATCATCTTTGAATAAAATACTGGAAAAGGACGTGGTCAAAATCGCTAACGCCATGGGCATAGACGCACATGTAGACGACCTTAAAGCCGATACAATCGCAAAAATCCTGGCGGCGCAATAATCATGAGCGATCTTGTAACCTATACATTTGAAGACGGTATAGCCACCATTCGTATGGACGACGGTAAGGCCAATGTATTGTCGCCTGACATGTTTATGCAGCTGGGTGCCGCGTTCGATAAAGCCGAAGCCGATAAGGCCGTGGTGATTTTTACGGGTCGTGATATTGGTGCGGGCGGGATATTTTCCGGCGGTTATGATCTGAAAATCATGATGTCTGGCCCCGAAGCTGCCGTGGCGCTGACTTGCGAAGGTTCGCGTTTTGCCCTGCGTTTGCTGCAATTCCCGTTTCCGGTTATTGCAGCCACGGGCGGCCACGCTATTGCTATGGGCGCGTTTATCCTGTTAGCGTGTGATTATAGAATTGGCAGCGATGCAGGCACCAAGACCGGGCTGAACGAAACCCAGATCGGTATGACCATGCACCATTTCGGCATAGAAATGGCGCGGGAATTTGTCCCCAAACATTATTTGAACCGCTCGCTCATTAACGGCGAAATCTTTGGCCCCAAAGATGCTAAAAGGGCCGGGTATTATGACGTGTTGGTGGATAAAGACGCGGTAAATACTACGGCTATGGGTGCGGCTAAAATGATGTCCATGCTCAATATGCGTGCTTTTAAAGGCACCAAATGCAAATCGCGTACTGTGCTGATTGAGAAGCTTAAGTGGGCGATTGGCGTGGACGAAAAAATGAGTGTGGTGGCGTAAACATGCCGACATCCAATACACTGAAAACATGGCACGAAATTGTCGCGGATAAAGACGCGGCCCGTTTGGTCACGATTGTACACCCAGATGCGGTGTTCCGCTCTCCCATGGTCTATAAGCCTTATCACGGCCGAGATACTTTGGTGTTTGTGTTGTCGCAAGTTATGGAAATTTTCGAAAATTTTACCTATCACCGCGAAATGATCAGCGAAGACGGACGGTCTGTTTTTTTGGAGTTCACCGCAAATATAGGCGACAAGGCCCTCAAAGGTCTCGACCTCATCACTTTGGATGCTGACGGTAAAATTATAGAGTTCGAAGTCCTGATCCGGCCCATGAGCGGGTTGACGGCTTTGGCAGAACAAATGGGTCAACGCATGGCAGGGTTAAGCCCGAGCTAATCCTGTGCGCTGTCCGCATCTTCAATGAAAATTACCACCCGCCCGGCTTTGATATCCACCTTGGGTACAGCCTTTTTCGTGAAGGGGGGATAGAATTCCGGCGTGTCTTTTGCGGCTTTATTCTTCCCTGTCGTCGCTGCGCTCCTCTTCGCCTCTTGTTTAATCTCCAGTAACTCGCCTGCCCCGTGATTATGTACGGCCAGTATTTTACCCATACGTTTGCCGTCCGTAGTTTTCACCTCAAGCCCGATCAGGTCTTCGAAATAAAACTCGTCTTCGTCCGGGTCGGGCATATCTGCACGGTAAACATAAAGCTTTGTACCAGACAAAGCTTGTGCCTGTTCACGAGTTTTTATCTCGTCGGCAAATACGGCGAGGGCGTTTTTGACGGCGCGGTGCGCGGTGATGGTGAGAAATAAATTACCGTCTGCATCCCGCAAAGGCCCGTAAGCAAAACAGTCTTTGGGTTTGTCGGTAAAGGATTTAATTTTTATCTCGCCGCGCACACCAAATGCCCCGGCGCATACGGCGACGCATATGAGGGGGTTGGTCATACTTTCAAGCCTTTAAGATGCGCATAAATGTCGTCCAGCACATCATCTATGTTTTTGTAAATTTCTTCATTACCGTAGCGGATAATCTTCCAACCCTGGGTTTCCAGGAATTCTGTGCGGCGAGCATCATAGGCGATTTCGTTGTCTTCCCCATGGGTGGCCCCGTCTACTTCGATAATAAGTTTTTCAGCCACACAAACAAAATCCGCAATAAATGGCCCGATAATATGTTGGCGACGAAACCGGTAGCCATCCAAATTTTTCCTGCGCAAATATGACCATAATTTATGCTCCGTCTCGGTCATGTCCTTGCGCAAGTCGCGAGCATATTTTCGAGACTTTCTCTCCCCTTTACGAACATACCCCACTACTCTTTCCCCCATTTATGGGGGAAGTGGGCGCCTCTTGGCGGTCGATGGGGGGTGCGCTTCTTGCGCGCAACGGAGCTTGCGGAATTATCTGAACCACCGTACCGCCGCAAGAGCGTCGGCCCCCATCCCCCCTCTGAAGAACGAGGGGTACTTCCCCCACAAGTGGGGGAAGGAAAGATGCATATTCCCTCTCGGTTTATCATCCCCGCCGCCATGTAGTGCCGTCTTTTCCGTCTTCCAGAATGATGTTTTCTTCGGCGAATACGCCCCGGATTTCATCGGCGCGGGGCCAATTTTTCGCGGCTCGTACCTCGGCGCGTTCTTTGATTAGGCTTTCGATTTCGTCGTCCGTTAAACCGCCAGCCTTGCCCTGACCCCGGAACCATTCCTCCGGGTCTTTTTGCAGGAGGCCTAGGAGGTTTGCATTAACATGCAAATTTGCGCCCCTTTTGAATAAGTCCGGTTCACTATTTTCTTGTTTATGTTCTAACTCTTCAGTTAAACCAAAAATTACTGACAACACATGAGGTACATTTAAGTCATCAAAAACGAAATGTAGTGGCGGCGGTAAATCAATCAAGTCTTCAAGTTCCAAGCTTTTCTTTACGCGATACCACCCATCCAACTGCGTCTTACTCTCCCGCAACAAATCATCACTCCAAACCACCTCGCTCCGATAATGCGCCTTCAGCAATGCCAGCCTAATAACCTCGCCGTCCCAGTCTTTCAGCAAATCGTGTACCAGCACGACATTGCCTTTGGACTTGCTCATCTTGTCTTTGCCCATATTCAAAAACTCGTTGTGTACCCAAAAATTCGCCAACGGCTTTTCATTGGCACACTCACTCTGGGCGATTTCGTTTTCGTGGTGGGGGAATTTCAGGTCTATGCCGCCCAGGTGGATGTCTATGGTGTCGCCGAGTTGTTCCTTGATCATGGCGGAGCATTCCAGATGCCAGCCGGGGCGGCCCGGCGGGAATTTATTGGATGGGTTCCAACTTGCTTCGTCTTTTTTGCTTGGTCTCCACAAAACGAAATCACCGGCGTTTTTCTTATAACTGGCTACCTCAACCCTTGCGCCGGCCAGATTATCATCCAGCTTGCGGCCTGATAATTTGCCGTAGGTCTCCATTTTTGTGACATCAAATAGCACATGACCTTCGGCGATATAGGCGATGTCCTTGTCCAGAAGCTCGACAATAATATCGGCCATTTGCTCAATATGGTCTGTGGCCTTGGGCTGCATGGTCGGCATTAGGCAATTGAGCGCCGCCAAATCTTCATTGTAGATGCGGGCATATTTTTCTGTAAGCTCCGCTATGGGTACGCCAAGTTCCGCCGCAGCCTTGATGATTTTATCGTCTATGTCGGTCAGGTTTCTCGCATAAACCACATGCTCTTCGCCGTAAATATGCCTGAGCACCCGAAACAGCACATCCGCCACCACCGCCGCTCGCGCATTGCCGATATGGGCGTAGGAATACACCGTGGAGCCACAATTATACATGGTGACGCGCTTGGGGTCGGCGGGCTTGAACGGCCGTTTTTCCCGTATCAGTGAATTGTATAATGTCAGTTCCATAATTATCTTTCGATTATTGCTTTACGCCGCCAAAATTTCTATAATGTTCATCATGGGTTATAAATAAGTCCTTTACATAAGAGATATGATGAAAATTGGTAGAAGATTTTTAAACTTTACGTGGGTTTCCATAAGCGCCTTTGTGTTTATTACCGGATTGTCTGCCTGCCAAAGTATAGCCAAGCGCAATAATGATGCGCCTCGTGTCCATGGGAAATCCGTACAAACACAGGGCGGTTTTGAAACAGCAGGCACAGTGCGCGCTAGCCAGTTTATCGGTGCTGATTTGATGCAAAGCCCGATTTACCGGGTTGATCCCGAAGCTTGGAATGATGGCTATGCCAATACCTACCGCATAGAAACTCCCGATCATGTTCATATTGTCCAAGGCACTGACCAAGCCTTGATTCGTCTGCGCGAAATAGAAGCTACAGACCAACTTAGACGCAAAAGTGCCACCGTAGCTGTCGGCAAGGCGGCAGTTGGGCGCACGCTAAATTTGGCGGCCACACCTGTACGGGCCGTAAAAGGCACGGTGAACCGCTTTAGTGCCGCGAAAGGCGCTCAAAAAAAGCTTATGGTCGTGCCGTCCGGCGCGGCAGATATTGTTGGTAATCTTGCCCTTGGTCTCAAGGAACTCGGCATGACGGGATGGCGTATGACGACCAATTCTACCGGGAAAAAATGCAAAGGTGTGGGCGGATGTAGCTCCAAGGCCGGCGGCAATGTTATGTCCGGGGTCAGTGCATTAAGCGGGAAAGATGCAGCGGCCAAGAAAATTCACGCCGATCTGGGTACCGACCCTTATTCCGACAACAAAGAACTGCAACGCCAGGTCAACCGCTTGGCGACCGCCGACGCCGTTGGCTCCACCAGCATGAAATTAGGTATGGTATTTGTCAGCGCGCCCCTTATTGCGCCTTTGTCTACGGGGGTTGGCTATTACAATAATGGTGAATTTGTCGTCAATCATAAAGACCCCCGCAAGGCCCGCGAAATTGAACAATCTTTAATGGGCGAGTGGGGGGTTAGCAAAAGAGATATTATCAAGCTTTATAACAGCGACGCTTTCACACACACAACGCGCTCGAACTTATTCGCCGCCGTCTCAACATTTGGCGAAAACCCATATAAAGCGCGCATGATCCGCGAAGCTGCTAGCGCGCCAAGCCGTTTTGTCGCGGATAGCCGGGTCAAAATCTACCAATATTTGGCGCAAATGGTCATTAATGGCCAAGTCAAAGCTTTTGTGGCGGATCTGCCCGCCGCAGTTGCTTTGGGCGCAGACGATACCCTGATCCTGCCGTTCGCCGCCGATTATTTGCGCTGGACACCGGAGCTTGCGCCGACCATCACAGGTTTTGCCGCTTTAACCGGGCCTGACAAACCATATAAGCGGGCCAGTGTTCATGTGTTGGGTCAAGCCTCGCCGCTGTTCACCCAGCGTGCTACCCGTTTTGGTGTGCAGGTCGTGGAAATTCACTAAAGCAACTAAAGCTTATTTCTCTCTGGTAATTTGCGCAAAAATATATCAAGCTGACAAGCTTAGCATTTGATGCTATATTGTGGCCCCCAAATAAGAGATGTGATGAACATTGGTCGACAAATCATTGGTTTAACAGGCGGGCTTGTGGTTCTCACAGGACTGACAGCCTGTCAAAGCCTTGCAGGGCAGCAAGGCAATGTGGCCATGCCTAAACAAGAGACAGTACAACCAGCCCGTGGTTTTGAGGCTTCTGGCATGGTTGATGTTCGCCAGTTTTTAGCTGCGAAATTGATCCAAAGTTCAAAACACCGTGTTTCTCCCTATGCGTGGAATGACGGGTTTGCCAATACCTATAAAATCACAACTGCGGATTTTACCTATATTGTGCAAGGCACGGAACAAGCTCGTATTTTGATACATGAAATCCACGCCACAGAAGCCCTCAAGCAAAGAAGCACAGTTGGTGCGGCTGGTAGAGCCGTGATTGGGCGCACGCTTAACCTGGTGACAACGCCGGCACGGGTTGTACAGGGTACAGTTGACCGGTTTAGTGTGGCAGAGACTGCCGGAGATGCACTTATGGTTGTACCTTCTGGTGCCGCCGAGATCGTCGGCGGCTTGGCTGTGGGCATCAAGGAGTTGGGAGTAACGGGATGGCGCATAACCACCAGTGCCACGGGTACAAGATGCAGCAGTTTGGGGGCTTGTGCTTCCAAGGCCGGGAAAGACATATGGTCGGGTGTTAATTCCATTGTCGGCAAGCACGGCGCTGCGCACGAAATCCACGCTTCAGTTGGCACCACCCCCTATTCGCAAAATAAAGTGCTTCAAAGACAGGTGGACCGCTTGGCCTATACCGCTGCTTACACATCTACAGCCGTAAAATTTGGCTATACCGTGTCAGGTGTGGACGTGCTTGATGCTGTGACGACCGGGGTTGGCTATTATAATAATGCAGAATTTGTCACTAATTATAAAGATGCCCATAAAACCAGAAAGCGTGAAAAAGCGTTGCTGTTAAGTTGGGGTGTCAGTGAAAAAGATATTTCCAAGCTATACGGAAGTGATGCATTTACAAATATTTCACGCACCAAACTGGTCAAAGCGGTTTCGACATTTGGAACCAGAGTTTACAAAACCCGCATGATCAGCGAGGCTGCAACGTCGTCCACCCGGTTTGTTGCCGACAGCCGCGTTGCGGTTTATCAGTATTTCGCCTATATGGTTGCAAACAAACGGATCAAAGCTTTTGCAGCGGATTTACCGTCTGTCATTGCTTTGGATAAGAGCAATACCTTGATATTGCCGTTCGCGGTTGATTATCTGAAATGGACCCCTGAAATTGCACCGACTATCACCAACCTCGCCGCTGTGGCTGGGCCTGGTACCAGTTACAGGCGAGCCAAAGTGCATATTTTGGGTCAAGCATCACCATTATTCAAACGCCGCGCGGCGGCTTTGGGCATAAAGGTTGTGGAGATCCGCAAATCCTATGTGTCCAAATAGGCACCAAGTTTGATTTGGGGTTTCCCCATTTGCATTTTGTCCCTAATAGGCTTGGCATGAGTGATATATTTGTAAATTTAGCGGAAGAACAAGACGCGGGTAAGCGGTTGGATAAATATCTGGCCCAGTGGGCAGATTTATCGCGCTCACGCATTAAAGCTTTGATTTTAGCTGGGCAGGTGCGCGGCGACAAAGTTGCACTGATTAAGCCTACGACTAAAATAGTCGAGGGTGTGGTCTACGAAATCACCGTCCCCGCACCAGTTACGGCTATCCCGGAACCTGAAGATTTGGCATTGGACATAGTTTATGAGGACGCGCATTTAGTTGTGGTCAATAAGCCGGCCGGGCTCACCGTGCATCCGGCGGTTGGCAATTGGTCCGGGACTTTGGTGAACGGCTTGCTGCATCATTGCGGTGACAGCTTGTCGGGCATTGGTGGTGTGTTGCGCCCCGGAATAGTCCACCGCATTGACAAAAATACCACGGGGTTATTGGTGGTGGCCAAGGACGATAAAACTCACCAAGGCTTATCCAGACAGTTCGCCGCCCACAAGGTAGAGCGGGTTTATGTTTGTATGACGCGCGGCGCGCCCAATCCGAGAGAAGGCCGTATTGAAACCCGCCTGGCCCGCTCACCCCATGACCGTAAAAAAATGGGGGTGGTCAAAAAACAAGATGCCCGCAGTATCGCAAGCGGAAAGCCACCTCACGGTAAAATAGCCATTACAAATTACAGCTTTATCAAAGGCTATGGCCGCATGAAAGGCGCATCGCTCAGCATGCCACTTGTTTCGATCGTCGAATGCAGGTTAGAGACCGGGCGCACCGACCAAATTCGTGTGCATATGGCTCATATTGCCTGCCCCATATTGGGCGATAGTGTTTACGGCAAGACGGGGGCATTTAAAACCGCCACATCCGAAGCTGAAGTTAAACTCCGCACCGCTCTGGGCGGGTTTGAGCGCCAAGCCTTACATGCGAAAACTCTGGGGTTTGTCCATCCCATTACAAAACAAGCTTTGTCATTTGACAGTGAATTGCCAGAAGATATGCGCAAGCTGCAAGCGGCTTTTTTGGCGCTTTAAGCCGCGATTTCGTTTTGGTCTGCGCCGCACACTTGGTTGCGTCCGGATTGTTTGGCAATATAGAGGGCTGCGTCTGCGCGTTTGAAAACATCTCTAAACTTCTCGCCAGGTCTGGTTTCAGCTACGCCCGCGCTGACAGAAACACTAAATGCCTGATCGTCTACATTTATGGAGGTTCCGCCAATAAGTTCCCGCATTCGGTCGGCGGCGAGTATGGCTTCTGCCTGATTAGTGTCGGGCATGGCAATGATAAATTCTTCGCCGCCGTAGCGGCTGACAATATCAACACCGCGTAAATTTGACGCGAGCCGCGCCGCCACTTCTTTAAGGACAATATCGCCCACATCATGGCCCAAAATATCATTGACCCGCTTGAAATGATCCACATCAAAAATCACCACAGAGAACACGTGGCCATTTTCATTGACCTGATCAAATAGGGGGGCAATTGAGCGGTCAAAAAAGCGGCGATTTCCCAGACCTGTCATCGGGTCGGTGACCACCATTTCCATGCTTTCATTGAAATTATCCTTGAGACTGTCCGCATAAAATTTGCGCTTGATCTGGGTGTTGACACGGGCTTGTAATTCTTGTGTTTCAATGGGACGCATAAGGGTATCATTGATACCAATATCATAAGCCCGCACCATTTGTGCTTCGGCGTCCGGATCGCCAATAGCTAAAATCGGAATGTCCCGTGTAGCGGCATCTGCACGCAGACGCGCACAAAACCTGAGGCCGTCAAATTTACTGGAGACCAAGCTTACGATCACCAAGTCGATCATTGGCCCAACCAGAGCAATGGCTTTCTTTGGGTCTGTTTCCATGATGGTTTCATGGCGGCCCACCAATGATTTGGATATTTTCTCAAGTTTTTGTATATGGTCATCCACAATCAAAATTCGCCCACCTCGATTATCGAGAAGCTCTAGGACCGGACGAGAATTTTCCATGCTCTGTCCCGTATGGCTGAGCAATTGGTCGGTTACCATTTTTAGGCGCAATAATGATTTGATCCGGGCCAGAAGATTAAAATCGTCAATGGGCTTGGTGATAAAATCATCCGCACCTGCCTTTAGGCCCCGAATTCTGTCTTTGGTTTCTTCGAGGGCTGTCACCATAACCACAGGAATATGCCATGTT
>JAJRSJ010000017.1 GCA_024278855.1 Alphaproteobacteria bacterium | reverse complement strand
TTTGCCCGCCTGATCGCCGCCACCGTGTTTCGCAGACTTGGGCAAATCGACAAAGTGATAGCCCCGTTTCTCAAAAAAACACCGCCTGATCTGGCCCTCTCCGTGCTTCGGTGCGGCGCCGCCCAGATTTTATTTTTGCAACCCCCCGCCTACGCCGCCGTCAACGGCAGTGTTGCACTCTTGCGCCGTTCCAAGAAAACCGCCCATATGGCCGGCATGGCCAATGCGGTTTTGCGCCGGGTCGGGGAGCGCGGCGCCGAACTTTTAGCGCAAACGCAAACAATAGACAATATTCCCGACTGGTTGCGCACATCTTGGCAAGAAGCCTACGGGGACACGGCTTTGGCGGCTATGGCAGATATGCTGGCCTGCGAACCGCCCTTAGATATCACTCTCAAGGATGTAGCTCTCAAGGATGTAACTGGCGACCCCGGCACTTCTGTGCCCGGCGGTACGGTATTGCCCGGCGGCACGGTGCGCATGGACAAGGCCGGGGATGTACAGGCTTTGCCGGGATTTAAAGACGGCAATTGGTGGGTACAGGATATTTCCGCCGCCCTGCCGGTGCGGGTCTTGGCCGAGCTTGTTGGCGATCTCAAAGGCAAGCGCGTACTGGATTTGTGCGCTGCGCCGGGCGGAAAAACTTTGCAATTGGCGGCGGCAGGCGCAGATGTAACGGCCTTGGACAAAAACCCTGAACGGTTGGAACGGGTGCGGGAAAATTTAAACCGCACCGGACTAAATGCCAATATTGTGGTGGGCGATGTCATTAAGTGGCGCGAAAACGGCGCCGAGGGAAATGACGATTTTACCGAAAAAGGGCTTACCGAAGAGGGATTCGACTGCGTTGTTTTGGATGCACCCTGCACGGCCACAGGCACTTTTCGCCGCCGGCCCGATGTTTTGCATACAAAAACCCCGCAAAATGTCGAAAGCCTGGCCCGCCTACAAGAAAAAATGCTAACCGCCGCCGCGCGCCATGTTCGCCCCGGCGGCACGCTGATTTACTGTACTTGTTCACTACAACCCCAAGAGGGCGAGGCGCAAATACAGAAATTTCAACAAAAACGAACAGATTTTCGCCTTAATTCACTGCTAGATACACAGATACTTAAAATACCCGCCCTATTAGCCAAAGAAGTGGCACCCAAAGAAGCGGCGACCAAGGCGGTTAAAGCTGGGGCATTGAGAATTTTACCACACTTTTTACACGAAAAAGGTGGTATGGATGGATTTTTTATCGCAGCATTCACGCGCTGTTAAGCAAAAATATGCCATAGTGGCTCAAATATGTACAAGCTTAGACCAATTCTTAAGAGTTTTGGCTTAAATATTGCAAGAGTACGCATTAAGGCGCTTAACTAAAGCGCAAATGGATGTGAGTGTATCAAAACGGGAGGCTCTAATGAGCGGCAGAAATAAGATTAAGTCCAGCCTGGTGGTTGGCGCAGGTGTGGTAGCGTTAACATTGGGTGCCTGTGCGTCCAGCAGCACGGCGGGAAGTCGCTACGGCAGTATTTATGAGTACGAAAGCGGCGGCAGTGCTTGCAGCGCTGGCGCATCATGTGGTGCGGTGGTAACCCCCCATGTGGGGACGGCTTACAGCCCTGCACATACAAGCACCGTCATTGGCGGACAGGCTGTCAGCCCCGGTGTGATTTACACGGATTGTTCACAAATTGGCGCTGTAGGTTGCGTAGCACCCGCCCCAATTTACACCCAACCCGCGCCCCTGCCTATACAAACCCATATCCCAACGCATACGCCAACGACCATACAGGCCGGGCCGATCAATTGCCCAACCGGAACAAGGCCGGCTGGCGACGGTACGTGCATGATAACAGGCGGCGGCTCGACCTATACAGGTATTACCCACGGGGCTACCCATACGACAACCACGACGACAAGTGGTGCGCTGCATTGCTCATCTGGCACGGTACGATCCCATAGCGGAAATTGTATGGTATCTCCTACACCCATCATCATCCACCCGCCAGCGCCTCATATAAATACTGGCTATCAGCCAGCGCCCCATCATCAGGCCCCTGTTTACAGGCCTATTCGCAAATAATGGTTCAAATAATCAATTAACGTATTGATGAATTATGCCCCGCTTTGCAAATGCAAGGCGGGGTTTTTTGTGTGACATTAAGCTAGGCCCCCAGGCTCAGGGTCTAGGTGGTTATGGCGCTTGCGCGTAAGTTTTAGGGCTGATATGGACGGATAGTTTTACGAGGTAGAGACATGGCACGGCGAATTGGAACAGGCGATCTTGCCCTTGCAGGCCTGCGAAAGCTGTGGCGGCGTATGACCACCGAACTTGGCGCACCTGCCCGCGCCTTTCGTTTGAGCAAAACCCAAACCCCAGATTTTGCCAGCCTGCCTAAATCCTTAAATCTGGGTGATGTTGACCAAGGGATACAGCTGCTTGACGGGCGCATGAATTTTGGCAGCCAAAGCCTTGATGTTGGCGCCCAGGGAGACCCTTGGTCCATCCCCGCGCCTGCACAAATTTATGCCAGAAAATTGCACAGTTTTGACTGGCTAGACGGGTTAACAGCCGTGGCTCTTTCCAATTCCCTAGCCAGAAAAAACCCCGAACTTTGTACACATGCCAGCAAAAAGGCCCGGCATTTGGTTGATCGGTGGATTGATGTTTACGGTAAATGGAACCCCTATGCATGGCAGGACGATATTCTCACAGACCGGATTTTTGCCTGGCTCGGCAATTGGCAGACCTTGCTCGTGGGGGAGGACGACCAGCTTGCGGCCAACCGGCGGGCATCTTTGTTTCGCCAGCTTAAACATTTGCGCAAAACATATGGCCGCACACCCGCCGGGTTAAGCCGCTTAAAGGCGGTCGCATGTTTGGTGGTCGGCGGCGCTTGCTTTGACGGCAAGCAAGATACATTGCTTGACCACGGGCTTGATCTGCTTGACGACGAAATCGAAAAACAAATTCATGCGGACGGCGGTCATATCAGCCGCTCGCCTGAACAAACCCGCGAAGCCCTAAAAATACTGCTTCGCACCGAAGCCGCATTGGACGCGCGCGGCATAGCGGGATCAAAGGAAATTCGCAGAGCCATTGACCGCCTCGCTCCTATGGTCATGTTTTTCACGGCACCGGACGGCAGAGGCTTTGGTTTTAACGGCGCGCAAACGGGCGATCCGCGCCAAATAAAAAACCTGTTGGGCGCCGCCAATTTAAAGGCGAAAGCTTTTTTATATGCGCCCCACACAAAATTGCACCGCCTGGACCGAACCGGAACCGTTGTCATGATTGATGTGGGGGATGTAGCCCCCAGGCCCTATGATTGGGAAGCCCATCTGGCACCCCTCGCCTTTGAAATGTCAACCGCTTGCGGGCCGATGATTGTCAATTGCGGCTGGAATCCAGATCAGCCACAACATTGGCGGCAGTCCATGCGCTGCACGGCGGCGCACTCGACACTGGTTTTGGACAATTGCGATACCGGCAAGTTGTTACCGCCCGGCTTTAGCGCAAATTTGCTTGGCCCGGCGGTGTTACAAAATGCGGGCGGGGTAAAATGTTCCCGCACTGACCAGGAAAACGGCACATGGTTGGAAGCGAGCCATAGCGGGTATTTGAAAGCCTACGGTTTATGCCACCGTCGGCGGCTTTATATGGATTTAACGGGTACAGATATACGTGCGGAAGATCAGTTGTTTCTGCCTTTGGGACACGCGCCTTTGCGCCGCGACCAAATAGATTTTGCTTTGCGGTTTCACTTACACCCGGATGTAAAAGTGACGTTGGCGCAAAATGGCCACAGCGCTTTGTTGATTTTGCAAGACGGAACGGGTTGGCGGTTTAGAGCCGACATTAGAGGCGGCGGAGGGCCGCTCAAATTGGAACCCTCCGTATATCTGGCAGACGGATGCCGCCCGCGTCCTAGCGAGCAATTGGTGATTTACGGCCAAGCATATGGGGACAGCGACGGGCAAACCAAATCCAACAGGGTGCGTTGGACCCTAAAACGCATGGACACGATACAAAAACCCGGCAAGTCGAAACAACCAAGGTAGAAAATGCCGGGCGCATATGGCCCAAATCCGAATTTGAAGCTCCCGAATTTGAACCAAATGGCGGCCTTTCTAAAAATCAGTAGATATGGTAGCGGGGGCTTCTCATTCATAAAGTGATTCTCTAAAAAACTATACCCCAGAAAAAGATATGACCATGACAAGCCAGCCACACAAGATACAAACCGCCCTGATTTCTGTCTCGGATAAATCCCGCCTCATTGACCAAGCCAAAGCCTTGCGCAATTGGGGGGTGCGCCTTTTGTCTACGGGCGGGACATACCGGACTTTGCGGGACGCCGGACTTGAGGTGACCGAAGTGGCAAGCATCACCGGTTTTCCCGAAATGATGAATGGGCGGGTAAAAACCCTGCACCCGAAAATCCACGGCGGCTTGTTGGCTGACCGGGATTTAGGCGATCATATGGCCGCGCTAGACGAACACGATATCCCGAAAATTGACCTGCTGATTGTCAATCTATATCCGTTCGAGGAAACCGTTGCTAGCGGAGCCGATTACGACACTTGCGTTGAAAATATCGACATAGGCGGCCCGGCCATGATCCGGGCGGCGGCCCAAAACCACAAACATGTAGTGGTCTGTGTCGACGCGGCTAGTGTTGATAAATTGCTCGGCGATATGGACGAGCACGCAGGCGCTACTTGTGCTAAATTTCGCAAAAAATTGGCGGCCAAAGCTTACGGGCGTACCGCCCAATATGACGCGGCCATATCCAACTGGTTCGCCCAGACGCTCGATATCAAAAGCCCTGATTTTATCGCACAAGGTGGCACACTGCGGCAAAAATTGCGCTACGGCGAAAATCCGCACCAGAGCGCGGCTTTTTATACATCTGGCAAATCCCACCCCGGTGTCACCACCGCACGGCAATTGCAAGGCAAAGAATTATCCTACAACAACATAAACGACACAGATGCGGCTTTCGAATTGGTGGCGGAATTTGGCGCACAAGAAGATGGGGCAAAGCCCTGCGTAGCCATTATCAAACACGCTAATCCGTGCGGCGTCGCCCAGGCCGACACACTGTTGGGGGCCTATAAAGCCGCCCTTGCTTGCGACCCGGTCTCGGCCTTTGGCGGTATCGTGGCTATTAACGGCATGCTCGACGCAGACACGGCCCGCGCTATCACCAAGGTGTTTACCGAAGTGATTATCTGTACGGATATGGACACGGAATGTATGAATATTTTAAAAGACAAGAAAAATATCCGGGTGTTGATTACCGGCGGTCTGCCCGACCCGCTAGAGCCGGGACGCACCATGCGCAATGTGGCGGGCGGGTTATTGCTGCAAGACCGCGACAATGGTCATGTGGTCGAGAGCGATCTCAAAGTCGTCACCAAACGTCAACCTAATGAGCGCGAAATGTCTGATATGCTGTTCGCCTGGCGGGTGGCCAAACACGTAAAATCCAACGCCATTGTCTATGTCAAAGACGGCGCGACGGCGGGCATTGGCGCCGGTCAAATGAGCCGCATAGACAGCGCCCGTATTGCGGCCCGCAAAGCCGAAGACGCGAGAGAGGCCGCAGGCTGGATTGATCCGCGCACCAAAAACTGTGTCTGCGCCTCAGACGCTTTCTTCCCGTTCGCAGACGGGCTTTTGCATGCCGCCAAAGCCGGTGCCACAGCCGTAATCCAACCCGGCGGCTCAATGCGCGACAAAGAAGTGATTGCAGCGGCCGACGAAGCGGGGCTAGCAATGGTGTTTACGGGTATGCGACATTTTCGGCATTAAAGCATCACAAAAACCGCTCAACAACTCGCTCCAACTCCGCAAGTTTATCTCGCTTGGCCACCCGCAGTTCATAGTCTTTTTGCAGATTGAGCCAGAAACATGCGCTCATATTGAAAAATAAGCCGAACCGAAGTGCCATGTCGGCTGTGATGGCACGCTTTCCGTCGATGTTTGATGGCCGCTCTATCCACACCGATAGCACGGGCAAAGCTGCCGAGCTTAACACCCAAATCATCAAGAAAATCCTCTTTCAGCATAATGCCCGGATGTTCGATTTCAATCTTCATGCGGGGAGTTTATCCAATTCTACAATATATATCAAGAAATCCGTATCTTATTGAATTTCACTTTTAATTAGGGTCGCAAGGCACTCCTTTATCGCTGATGCCGGTCTAAATTTTTACCTAGGCTTTTGTGCAAGTTCCCGAAAATTAAGTGCCTAACCTCCCCACCCACACCTCGCTCACCCCTGTGCATACAGGGGTCTATCGCTACACTACCGAGGATACACCGAAATTACGGTTATGGATACCTGTATGCACAGGTATGAGCGGGGTGTGGGGGTGACAGTTATTGATGGATAAAACCCCGTTGACACCCCCAACTCACCCCCCTATAAGCCGCGCAATCCTACGCGCAACTTAATTTGCGCTCTGACTTATACGATCCCGTACTTACCCTTATTTGGGGCGGATGATATAAGCAGGGTCCTCCGGTCGACATTATATGTTCACCGGGGATATTTGTGTATGGGGCATTGAAGTATTGAGACAAAGTAATTTATGTTTGAAGCATTAAGCGACCGCCTCGGCGGCGTATTCGAGACACTGACCGGACGCGGCGCCCTTAGCGATAAGGATGTCAGCACCGCCATGCGCGAAATCCGCATTGCGCTGCTTGAGGCCGATGTGGCCTTGCCCGTGGTCAAGGATTTCATAGCCAACATCAAGTCCGAAGCGGTCGGCGAAAAAGTGATCCGCTCGGTTAAACCCGGCGAACAAATCATCAAAATCGTCCACGACGGACTTGTGGAAATGCTCGGTGGTAAAACTATTGAGGGCGAAGAAGTTCCGGCCTCGTCGCATTTGAATTTAAGCGTCCGCCCGCCGGCTTTCATCCTGATGGCGGGTCTGCAAGGTTCCGGTAAAACTACCACGTCCGGCAAGCTCGGATTATTCCTGCGCACCAAAGCCAAGAAGAAAGTTTTGCTGGCATCCCTCGACACAAGACGCCCGGCGGCTATGGAACAGCTCGGCATTTTGGCCGAACAAGCCGGTGTTGGCTTCCTCCCCATCGTCAAGGGCGAAGACGTCATAGCGATCACCAAGCGGGCCATGAGCGAGGGCAAGCTCGGCGGGTATGATGTGGTGTTTTTAGACACGGCGGGCCGCACCACCCTCGACGACGAATTGATGGACGAAGTAGCGGCGGTGGCCAAATTGGCCAATCCGGTTGAAACATTGTTGATCGCCGATGCCCTGACCGGGCAAGACGCAGTGGAAACCGCCAAGCGTTTCCATGACCGTTTGCCGCTAACAGGCCTGATCCTAACCCGGATTGACGGCGATGGGCGCGGCGGTGCGGCTTTGTCCATGCGGGCCGTAACTGGCTTGCCGATTAAATTTCTGGGCACTGGCGAAAAGCTTGACGGGCTGGAAATATTTGACGCCGAGCGCATTGCCGGGCGTATTCTTGGCAAGGGCGATATTGTCTCTTTGGTGGAAAAAGCCGCCGAGGTTATCGACGAAAAAGAAGCCGCTAAACTCCAAAAGAAAATGGAGAAAGGCACGTTCGATCTGGACGATTTGGCCAAACAGCTTGGGCAGATAAACAAGATGGGCGGCATGGGCGGCTTGATGAAATTAATGCCCGGCATGGGCAAAATGCGCAAAGCTATGAACCAAATGGGCGGGGCCGAGAACAAATTACTGGCCCGCCAACAAGCGATTATTTTCTCCATGACCCCTTGGGAGCGCACCCATCCGAAATTGATCAAAGCATCGCGCAAGAAACGCATCGCGGCAGGTTCGGGCATGCAGGTTGCTGATGTCAACAAGCTGTTGAAAATGCACCGCCAAATGGCCGATATGATGAAGAAAATGGGCAAAGGCGGCATGCGCGGCATGATGCAGGGTATGGGCGGCGGCATGCCTGGAATGCCAGGGGGTATGGGCGGCGGCATGGACGGTATGGATCCGAAAATGCTGGAAGATATGCAAAAGAAAATGGGTGGGGGACCACCTAAAGGTTTACCCGGACTTGGTGGCAAAGGACTTCCCGGCCTTGGTGGAGGTCTGCCCGGTCTGGGCGGCCCCCAAAAGAAATAACTAACTACATAATTTTGATTTAACTTAACAAAGGAAATACTATCATGGCACTTAAAATCAGACTGGCCCGTCACAAGAGGCGTGGAGGGGCGAAGCCCCGACCGGGAAATGTCACCCGTGACGGGCTGGCAGGTGCCAAAACTCTATTCAACAACCATAACTAAAGGAAATATTATCATGGCACTTAAAATCAGATTGGCCCGTCACGGGTCTAAAAAACGTCCCTTTTACCGTATCGTAATCGCGGATGCCCGCGCTCCGCGTGATGGCCGCTATATCGAACGCATTGGCTCCTATAATCCACTTTTGGCCAAAACCGATGAAAACCGGGTCATTGTTGACGCCGATAAAGCTAAAGAATGGCTGGCCAAAGGCGCACGCCCGACCGAGCGCGTTGCCCGCTTTTTAGGCGCAGCTGGTTTGTGGGAATGGAAGCACGGCAATAACCCGATTAAAGGTAAGCCGGGCGCCAAAGCTCTGGAGCTTACCCAAGCCCGCAAAGGCAAGGAAGAAGCCCGCGCCGCCGCTGAAATAGAAGCCAAAGAAGCCGCTAAAGAAGCTGCCGCTGCCGCAAAAGTCGCCGCCGCCGAAGCTCTTGAAGCCGAGAAAGCTGCCGCCGCACAAGCAAAAGAAGAAGCTAAGGAGGCTCCAACCGAAGAGGCCAAAGAAGAAACGCCTGCTGAAGAAACCAAAGATGAGGCCCCTGCTGAAGAGGCTAAAGAAGACGAAACTAAAGAAGATGCTGCGAAAGACAAATCCTAACCTGGATTTGCGGCTTATACGTTTTTAGACAATGAAAGACGGGCAGGTTTTCCTGTCCGTTTTTTTAGTTTAGGATCAGGGCCTAGAGCGTTCCCTAATCTCTTGTTTCGTAATCTCGCGGATAAAGCAGATCTGCCAACTGCCAACTTTCACGCGCCAACCAGTCCGCATCTGCGCTTACACGTTTAAAAATGGCGCAAGCGCCTGTGGGCATGCGTCTGGACAGGCCGGAGAAATGAAAAACTAAATCCTCCCACCCCGGATTATGGCCCATTAACAATAAAGCCCCCCCGTCCGGTTCGCCCTGCTCGCCGCATACATATAAAATTTGGTTGGCGGATGCATGGTAAAACCCGTTTTGCCAAACGGGCGCTATGTCCATATTGGGAAATGCGTGGGCGACGGTTTCGCGGGTGCGTTGGCTGTCCGACGACCAAATATGCGCCGGCATGAGTTTGCGGGCCTGCAATATAGAGCCAATAGCATGGGCGGCCCGGCGGCCGCGCTTGTTAAGCGGTCTTTGGTGATCGGTCAGGCCCTCATGTTTCCAGGAAGATTTTGCGTGCCGCATCAAGATTAAATGTTCAAGTGCCATAGGGCTATGGTACAAAGGTCAAATATGTATTTCAAGTCAACAATTACGGCGGTGCTTGGCGGCACCAATACGGGGAAAACCCATTATGCGGTGGAGCGCATGCTAGCACGCACAAGCGGCGTGATCGGCCTGCCCTTGCGCTTGTTGGCGCGGGAAGTTTACGCACGCGCCGTGCGCCATAAAGGCGAGGCGGCCTGCGCACTGATTACCGGCGAGGAGAAAATCATCCCGCCCCATGCGCGCTACCAAATCTGTACGACAGAAGCCATGCCTATGGCTGATATTCGGGCCGGGAAATTTGCCAGTGTCGTCATTGATGAAGTGCAAATGTTCGACCACCCACAGCGCGGCCATGTTTTTACAGACCGGATGTTGCACGCACGCGGGGTGGAGGAAACCTTATTGCTCGGCGCAACCACGGCCCGACCCCTTATAGAAAAACTTGTCCCCGAAGCCCGCTTCATGACCCGCGAGCGCTTTTCCGAGCTATCCTACGCAGGCCATTTAAAACTGTCCCGCCTGCCCAAAAGGACGGTCGTGGTGGCATTTTCGGCCGGGGAGGTTTATGCCTTGGCCGAATTGATGCGGCGTAATTACGGCGGATCCGCATTGGTCATGGGCTCGTTGAGCCCGCGCACAAGGAATGCACAAGCGGCCTTGTACCAAAGCGGTGAAGTTGATTATATGGTGGCGACAGATGCTATCGGCATGGGACTTAATCTGGATGTGGACCATGTTGCATTTGCGTCTTTGCGTAAATTTGACGGTGAGCGCAGACGTTATCTCAGCGCGGCCGAAACCGCTCAAATCGCCGGGCGGGCCGGACGGTTTCGCAAGCCCGGCAGTTACGGCACGACGGGCGCGTGCTTGCCTATAGACGACGATATTATTGCCCGTATCCAGAACAATGTTTTCGCACCCGTCCACCAAGCCCAATGGCGCGGGGCCGCACTTGATTATAGCTCAATAGAGGGTTTGAAGAACAGCCTGGCCACCCCGCCGGGGCTCAAGGGCTTGCGCAGAATTGCGCCTGCTGCGGATGAACTGGTCTTGTCACGCCTGTGCAAGCTTCACGATATTGAAGCAAATATTCACAGCACCCGAGACGTGAAAACCCTATGGGAAATTTGCCAAATTCCCGATTTCCCCGACCTCGGCCCTGAAGCCCATGCCAGATTGCTGGATAATATTCACACAAATTTGCGCAGGGGCGACGATATATTGCCAGACGCTTATATGGCGCAAAACATCTCGCGCCTTGACGAGCTTGGCGGCACGGTTGAAATGCTCGCCGCACGCCTTGCCAATATCCGCACCTGGACATATATCGCCCACAAGAAAAATTGGCTTTTAGACCATAAAGACTGGGTAAAGCAGGCACAAATGGTTGAAACCCGCTTGTCAGATGCGCTACACTTAAAACTGGTCGACAAATTTGTCGATCGGCGCACCAGCGTTTTGTTAAAGGGAATAGGAGAAAAACTGGACATGGAAGTTGATGTCGCGCCAGACGGAAAGATAACCGCAGAAGGTCAATTGCTCGGGCAGTTGCACGGGCTCTTGTTCACGCAAATAAAAACCGACGGAGAGCTTGAGACCAAAGCCGTGACACAAGCGGCGAAAAAAGCGCTGGCCCCAGAAATTGACCGCCGCCTGACCCAAATGACCGGATGCGGCCAAGGGGCAATAAGCCTGTCTGATCACGGCGAAATTTTATGGGCGGGTAAGCCCGTCGGTAAATTGATGGCTGGTGACAGTTTATTGAAGCCCAAGGTGGAGTTGATCGGCGGCGAGCTTGGCAATGAGGTCTTGCGCACGGGGGCGCTCGGGCGGTTATCTGATTTTCTCCGCCTTGAAATCGACCAAAAACTGGCATGCCTGCATGGGTTGCAGGAATTTGCAGAGAGCCCGACATCTTTCAAGGACGCCCGCGCCCTGGCCCATATGCTCTATGAAAATTATGGGTATTTGGATCAGCGCAAGCACCATAAATGTATCAAAGAAACCAGTTCCCAGGCCCGTGGTTATATTCGCAATCTTGGCGGCATTGTCGGGTATAATTATGTTTATATGCAAGACTTAATGAAGCCCGCACCGGCCCGGCTCCTCAGCATTTTATTTGCCTTTGCTTGGAATAAAGACGGCGGCGGCAACGGCAATCCGTTTTTCCCGCCCAACGGCATGGCGTCGCTTCCTGCCCTGCCCAATTTTTCGGAACCTGCGCTAAATATGGCCGGCTATACCCGCAAGGGGCCGCGCTTTATCCGGTTTGATATTTATAACCGGTTGACCGACATGATTTTTCAAGCCGTCAAAGACCGGGGCGACGACGGGCGGTTTATAATCAAAAAACAAATGATCTCTTTGTTGGGCTGCGGCGTTGAAGATTTTGAAGCCTTTCTGAGCAAGGCTGGTTATATCAATATCACCCAAAAATTTACCCCCGAAGAAGAAAAAGCCCACCAAACATATGTTCTGGACTATTTTGCCCGCCAAGCCCTTATTCGCGCCGCGCGGGAAAAAGGCGAAGACATCGCCTATACAACACCGCTGGCATCCCTAAAACCTGTCGGACCTGTGCGCAAAAAGCCTAAACCGGACAATACACCAAAACGTCACCGTAAAGAACCCCTTGAAGACCAAATTGCCACCCCCCAAGCCGACGACGACGGCAAGCCGATCTTTGAAACCCATCTAAGTTTGTGGAAAAAAAGAGTGCGCAAAAAAGGCAAACCTGCCCGCTATAAGCCGTCCCACAACCCGGACGACGAGACCGGTATTGAAGCGGGCAATATGCCCGACAAAAAACCCGGCGCGGCGCAAGCGCGCGCGGCCGAGCCGATATTTAAACCGGCAGAACGAAAACGCCGGGACATGTCTGGATATACTGATTTTGCGGCGACAACAAAAGCGGCAACCAAACCTGGCAATGCCAACAAAGGCGCGAGTAAAGTCCGGCGCCGGCCATTAGCACAAACAAGCTGGGCGCCGCCCAAGCAAAAAGGTGATAAGGCCGCTATGGCCGCCTCGCCCTTCGCCGCTCTGGCGGCATTAAAGCTGAAAGATACGGACACGCCAAAGCCCAAAAACAAGGCAGCCAAGACAAAAACCAAAGCCAAAGCCAAAGCGAAACCTAAAACCAAAAACGAACCCAAAAGCAAAACCGGGAAATCTTGAGCGAGGCAGGCACAAGGTTGGATGTTTGGCTGATCCGGGCCCGGTATTTTAAAACCCGTAATCTATCCGCTACATTCATAGCCAAAGGCCGGGTTCGCATTGAGCGCAATGGCCAAATATTCAGGGCGAGAAAACCTCATGCCGAGGTCCATATTGGTGACCGTTTGACCTTTAGCTATGGGGATAAACTCATACATATGGAAATTCTTGCACCAGGCGAAAAACGCGGCTCGGCCAAATATGCGCGTACACTGTACAAAACATGCACTTAAACCCCTGTGCGGCATTGACACAATTAGCAGATTAGGTGGTTGACAAAAACACCCACCCGCGCCAAGTGAAGCCAAGAGTACCAAGCAGTAAAGCAAGACTGTAATGAGAGGCAAGCAATGACATATGTTGTAAAAGACGAATGTATAAAATGCAAATATATGGACTGCGTAGAGGTTTGCCCGGTTGATTGTTTTTATGAGGGGGCCAATATGTTGGTCATCCACCCAGACGAGTGCATTGATTGCGGGGTCTGTGAACCGGAATGCCCCATCGACGCCATTGTGCCGGATACCGAAGACGATAAAGACGGGAAATGGTTGGAAATAAATACCAAATACGCCGAAATTTGGCCCAATATCACTATTATGGGCGAGCCACCCGAAGGCGGCGAAAAATATGAAGACGAAACCGGGAAATTTGAAAAATACTTTGACCCGGCGCCGGGCAAGGGCGACCCGTAAAATTTGTTTTATATTTAAGCCTTGATTAGGCAAAATCTGCATTTTTATTGAAAATAACCCCGCTACGGACTGGTTTTTTGGCTAATTTTGTGTTATACTCTTGGAAAGATACGGCGCGAGCTACAAACGGCTCGCGTGTTTGTGTGTACGCATTTTGTGTGTGCGCGTTTGTGGTTAAAGGAATATCCAAATTATGGCTTTGAATAAGAAACCTGCTGCGCCCAAGCGTGCGGCCTCCAAAAAAACTGTCAAGAAAAAGGCACCCTCTAAAAAGATCAAGCTTGAGTTTAAAGCGGGCGACTTTATCGTCTATCCGGCCCACGGCATGGGTCAGGTTATGGCCATTGAGACAGAGACCATTGTCGATTTTACAATAGAAGTTTATGTGATTTTGTTTGAACAAGACAAAATGACATTGCGCGTCCCTACCGCCCAAGCTGCAAGCTCCGATATGCGCGGCCTGGCAAATGACATGGTTCTCAAAGACGCTTTCACGACCTTAAAGGGCCGGCCGCGCGTTAAACGGACAATGTGGAGCCGCCGCGCCCAGGAATATGAGGGCAAGATTAACTCCGGGGATTTATTACTGCTCACCGAGGTGGTGCGCGATCTTTACCGCACGGACGAACAGCCGGAGCAATCTTATTCCGAGCGCCAACTATATGAACGGGCCATAGACCGCATGGTGCGCGAAGTTGCAGAAATTATGCAGTTGGAGCGCGGTGCGGCCATGGATAATATTCTCGAAACATTATCAAACGCCCGCGCCAAAGCAGCCGCCAAGGCGGCCGCAAAATTCGCCGCAGAAAACCCGGAACTAGCGGCGGAAGCAGAGGAAGAAGCGGGCGGCGACGCGGGCGCTTAACCGCCTTAAACATCCGGCCCTAGGGTCTGTGGAGATTTGGCGCGAATGGTAGAAATTGAGGCGTTTTTGAGCGAAAATCTGATCATTTTTCGCAGGACTAGCCCGCTCATTCAAGAAAAATGATTGGATTTGCAGCCAAAAAGGGTCAATTTATGCCGTTTGTGGTAAATGTCCACAGACCCTAGTTTCCGGTAAATTTTCCTGGGCGCTTCTCTGTCACGGCCAGGAAAGCCTCCTTGGCGTCTGCGCTGGTTTGCAACAATAAAAACTGGTCTGTGTCCATATGCATCACCGCTTGGTCCAATGCACCGCTATAGGCATTGATACTTTTTTTGATGGCTTGGACGGCCATTGGCGGCAATGATGTATAAAGTTTGGCCATTTTCAAGGCATTTTCCAGTAATTCATCCGGGTCTGAAATTTCGTCAATAAAGCCCCAGTGCAGAAGGGTTTCTGCAGTTTCCGGCTGACCAGACATAATCATTTTTTTCGCACGCGCCGGGCCGACTAATTGCACACATAAAGGCAAGGCTTGCCACATCAGCGGCATGGCGAGTTTGACCTCGCCGTAAGAAATTTTACAATCCGTGCTAGCAATCCGAAAATCACATGCACTGGCAATTGCTGCCGCACCGCCGACCGCCGTGCCTTGCACCGCACATATGGTGACTTGAGGGATGTTTTGAATTGATTTGAGCAGATCTGCCCCAAAAGCCATTTGCCGGCGGCGCAAAACCAACGGCAGGTTTTTAGCGGCTTGCTTTTGTATGTCGCGCAGATCTGCGCCAAAACTAAAGTGTTTTCCGCTCGCGTGAAAAATCACCACTTTGGTTTTTATATCGTCCGCAAAACTGCGAGCTATTTCTTCCAATGCCTGAAGTGTTGTTTGTTTCAGCGTGTTGTTGCGCTCAGGGCGGTTGAAGCAAACAAAGCAAATGTCACCATCGCGCTTTAAGGTAATTTCGTCGGGTTTTGATTTATCCATTGCTCTCTTCCAGAATTTTTTTCAAGGCTCTTTTATCGACCTTTGTGTTGGGCAAGGTCGGGAAATCGTCTACGAGCTTGAACCTTTTTGGGATTTTATAATTGGCGATTTGTGTGCGCAGGAAAGCTTTTAATTCGGGCACGGCTATGTCCTGACCGGGTTTGGGTTTGATAAATGCAAAGCCAACTTCTTGGTATAAATCATCTGGTATACCGATCACCACCGCCATGGCGACCTGCTCATGGCTCTCTATAGCCCGCTCAACTTCAAGCGGATACACATTATAAGCACCTGATTTGAACATTTCTTTGAGCCGCCCTGAAAACTCTACATTACCGTCGTCGCGCAATGTGCATAAATCCCCGGTTCTGAAAAACCCGTCTTCCGTCATAGCGTCGGCGCTTGCTTCTGGTTTGTTAAAATATCCTGATAAAATATGCGGGCCTTTGATTTGCAATTCACCAACCTTGCCGACCTCCAATGTTTCGCCGCCCGCACCGCATATCCGCCACTCAGCATCCTCAATGGGTTTGCCGATTGTATTGGCCATAATATCAAGATTGGCACCAAGTGCAGAATGGGAAATAATGCCGCAAGTTTCGGACAAGCCGTAGATGGTGGCTAGTTTTGCGCCAATGGGCTGGTATTGCTTGATTAAATCTTCCGGCGTCACCGCGCCGCCAAAACGATTAGCCGCAAGGACCGCAAAGCCTCTAGACTGAAATCGGCGTGTGCAAGCAACATCATCAAAAATGTCGGGCTGGTGAGCATATATGTCAATTGCTCGCGCTTGGTGATTGTCATGACGGCGGCCAAATCAAATTGATCATGAAAAACCATAAGGCCGCCGCCAGCCATAACATTCATGCATAGATTATTAAGCGAAGCCACATGGTTTATGGGCAAGCAACAAAGGGCTTTATGGGGGCCGCCCTCCATCCATTTGGCATTGGCAATAGCGCTCCCTACAATGGCCCTATGGGACAACATCGCGCCTTTCGGCTCGCCTGTGGAGCCAGAGGTATAGACAATGGCGGCAATATCTTCGGCCTGCACCTGGTTTTGGCGGTCAAGTAATTCAACGTCCGAAATACTGGCAGCTTTCTCAATGAGGCTCTCATAGCTCTTGGCCGAACCTGTCGGCGTGCCATAAACAAAATATTGGGTTTTTGGAACTCCGGCATTTTGTAAAACAGTTGAATAGTCCCTGTCTTCAAACGGCGACACCGTGAACAATATCTTTGGGCGAGTATCGTGCAGGAGATATTTATATTCAGGCTCCTGGTAGCGCGGGTTCAGCCCAAACCAGATGCCGCCAATGGATACGGTCGCCAAATATGTGAAATAAAAATCCAAACCGGACGGTGCCATGATACCGACCCGGTCTCCAACCCCGACCCCCGCAGCCATTAAAGCCTTGGAAACCTTGTCTACTTCGACTTTAAGTTGGCTATAGGAAAGCCGGATATCGCCCTCCACAGCGGCCTCGGCATCAGGGCATGTTTTTGAGAAATGCGAAAGCATGCCTCCAATTGTTACGGCTTCTTCTGCGCTCATATTCTTCATCAGCTTAACCCTCCTAAACACATAATATTATTTACGCCTAGTCGTAAACCACAAAAGGCCGGGAAAACCCGGCCTTTCGTTTCGTCTATAAATACACTCTACAATAGTACGCGGCTAAAACTTAACCCGTCCTTGCAAGGCAATTGTACGGCCTTGGCTAAAGAACGTGTAATTGGTTTTGCGGCCAAAGGAACTACCCGCCAATGGTGTATCACCCGTGAAAGTGCGGATTATTTCGTCGGTCAGGTTTTTACCAAGTAGAGCAATTTCCCAAGGCCCGTCTTGGGGGGCAAAGGCAATACGCGCATTGATTTTTGCATACCCGTCTTGAATTCCTGACGGGTCTTTGGTCGCCGCCGAATCGTAGGCACTGGCATAGAACAAGCTCGCCAGACCCGTGATTTCGTAATCACCAATGGGATAGTCAACATCTATGGCCAGGTTGCCAGAGACATCAGACACCAACTGGTTTGAAAGACCGGTATAATCGCAAAGCCCGTTAGGCTGTACACGCGGCCCGGTTTGACCAAAATAACATTGACCGTCTCTAAAGTCGGTACATTCGAAATCCATAATAGACAAACCACCGTTCAGGCGAACATGGTCACTAAGCGCCCAACGACCGTCAAGCTCTATACCTTTAACAACCGAAGTCGCAGCATTTCGGACATTAAAGCCGAGCGTACCATCAAAAATAGAGACCTGTAGATCGTTAAATTTGGTGTAATAAGCCGTTGCATTTAGCTCGGCGGAACCACCAAGTTTAAACTTGCCACCAACTTCGAAATTATTGGCTCTTTCGTCGCCAAACTCAAATGCTTCATTGGACGTCGCGAATGTGCCTCGGTTATTAGCACGGAAATCAAAGCCGCCGGATTTAAACCCTTGTGCCCAACTGGCATAAAGCATGGTGTCAGGGCTTACGTCCCAAACCAGTTTTACATCAGGTGAAAACGTTGTTTTATTGCGACTACCTACAGGACTGGAGCTACCTAGCAAATTGACTAGGTCTCCAACTGTTGCACCACCACCAATTGGTGTGGCGCCGGGAAAGGCTTCAAGATTTGTCGAAACGATTTGGAAACCCGCCGCGTAAACGATTGCTGCCGCAGCTTGCGCCGCAGGAAGAGCGCCGCCGCCTGCCGCCTGGATATTCATCACACGCGAACCATCACGGTTATCATTGGTGATACGTCCGCCTAATTGCAGGGTCAAATCATCGTTAAAGTGCCAATTTACTTGCGCAAATGCAGATAATACGGTTGCGTCAACCTGAGCAATCCGTGCCGCTTGCGTGCCAGAAAGAGCCGCACTAAATGCAGGGACGAGGATGGAATTTGTGGCCACAACAATCTGGTCTTCGTAACTATGATCCGATGTTTGGAAATAAGCACCCAGAATATAATCGTAATTGTCGCCAAGGGGAGAGGTCAGACGGATTTCTTGGGAAAACTGCTTGTATTCTTCTTGTAAGTTGGCGGTAAATACATTGGCACCAGTATCGTCGCAATCACAAATTTCATCATATTTCAAAGTCTCAAAAGCTGAAATTGTTTGCAAATCATGGTCACCCAACTGCCAGTCCAGTGTCATTTGATATACGGACATATTGTTGTTGGAAAAGTCGCCGTTAGAAGACCGGATACCGTCTTGGACTTCATTTAAGACGCTAGGGTCTTGACCAAACACGTTGACCAACAACTGACCATAGGTCAAGCCGCCAACGGCCTGCGCGTTTTCAATCTCAATATTCCGGCCAATGGTGTCAAAACTACTGGTTTCCGCCTTGAAAGTTGCCTGTAAAGTATCGGTGACATCAACTTCCAAAATTCCGCGTATGGTAAATTCCTCGCGCTGAGGCTCGTCGCGGTTCAATGTAGCATTGGTCATCCAGCCGTCTAAATCCCGGTAACGGGCTGCGACACGGGCGCGAACCCGGTCAGATATTGGCCCGGACAACATGCCTTCTATAATGCTTTCACCGTCAACAAATTCACGTTGCGCCATGAGCGAACCTTCAAATTCATGAGTTGGCTTGGCAGTCGTAATATTCATGGCACCGGCAACCGAGTTTTTACCAAACAAAATGGATTGCGGCCCGCGTAAAACTTCGACACGTTCCAGATCAAGGAAAGGGGCGCGGACTTGTTGCCCGCGCGGGAAATGCACGCCGTCAACATAAACGCCGACCGACTGTTCAAAGCCCTGATTGATGCCCGACCCGACACCGCGAATAAAGAAATTGGTGGAGATACCGGTTTCGGTATAGGTGAAATTTGGCACAAAACTGGTCAGGTCTTCGATTTTGACAATGCTTTGCTCTTGGATAATTCTGGCATCAACGGCCGCAACAGAAATCGGAACATCCTGCAAGCCCTGGGCGCGGTGCTGCGCCGTCACAATAATTTCGTCGAGCACTGGCCCATTATCTTGAGCCTGTGCGTTTTGTACAAATGCTGGCATTGCGACAATAAGCGAAAGCGCAGATGCGCCAATAAGTATTTGTTTCTTCATAAGGTAACCCCTTTTTTTAATTGATTTGTAAATCCGTCTATAAATCCGTCGCCCCTCTGGCAACTTTATAACCTTGTAGTTTATTAACAAAAAAACCCGTCTTGACAAGTGTAAGACCTAATAACCGGGTCGTTTTGTCTCAAGGTGTGACAATATTGAACCAGTAGTTAAAATCATCTTGCAAGGCCATGAATTTTTGTAATTTCGGCACACTCCCTTGCACTTTTACCTGCTTTTTCAGCATGAGTTTGCGAAAACTGGTTTGCTTTAATATGATACGGTTGAGATCAGAGCGCGATAAAACCACCGTGGCATCCACATCTGTATATTGGCTATGCATGCGCGTATTTAAAACCGCGTTCTTTAAATGAAGTGCCGCCTTGTCGCCAGTATCCGTAAACACGAAATTGATTTTCATATCCAACCCCGCCGCCTTGGGGCCGTTGAGCCGAACCGCCATGAGATCAAAAAACAAATCCAGCGGCAAATTGGCAATCATGTCGGGATTGGCGGTGTTGATAATAATGTCGGTATTGAGAGGCCTAGTTAATTCCTGCGCCCCGCTTAGATAAAAATCCCGCCACGGCCCCGACTCGGCCCCAAAACCCAGACGTGTATAGGTCTCGGCCAACAGGTTTTTCGCCGCACTATTTTCAGGCTGCGCAAATACCAACTTGTTTAAAATCGTGGCGACAAACCGGTAATTGCCGCGTCCATAATCCGCCCGTGCCTTTTCCATAATGGCCTCGGCCCCGCCCATATAGCGCACCATCTGCACGGCTTCCTGGGTGGGCGGCAACGGGTTGAGATGGGCCGGATTACCGTCAAACCAGCCATAATAATATTGATATTGGGCTTTGGCATTAAAATTGGTGGTGCCGTAATACCCCCGGTTATAAAATTTTGACGCTAATGATTTGGGCAGTTTTATCTGCTCGGCTATCTCGATCATGCTGAGGCCGTGATTGGCAAGGCGCAAGGTTTGGTCATGAATATAGCGGTAGGTGTCGCGCTGGTTTTCAAAAAACTCCAACACCTCGGCATTGCCCCAGGTCGGCCAGTGGTGCGCGCCAAAGGACACATCTATTTTCCCGCCGTATATCCGAATGGTGTCGTCAATATGCTTGGCCCAAACCAGACCGTTGCGGATTTGTGCGCCGCGCGGGGTCAACAAATTGTGCTGGGTGCGGTTGATAATTTCTGCTTGGCTAAAAGCTCTGAATTTCGGCAAATAAAACATAAATTCTTGCGGTGCTTCGGCCCCCGGTGTCAGTTGAAAGACAATTTCAATCCCGTCCACGTTCAAAGTTTCGCCCGTATGGGTGATTTCGCGGCTCGGGATTATCAGGCCGGAGCGCCCAAGACTTATGCCCTGACCCAAGCCTGAGCCAATATGGCCTTTTGGGTTTTTGGGTAAAAACGCTCCGAACATATATCCGGCCCGGCGCGCCATCTGGTTGCCTGCCAATATATTTTCCGACACAGTTTCGCGGGTAAACCCAACAGGCGCGATAATTTCCACATTCCCGTTTTCTAAATCCGCCGCGCTAACCACACCGCGCACGCCGCCGTAATGATCAATATGGGAATGGGTGAAAATCACGGCGCTGACCGGACGCGCACCTAAATGCTTGTTGGCTAGCGCAAGAGCGGCAGCGGCGGTTTCCTTGCTGATCATCGGATCAATTACGATCCAACCAGTGTCACCACCTATCAATGTCATATTGGACAAATCAAAACCGCGAATTTGGTAAATGCCGTCCACCACTTCAAACAGGCCGTGCTTGGCATTGAGTTGGCTTTGTCGCCATAAAGACGGATTGACGCTTGCGGGGGCAGAGCCGTCCAGAAAATCATAGTCGGCGGGCGTGTAAACAGGCTTGCCGTCCGCGTCATGTATCGGCCCGTCTATGGTGGCAATAAAACCACGGCTGGCCGCTTTAAAATCCGCCCTGTCCGTAAAATCCAAAACCGGATCTGCTTGTATGTTCTCTAGCGGTGCGCTGACAGGCCTATTGTCCCCGTCTTGTTTTTGCACGTCTTGTTTTTGCCCACAGCCAACCGTCAAAGCCAAAATAATGCTGACCCCTATAACCCATTTCAACATATACGCCTCCATTTAGAAAATTGACAAACAACCCTGCCCTATGCAAGTTAATGCATAACAAGCAGGAGACTAGCATGAAATATTTGAGCTTTGCGATTTTAGTTCTGTTTGCAGGGTTTTTACTTGGGTGTACGAAACCTGTAAACCAAAACTCCGATGTTACGATTTATATCGCCAAAACAATTATAACCTCCAACCCTGAGCAACCAAAGGCGAAAGCCCTAGCCGTGCGCGGCGCAAACATTGTTGGTGTGGGTAGCCGCGCAGATTTAACCCGACAGTTCAAAGGGGCGACACTTGATGCAAGCTTCGCCGAGCAGGTCATCCTCCCCGGCCTGATCGACCCCCATATTCACATGCTGCTTGGGGCTATGATGTACACCAAACCCATGGCCCCGCCTTGGGATGTTAAAACGCCCGGCGGTGTGGTGAAAGGTTTGCCGGACCGGGCCAGCTTCCTGGCCCGCATTGCGAAATTGGAAAATGCGGACACGAGCGTCAAACCTTTGGTAATTTACGGTTTTCATAATTTAATCCACGGCGATTTAAACCGCCACGATCTGGATAAAATCACCACGCAAAGACCCTTGATCATCTGGCATTATTCCGGCCATGACTTTTATCTCAACACCAAAGCCCTTGCCTATACCGGGGTCGATGCCAGTTGGGCCGAAGAATTTGAAGGCGTCCCCCTGGGCGCGGACGGGCAACCAACCGGGCGGGTGTATGAAGACGCCGTGTTTCGGTTTTTGTCCAATGCCGGGCCTTTATTTCTAAGCCCTAAAAAAATTCAAACCGGATTTGCGCAACTTCAAGACATGTTCGCAAAAAGCGGCGTCACCACCGTCGCCGAAATGGGTTACGGCCTGTTTGGATTGGAGATGGAGGACAGGTTTTACGCGGCCTTTTTGGGCGGGAATTTGCGCACCAAAGTCTATCTTGTGCCGGAACACCGGGGCTTTAGCCATGTGTACAAAGACAATATAATTCCGACCATCAACAAAATGGTGACAGATACCCACGCAAGTTGGCCAAGGGTTTTACCACAAATCAAGCTATTTACAGACGCAGCATTTTATTCACAAACCATGCGCTTGCGCGAGCCGGGCTATATTGGCGGACAATCAAAAGGCCGTAAAGGTTTGTGGGTCATGGGGCCAGACCGGCTCACAGACATTATGGCACCCTATTGGCAAGCCGGTTTTGGTATTCACGTCCATTCCAACGGAGACGCCGCCCAAGACACGACCCTTTTGGCGGCACAAATAAATGCGAAACGGTTTGCCAACAAGCAAGCCCGTCTCATATTTGAGCATGTCGGCTTGATGCGGCCCGAGCAAATCGCACAGGCAGCCGAACTGGGCGCAGGTCTTTCGGCCGCCTCCCATTATGTCCACTATATGGGCGAGAATTATGAGATAGCCATTGGTGAGCGGGTCAAATATATGACACCATTGGCCTCTAGTTTTAAAGCCGGCCTGCCCACAACCCTGCACTCTGATGCGCCGCTAGCCCCGCCCTCGCCGCTCACCGCAGCTTCCGTACACATGACCCGCTCCACTTGGCAGGGCGGCGTGTCTACGCCGTCGGAACGGCTCACACCAGAACAGGCTGTGCGGGCCATCACCATTGACGCGGCCTGGGCATTGGGGCTGGAGCGCGAAATCGGCTCTCTCGAAATTGGCAAGCGGGCCGATTTTACCATTTTGGCGGAAAACCCATTAGAAACCCCGGCGCAGCAATGGTCAGACATCAATATTTGGGGTGTGGTTCTTGACGGGGTTAAAAAACCGCTCAGTCCATAACGCAACAAAACAAGGAATTATCATGGACAGATTTGATTATGTTATTGTCGGCGGCGGATCGGCCGGATGTACATTGGCCGGAAGGCTTAGCGAAGACCCGGATGTCAGCGTGTGTTTGTTGGAAGCCGGGCCTAAAGACGATCACTTTACCATAAATGTACCTGCCGGGGCGGCGGCCATCATGCCCAAGCCCGGTAAATTTAACTGGGGGTTCGAGACCGTACCGCAAAAAGGCTTGAACGGGCGCAAAGGTTATCAACCACGCGGCAAAACTCTGGGCGGGTCTTCATCCATCAATGCCATGATTTACATTCGCGGCCATAAAAGCGATTATGACAATTGGGTGAAACTAGGCGCCAAAGGATGGGGCTGGAAAGATGTATTGCCCTATTTCAAAAAGTCCGAAAACCGCGAGGCGGGGGGAAATAAATTGCGCGGAAAAGGCGGCCCGCTTAATGTCGCCAAATTACGCTCCCCCAACCCGACCGCCGCGTATTATCTGGACGCTTGCGCCGAGTTGCAATTGCCGAAAACCGATGATTTTAACGCAGAACAATTTGAAGGCACGGGCCTCTATGAGGTTACGCAAAAAGACGGTCAAAGATTTAGCGCCGCCAAAGCTTATCTCACCCCCAATCTTGAGCGACCGAATTTGACCGTGATTACGGATGCAACGACCACCGAGATCAATATCGAGGACGGATGCGCTACGGGTGTAGAGTGTCAAATCGGCGGCGAGACCCAAACCATCACCGCCAACAAAGAAGTGCTGGTCTGCGGCGGGGCCTTTGCTTCACCACAAATTTTGCTATTGTCGGGCATCGGCGATAAAGACGAGCTGAGCGAACTGGGTATCAAGACCGTGCATCATCTGCCCGGCGTCGGCAAAAACCTGCATGACCATATTGATTATATCATCTCCTATAAATCCCCTAGCACCGATACGCTTGGTTATTCTGCGGGCGGGGTTTTTAAGGCCGTCAAAGCCGTGTTTGAATACCGCAAACACAAAACCGGAATATTCACCTCCAATTTCGCCGAGGTCGGCGGGTTTTATAAGTCCAGCCCGGGTGTTAAAGTACCGGATTTACAAACCCATTTTGTGGTCGGCATTGTTGACGACCATGCCCGTAAATCCCATTGGGGCCACGGCTATTCGTGCCATGTTTGTGTGCTGCGGCCAAAATCACGCGGTTCGCTTAAACTGGCCAGCAAAGACCCGTTTGCAGCGCCGCTCATCGACCCGGCCTTTCTTGAAGACGACGAGGATATGGAAGTCTTGCTAAAAGGCGTCAAACAAATTGACCGGATATTAAAGTCCCCGGCCTTTGACCCCGTGCGCGGCAAACGCTTGTATTCCACCGAAAATATGTCCGACGATGAATGGCGCGAGGAAATCCGTAACCGCGCCGACACGGTCTATCATCCGGTCGGCACTTGCAAAATGGGAACGGACAAACTGGCCGTAGTTGACCCGGAACTTAAAGTACGCGGGCTGAAACATTTACGTGTCATAGATGCATCCGTCATGCCGCAAGTCATCTCCGGCAACACCAATGCCCCGGTGATCATGATTGCAGAAAAGGCGGCGGATATGATCAAGGCGGAGGCTTAGGGCATTTCGCATTTAGGGCCGGAAGCACATTCATACTGGTAGACTTTTACGCCGCCACATGGCCTGATTTTACTCCGCCCTTGACACATTAGCCAATTTCTTGGTCAAGTTAGGAAATGGCACAAAAAAACGCGCTTCCATAATTGGAAACGCGTTTATAGGTTAGCGAGGGCCGATAATTCAGCCCCTATAGCGCTCTGGCAAAGGCGAACTAGTCCGCCATTGAAATGCTATCAACGGCTACTTTACCGGAGCGGTCATTAACGGCTGTATTGAAGGTGACTTTGTCGCCTTCTTGCAGGCCGTCAATGCCAGCGTTCTGTAGAGCTGAAATGTGTACAAACACATCGTCGCCATTTTCAGGTTGAATAAAGCCGAAGCCTTTTGAGGAATTAAAGAACTTAACAGTTCCGTTTTTCATATCTGACATGGGTATTTTCCTTTCACGTCATAAATTTGCGCTGGCTCCAAAACGAAACCTTTGCGCGTGTTGTCGATGTCGGGAAGAGTAAAACACATAGTCTCCGCACAGGTTGGACCCTAGCGGATAGTAAGCCAGATTGTTCGGCCTTAAATCGATAAAGGGCATATGGGCGCTATGGCTCCCAATTACAAGGGGTAATGTTAGCTGTTCCACAAAAGCGGACATAAAACTCAATACTTTCCATGTCCATTATAGTAACGTTTTGGGTAGCCTTGTATTTGTAGCGTTAAGTATTTGTATCCATACAATAAGTTAGGTCATTTTCTTTCCGGCGATTGTCGTTCCGGCTTTATTTGAGGCTGCAGCCGCGTTGGTTTTAGGTTTTTCTTTTTTCGGTTTCTTTGCTTCTTTGCGCGCATTCTTACCTTTGGCCATGGTCCATCTTTCTGAAAGGCCGCCCCCGTGACACGCACAATAACGCGCTGTGGGTTACAATTCCCAAAATTTGGCAATTTGAGCGGAATGAAGATGATCAACTATTTCGCATGAAAAGCAAGAGGCAATTACAGATGCTGTTTCTTAGGTGGCAAATATAAATCGGGATAAGACAAACCAAGCCGCATCACTTGTGATGGGCTGGGCGCTTGCGGGGTTTGCATTGTCCTTCTTTGTTTGGGGCCACGCCCGGCGAATTGGGATCACCCTCTCCCCATTAAACGCAAGCATGCTATAAAACCCCTATTTCGTCCCGAACAGTTTATCGCCCGCATCACCGAGGCCCGGAATGATATAGCCGTTTTCATTTAGGTGGTCATCAACTGCCGCCACATAAATATCCACATCCGGATGTTTTTCTTGTACAGCCTTGATGCCTTCTGGGGCTGCCACCAAAAACAAACCTCTGATACTGGTGCAACCCGCCTGTTTGAGCAAATCCACGGTGGCGATAAATGTACCGCCCGTGGCCAGCATCGGGTCAACGATCAGCGCCGTGCGGCTCTCGATTTTCGGGGCCAGCTTGGCATAATATTCCACCGGAGTTAGCGTTTCCTCGTCGCGGTAAAACCCGACCACACTGATGCGTGCGCCCGGCAACAGCTTGATCACCCCGTCCATCATCCCAAGCCCGGCCCGCAAAATGGGGACGAGCGTGATTTTCTTGCCGGCAATTTGCTGCACTTTGGTCTCGCCGCTCCATGTGGTGATGGTGCGCGGCTCCAACGCGAAATCACTGGTGGCTTCATAGGTCAAGAGCATGGAAATTTCACTGGCCAGTTCTCTGAAATCCTTGGTGGAAATATCGGCGGCCCGTAACAGGCCTAATTTATGCTGGATAAGCGGGTGTTTGGCAATGTGAAGCATAGGGGTGTCCTTTGTGATATTTCAGTAGGCTAGCACATAACCACTATAGTGCAAAACCTGTATCCTTGCTAAAATTTTTCCGTTCCCAATTGCCAGCGTCCAAGTTAAACATAACGAATCAATAAGAGAAAACAGGGAGGAAATTATGGTTGAAATGTTATCTGGGGCGTTTGAAGGATTTTTCACATTGGAGAGCTTGCTGACGCTGGGCATGTTGGTATTGCTACAAGCCGTGCTAGGTTTTGACAATTTGCTTTATATTGCCATAGAGAGCAATAAAGTTAAAGACCCGGCCAAAGCCAAAGCGGTCCGCCAGTGGGGTATTATATTGGCAATGGTGTTTCGGATTGTCTTGCTTGTGCTGATCGTCGCGGCTTTCGGCTTGTTAGCCAAACCGTTGTTTTCTATAAACCTTGGCAAGGTTTTCGAGGGTAATTTCACCTTGCAAGCCTTGGTGACATTGTTCGGCGGTGCCTTTATTATCTACACGGCCGTCAAGGAAATCTCTCATAAGTTGGGTGATGATCATGCTTCATACAGTGAGGTGAGCAGTAAGGGGATTTCTTTCACCAAAGCCATTATCCTCATCGTTATGATGAATTTGGTGTTTTCTTTTGACAGTATTTTGTCGGCCATGGCCATTGCCAATGAGACCACGATTGTCGACGGTGTTAAAACGGTCGAATACCAATTGGGCATTATGGCCGTGGCCATTATTGGTTCTGGCATTGCCATGCTGTTATTGGCGGACACGGTCACATCATTTATAAAAAAGAACCGCATGTATGAGGTTATGGGCCTGTTTATCCTGTTTTTGGTTGGCGTGTTATTGGTCACAGAGGGCGCACATCTAGCCCATATGAAAATCGCCGGCTTTGAAATCCTGGCCATGAGCAAGTCAAGTTTCTATCTGGTCATTTTCGTGTTGGTCGTCACCGATATCATCTCGATCAAATACCAAAAACGCCTATGGGCCAAAAAAGAAGCGCTTATTCGGGGCAATATGGACAAGCATTAGGGAGCAGTGGCTGGTACCGGGCAACTAATGCCCGTGCCGCCTATATTACCATAGCCCGCCGGGTTTTTGGCCAGGTATTGTTGGTGGCTATCTTCGGCCGGGTAATATTTGGGGGCGGGGCCAATTTCCGAGGTCAGCGGGTTTTTGCCACTGGCTTTATAGGCCGCATCGTACCTTAGTTTGGCCTCTAATGCCTGCATATTCTGCACGTCATTATAGGTGAAAATCGCACTGCGGTATTGCGTGCCCACATCATTTCCCTGGCGATTACCCTGGGTCGGGTCATGGTTTTCAAAGAAAATTTTTAGCAGTTCCGTATAGGGCAGAACATCCGGTGAAAATACCACATGCACCAATTCTGCATGTCCAGTAGCCCCAGAGCATACCTGTTCATAATTTGGGTTTTTACTGGCACCACCGCCGTAGCCAACAGAGGTCACATACACCCCGCCCGTCTGCCAAAACAACCGCTCCGCCCCCCCAAAAACAGCCCATGCCAAACAAAGCTTGCTCAAGGCCGGACGGGTAATCCGCGTACATATTTCGGCCATTTACATGGTGTAGGGTTTGCATATCAGCCCTGTATAAAACCGTTCAGCGCCTCGGTCAAATGTTTGGCCACGACCAAAGCTTTGGCCTTGGTATCGATCAAGTCTTGGCGGACTTCCAAAGTGGTGTGACGCAGCCCGCGGGCAATCACATGGCGGTCCATAGTGTAATTTAGTGTGAGCGCCGAATATGGTTGGTTCAGTTCAACATGGTAGGGATGTACGCGCTCGATTGCGGTTTTGATGCGCCGCGCCTTGTCCACATCAGCTTTCCATAACAGCCCAATATCCAAATCGCGTTTTTGGCCCGTGTCCATCTCGGGCGTGAAGCTGTGAATGGAAATAATCAGCGGATCAATATGCCTGTCTTGCGCCGCGTCAAGTGCGTCTTCCAAAGCCTGATGGTAAGGCCCGTAGAGCTGCTCAACCCGGCGTTCTTTATCCGCGCCGCTTAGATTTTGATTGCCGGGAATAGGCGTATTGTCGCTTATAAGCGGGATGCTGCCCGCTTGGCCAACGGCGCGGTTAGGGTCGATCAATAGCCGCGAAAAACCCGCCAAAAGCCCCGCAGCCCCAAAGGTGGTGCAAAACAGCCGGGTCAACGTCTCCGCACCAATATCCCAGGCAATATGGCGCGATAGATCCGTGTCCGAAAGCCCCAGATTATTGAACCGCGCCGGGATATGGTTGGTGGCATGATCACAAAACACAAACACCCCAGAACAAGGTCCAGAACGGGATCTGGCGGGCAGTGTTGTGAAGGGGGCATCATTGGACATAAGCGAGACTTTTATGGCGAATTGTAGTGTTGGTAAACCCCTAATCCGCCCCTAATCCAAACCCATAACAGTTTCTTCGATCAAGTGATCGACAACCGTTTTAAGGGCCGCCTGCTTTTCCGCTCCGCCTGCCATTTCGCGCTCATAAATCTCAACCTGACGGCAAGCACTAGAGCCGCGCTCGACTATGGTGCGGGCATGGAGAAGCTCGCGCTCGCAGCCCAAGGCCTGAGCATGTTGCAACAAAAACCCGATCAGTTCTTCGAGCAATTCCTTGTAAGTAATAAGACGCCCCTTGCCAAAATCAATCAAGGAACCGGTCACGCCAAACCGTTGGGCCAACCATCTGTTTTCGGCAATCAACAAGGCCGGATAGGTGCGCCATTTAATATTGCGCTGCTTGAGATGAATAAACATGCGCGTCAAACATTGAAACATGGCAACAATGGCCAATGTGTCTTCAAGGCGCGTACACATGTCCGACACTCTGGTCTCCAAGGTCGGAAAGCGCACGCTTGGCCTTATGTCCCACCAGATTTTGCTAGCGTCTTCAATAACCCCGGCCCCGCTGAGCATGCCCACCAGTTTTTCGTATTCCTCAATGGAGCTTATGGCCTCTGGGATGCCCGTGCGCGGCATGCCGTCAAACACGCTTAGCCGGTAAGATTTCATGCCCATAATATCCCCCTCCCAAAACGGCGAAGAGGTGGACAGCGCCAACATATGGGGCAAAAAATAGCGCATCTGGTTCATAACGTCGATGCGCATGGCCGGGTCCAAAATGCCCACATGCACATGGGTTCCGCAAATCAGCATGCGGCGAATGGCCCCTTGCAAGTCCTCATTCATTTTGGAATAACGCTCGCCTTTGGTGGGCTTTTGCGCCCGCCAAGTCGTAAATGGATGGGTCGAAGCCGCCATCAAGCGCAAATCATGGTCAATGGCAATTTCTGCCAATGTTGAACGCATATGAGTCAAATGTTCGCGGGCTTCGGAGACATTATTGCACACCGGGGTGGCGATTTCGATCTGGCAGCGCAAGAATTCCGGGGTCACACATTCCCCAAGCGCCTTCTTGCAGGCGGGGAAAAACCCGGCCGGCGGATCGGCCGCAGCATCGCCCGTCTCGGCGTCCACCACCAAATATTCCTCTTCAACCCCCAATGTCAGCACATTTTCAACCATAAAATCCCCCTTTGCACCCATTTATAGCAGATTTTACCCGTTTGTAAAATAGCTGGATTTTCTAAGGTTTTGGCTTGAGCCTTGGACGAAAAGCAGATAAGTCACGGCCTCATTGTCAAGGCGGTGAGGTGCAGATAGTAAAATATCTGGGTGGTTTAAGGCGCACGTGTTTTTTGAAGACGCGTACGCTTATCTTAAACCCCTCTAAATCTCGCTTGATGAATGGTATGGTGAGGTGGCCGAGTGGTTTAAGGCGCACGCTTGGAAAGCGTGTGTGCGTTAATAGCGTACCGAGGGTTCGAATCCCTTCCTCACCTCCACACTTTTATTCACTGCAAATTCTGTGCCATAGGCGCTGACGTCAGACACCAGACAGCAGGGCATTTGTCCCAAGCCTCTTAGGGCGCGGATAGGATAGGCCGCTTCTTCTTTAGCGGCCAATATGATTGATATTTTCCCACTGCTCCTAGCGAGCGGTGATGGGGAGGGTGTTTTTCTGCTCTATTTATATATCAGGCTTTGCAAATCCCCCTAGAGTAGTACAGGGACATACAGGGACATTGGGCCATTGGGCCATTCTTTTAGCCGCTAAAATATGGGCCAATTCGAGCTAAAAACACTGTTTTCGCGTGGCCCAGTTTGGACTCTAAAAATACCAAGAGGGCATTCCCTACGGTCACTTCGTGCCGTGAGCGAAGCACAAGAGGCACTCCCTTTGGTCGCGAGGGAATGCCCTCCCGCAGCGCCAGCGCTTGCGCGGCGTGTGGGGTGAAAAACAAGGTCTCCGCTCGTACCGGCGTAGGCCGGGATAGCCGGAGCGTGGCCCACTTTCGGGTTTTGTTCGCTGTGAGCGGCATCAGCCGCGAGGAAGTCCCCTTGGGGGATATCTTGCGCTACTTCCTTTTTTTGCTTTTAAATCACTTCCATTCATTTGTCGCGTCGCAGTCGTCTAAAAAATTAGTGCCTTTTTTCAATGCAATCTCAGCTGTTTGCTTATAAAATACACCGGGCGTATCTTCCCTCCATTTGTCAACTTTCGCTACTTGATCAACCCAATCTATTGAAGAAGAATAGAGCTGTATTAGGTAATTTTTATTATTTGATTTTTCGCAAGAAATGGCAATAGAGTTAATTTCTTTCGCGGTAACACCGTGTTTCGTAAGTAAAGATTTTGGGATAAGATTTAACCAGTACATGCCCGGCAAATAACGATTGAAGTCACGGCCAACCCAAGCCTCGTGTATCCCATAAGGTTTTTTTACAACAATTCTGTTTTGGTGCTCTCGCTCTTCAATTTGGCTCGCATAAGCATAAATAACAGGGAAGGTTGCCAACATTTTCATGAGTACAAATGCATTTTCATCACAGGAACATTCGATAAAAAACCTAGCTTCATTTTCGAAAAAACTAACCCCATAACACACATCCCGAGCATGTAAGAAATATCCGCCAACGGTATTTACTGGCACATTGGTGTCAGTCGCTAAATCTTGAAAGGTGATCGGAAGTTTAGGGTCATTTTCTCCATCACTCATTTGTATATGGTTTAGGTTGGAAGGTAGCTTGGCTAACTCTTGATAGAACTTACCAAGGTGTTCTTCTGGTAAAGTAGCATCAATATATAAACTCATTTTTGTGGCCCTAAATTATCTTTTCTAATTATCGTATCAAAAGCATTCTGAGCATTGTCATTTACCTTAGTCTTTGTCCCCGTGACTAAAATAGATTCCCGTCCAGACGCTTTTGCAGCATCTGTTTGTATCCGCACTTGTTTAGTACAACAAACTGATTGAGTATCTTTGATTTCAATGGACTTTGTAGGTGTTAATGCATCAGGAATTGCATTGCCTTCAGGACTGGAAACCATAGTGGTATTCTTTTCTAAGCCCATTTCCGCAAGGGTTTCAGTCTCAGCTTGATTTCCCTTAGTACTATTTATCTTCAACTGCTTCTGCCGCTGTTGTTTCAGCTTTCTGGCGGCCAGCTTTCTCCCGCCTGCTCTAAAAATATTCCTGGCGGTGCGGCGTGTAGACAAAATGTCCGTTGCACCACCAGTCGCCCGACTTGCGCCTTCTGCGGCAATCTCTTTGGCGATAAAAATTGCGAGTGGAACAACAAAAATTGGTAGTTGTCCATCCGGATCCGTCGCATTTATTGGATCATTATATGTATAGCTATAGCGGTTGAATTGCCCCGGTCTTTGCGGCGTAAACCCGACCGGGTCTATGCTCAGGAAGCGGCCTATCAAGGGGTCGTAGTATCTGGCTTGCATATAGTTCAGGCCTGTGGCCGAATCTTTTATGTGGCCTGTGTAGCCGGCTAAATCATTGTTGACTGGCAGGGTGTTCAGGGTCTCGCCGAACGGGGCGTGTTGCTGGCGCCATGCGACTGTGCCGTTACTGCTTGTTCCGGTTTGGGCGGAGCCTAGATGGTCCATGTGTAAATAGGTTGGGATGTTGTTTTCAATCCGGACGAATTTACCGATATAGTCGATCTTTTTGTTGTCCGTGACCTTGTCGATATGCACCAAAGTCCCGGATTGATCATAAACATTGTAAATGGTTTTCCCGTCCACAACGGCTTTCACCCGGCGTTTGTTACCGTCATATCTATAGGTGCCAGACGCCGTACCGGAGATGTACAGGGGTTGGTTGGTACGACTATAGGTGAAGAACAATCCGCCCAACTGCGTGACATTGCCCCCCAAGGGCATGTTATACCCCAAGGGCATGTTATACCCCAAGGGCATGTTATACCCCAAGGGCATGTTATACCCCAAGGGCATGTTATACCCCAAGGGCATGTTATCATTGGCGGCGTTGCGAAGCGAGTACTCTTGGGGTGCTGGCGCGGGAGTATGCGTCCGGCCGACGGTGGTTTCGGGAGACGGTATGTATGCGAGTGCGGCGGACATGGGGGGAGGCTATACCAACCACCCGTCCCCGTCCAGCCCTGTATTTTTACAGGCGTTCGAATTTATAGTTATGTTTTCGACCTGAAAGTCTAACGGGGAATTATTCCTACGAGAATGGGGTGGGGCGAGAATGGGAAGGGTAAATTCAAGG
>JAJRSJ010000016.1 GCA_024278855.1 Alphaproteobacteria bacterium | reverse complement strand
TTGCAAAAATAAAATCTGGGCGGCGCCGCACCGAAGCACGGAGAGGGCCAGATCAGGCGGTGTTTTTTTGAGAAACGGGGCTATCACTTTGTCGATTTGCCCAAGTCTGCGAAACACGGTGGCGGCGATCAGGCGGGCAAAAGCCCGGTCACGGCGCTCAAGCTGGGCAAAGAGAGCTTGATTGGAGATGGCCAAATCCAAAGGTGTGCCGCTGGACAAGACCTCCCGGACCGCGTCGGCCGCTATATATCTGGCCCCGTGTTGGGGTGTGTTGCGTTTACCGCGCTCGTTCGAAATTTTAGTATTCATTGTTTTTATTTCACGCTTTTGCGCTTTTTATACCTGCGCACCTAACCCCGGCGTTTACGGCGTTTGGTGCCGTAGCGCAATCCGCCTAATATTTCGATGGGGTTTGGCAGGGCGCTGAGGCGTTTTTTGGTTTTAAACTTGGCGGTTTCGAACTGCATGACATTTCCGATGCGGGCGTCCAAAAAAGTGCGGGCTTTGTGCTTTTGCGGGTCTGTGTCGGCGAGCCATGCGGCTAAAGATGTGCTGATGACGGCGCTGAGGGTCATGCGCTTGGTATAGTAATTGATGTCTGTTGATTGGTCATTGATGGCCCGCCAGATTGTATCGGACGCAGCCCATAATATTTTTGGCCCCAATGAAATTCCGTCCGGTAAGGCCGTGCGGGCAAGGGCGCGCCGCGCCGCATCCTCAAAGGGGCCAATTGCGTAGAGACGCGCCAAGACACCCGCCGTGACCTTGTCGCGAATGCGCATATTATCGAGGTCAAGCTCTGCCATATGTTGTTTAACCTGGCCGTCCATTTCGGTGTTCCAAAACCCGATCATTTCCAACGGCCCGCCGGGGAAATACAATTCTTCCGCGCCTGTCGGTAAATCTGTGTCGCGCACGGCTTGTTTTAGGGTTTTGCGCGTCCAACCATCAAAAGGCACATGGGTAAGCGCAGCCTTGAGTAATGCAAGGCGGGCATTATGGGAGGGATCTGGTTTGGTCATATTGCCAGCGTAGCCGTTTTTCTTGCGCGAAACAACACGGGAAAACCAGGCCTTTACCGAGGCCGTGCCGCCGCCTGATAATATGCCGTGGGCAAAGAGGCGAGACGAGGCCCAAACCACGAATAGACAAGATGCCACCAATACGGCGACCGAGCCCAAAGTCTCCCACAAGGGCGGGTCGGACGGCAAGCGAATGATGGCCGCAAAGGGAGCGGAGAACGGAAACCAGGCCGCTATGGCGAGCAAGGGCGAGTCTGGATAGGCTATGCCAATGGGCACGACAATAATACAGGCGGTTAACACGAGCACCATAGGGGTCATCAAGGTTGAAGCGTCTTGCATGCTTTCAGCCAGTGCGCCGAGCGCAATAAAAATCGACCCATAAAACACATAGCCCAGAAAGAAAAATACCGGCAGAAAGATCAGCATTTGCGGGGTCATAGCCTTCGCTAGCCCGTCAGCAACAGCGCCGTCGGCAAATTGGGCGGCGGCGTAAAAGCCGAGAGCGCCCACAATAATCCACGGCAATAATGTGGCCAGTGTCAAGGCGGCCACGCCGAGCAATTTGCCTAAGAATATCTCGGAAAACCGTGTGGTCGCCAACAGCATTTCAAGCACTTTGTTGATTTTTTCTTCGACCATGGACATTAACAGCATATAGGCACCGTTAAACACGGTCAGCCAGAGCAATACGGACAAGCCGGCAGCCACAATATAAGGAATTCGGTCTTTGCCCGTGACTTTTTGACCGCCGCTCTCGTCGGCTTGCTTGGCCGGATTAAATGTGCTTACGGACACGGAGGCTTTACGGATTTTTCGCAATTCAGTTCGGTTGAGCCCGGCGGCTTCCAGATAGGAATTTGCCGCTTGATTGGAAAAATACCGGTTGGCCAAGCGCACGAGGCCGTTTTTGGTGGGTGTGGTTGACCAAAATTCGGCTTTGGTTATGCCGTCTTTTTCGAAAATATGCAAAACCCCGCTCAAGGCTTGGGTTTCCTCGGCTATGTCCAGTTTTTTTGTGCCCAGAAGATAAGGCTCTAGCTCGGCCATGCTATGTGCTGGCGGGGCGATGAACACCAATTTGCTTTCGGGCATTTGCAGGTTTTTCGCCAAGAAAGGACTGGTTTTTTTGATGAAATCTTTTGCCGCACCTATGCCCTGCTCGTCCAGAGCCTTGTTAAATGCGGCCTTGTCCTTTTGCGGTACGGTGAATTTGGCCAGCTCTCGCAAAGCGTCTTTCATATCGTCGTCATTATCCGTGACCAGTAATTGCTCAATGGCGCTCGCATGCAGCCCGGTTTCGTCAAGAATGGTCGCATAGCGGGTAGGTTCGGATTTGGACAGGAGAAACGGTGCTAAAATACCAAATAAAATGCCCAAAAATGGCCCCAAAACCGTCAACCAAAACCCCCAAGTTTTAATATAGCCGATAAAATCCTGACGGGCGATCAAATAGGTACGTCTTGCGCTAATTGGAAATGAACTCATGGTTTTGGCTCTGTCTTTACAGGTTTGGCATTGGGGCTTACGAGATTGACAAAGGCTTCGTGCAGGCTCGGTTTTTCCGGCTCGAACCGGATCAGGTTCAGCTTCGCCTTGACGCTGGCGGCCAAGACATGACGGGCTTCTTTATCGGGGCGGAGTTCAATTTTATAAACATCGCCGTCTTTGCTCATTTGGCTTGAAAGGGGGGCGAATACCGCTTCGGCTCTTTCGTCCGGGGTTTCGATTTCCAAGCGCCGCGGCGCGTGGGCCAAAGCTTGCCCCAAATCGCCGTCGAAGATTTTTTCGCCCTTTGAAAGCAGGACAATTTTATCGCACAAGCGTTCGGCGTGTTCCATAACATGGGTGGAAAAAATAATCGTGCGCCCCCGGTCCGCAATTTCGCGCACCATGTTTTCCAACAGTTTTTGGTTGACCGGGTCAAGGCCTGAAAACGGTTCGTCCAATATTAAAAACTCGGGATCATGGGCGATAGCGGCCAGTAATTGGACTTTTTGCGCCATGCCTTTTGACAGGGTTTTAATTTTTTTATGGGTGACATCCCCGAGCCCGTATTTCTCTAACATATTGTCGGCTCGTTTAAGGGCGTCGCGGCGTTTCATGCCGTTCAAGCAAGCAATATGGGCAATGCCGTCGCGCGCCTTTATTTTGCCGTACATGCCGCGTTCTTCAGGCAAAAAACCGACCCGGCCAAAGGCGGTTGGCCCTGGCGGGCCTCCGAACAATTTAACCACACCGCTATCCGGCGCAATCAAGCCGAGCGCCATGCGCAAGGTGGTGGTTTTGCCAGCACCGTTCGGGCCAAGAAAACCGACGATTTCGCCGGGCGCAACCGTGAAGCTAACGTTTTTTACGGCCGGCTTGCCGGCAAAGGATTTGCACACATTATCGACGGCAAGAATGGCAGGGGGGTTATTTTGGATCATAAGGGTGTAAATAGGTGTTTTGGCCGAATTTGCAAGCGGTCAAATCACCGAAAAACTGGCTTTGAGCGTCATCGCATCATTATTAGAGCAATCCGTAGATTTCACCCGTCCGGTTTCGCATAAATGGATCAGGTGCGCCAATACACTGACGGCGGCGGCGGGGTAGAGGCGTTTGTCTATATGGGTGTAGATGTGGGTGACTATATCCAGAATTTTATGATGCCCGGCGGCCACGGCTTCGTATATTTGCTGTTCGCGGGCTTTGCGGTGGTCAATATAGGCGCTTATAAACGGGTTTACATCCGTTATAGCCGGGCCGTGGGTCGGGCGAATAATGTCGTAATTCTGGTGTTTGATCAGGGCGAGACTGGCCAGATAATCACCCATATGCCCGTCCGGCGGAATAACGACACTGGTGGCCCAGCCCATAATGTGGTCGCCTGAAAACAGGGTATTTTCCTCGCGCAGCGCGAAACACATATGATTGGAGGTGTGGCCGGGGGTGTGGACGGCTTGCAGGTGCCAGCCTGTGCCTTTGAATATGTCGCCCCCCTTGAAAATATCACCATGGGCAATGTCTATGTCCGGGCTAAAACCCGGATCATTACCGGCGTCCAACTGGATTTCGGACACACCGTTTTGCGGCGGATTTGGAGCCATGCCGTAAATTTTGCAGCCATATTTTTCGGCTAAAGGTTTTGCCATGGGTGAATGGTCGCTATGGTGGTGGGTCAGCAGGATATGGCTTAGGGTTTTGCCCCGTAAAGCATCATCAAGCGCCTCGGCGTGGGCTTTTGTTATGGGGCCGGGATCAATCAGCGCCACGTCCTGCGTGCCGACCATATAGACACCCGTACCCGTATAGGTAAACGGGCCGGGATTATCGGCGGTGATGCGGGTGACCAGCGAACTTTGGCGCTCAGGCTTTGCGTATTCAAAAATATGTTCGTGGATGAACGGGATTTCAGTCATTAATCAGCTTTAAAAATTGTGTCGTTAAAATGGCCACGGCTTTTGATTTGTCGGCAATAGAGAGTGCAAGTGGTGGTCCCATATCGGTTTTATTAACATCGACCACATAAATCCTGCCGGTTTTTTTGTCGCGCAACACATCCAAACCGCCTTGGTCAAGCCCCATCATGCTTGCGAATTGTTTAAGTTTTTCGCGTTCGTCCGAGCTTAACAATCCTTCCGGGGCGCGCAAGCTTACACTTGAGTTAAAATTGGCAAAACGCGAGGCGAGTGGGCGGCGTTTGACAAATACCAAGGCAATTTCACCGCCAATAATCGGGCAACGTAAATCTTCAGCCCATGTATTGTCGACGCTGTTATCAATAAGCCGTTGATAGACCAGATCTGGGTTTTGGCTTTGCGCGAGCGGGCCTTGGGCGACATAGCCGTCGTGGGCGCCATTGCGTTCGGATTTGACCGCAATCGGGCCGTTAAATGTAAGGGGGTCAACGGCCAGAGCATAGCCAAATACTTGCTCGAAAACCTGCGAGACCCTTGATTTGGAAATGTCATAGCACTGGAAATTTAAGGTTTTTCTTGAGGCACTTAAGGGAATTTGCGGTGGCTTTACCTTGGTTTTGTCTTCAAAATAAATCACCACAGCAGCTTTATTGACATCTTTGACATGTTTTACATCGGCGCGGTAGGCCAAGACGGACAGCAAATACCACGGACGCGGCTCGGCGGGCCAATAGGCGATTTTCAAAGGTGTTTTGTTGGCAAATAACCGGCTCAGCCGGCGGGCTTTTTCGTAAAAATAAAACGGGAACCATGACAAAACCTCACGGACAATCTCAAACCCCAAAGGCAGTTCCGCCCCCGTAGCTTTGACAATTATTTTTCTGTCTTTTATCTCAAAATCGGCAAACCAAAAATTTTTGGGCCAAAAATTATCGCGCCAAAAGTTATTGCACCAGAAATCATTGATCCGGGGCGGCATGAAAATTCCTAAGCCTTGGCTCTATTGGATGCGCCGAACCCGTAGGCCGCGCACAGTGGTTTTGCCGTTATTCAGGGACAGCACAAAACTACCAACGGATTTTGGCTTTATGGTCGCTTTCAAATCACCCTTGGGCACATAGGTCAGCCGCCCGCCAACTTGCCGCCAAACTTGGCCGTTTTTCAGCGTAATGACATATTTACGCCCGGATTTGCGGACAGATTGGACGTCGGCAACCAACATATCAGCCTCGTCTTTTTTGCCGAGGGACGGCAGGGCTATTTTAGGCAGGCCGATTTTGGAGAGCGACGGTAAGTTAAAGCCAAATGCTTCGCGTTTAATTTTGCGGGCTACTTTTGCGTCAATAGCAACGACTTCTTTGTTTTGTTCGGCGGTGCGCAAACCCGCCACCGAGCGGTCAAAACAAGCGAGCCGTTTGACCGGATCAGAAATTTCCGAGCATGTGTATAAAACCGAAAGCGGGCTTTCTACGCCATCGGCGGCGGGCTTATCTTTGGCTATAGCGGTCTGGTGAATAAATACCAGGCTAGCCAAGCCAAAACAAAGGGACATGGTGATGCGTAAGGCAGACATAATATAATCCTCATATTGAGCGCTGGGAAATTCAACCACAACCGACGGCTCATTGCAATCTATAAATCCAGTTCTAAACCATGCCCTTAGTAATCCGGATTACTGTCAGAAGTGGGTAGATGTGTGTATTTTTGCAACAGTGGCCATAATAATGCGTCCTATAGTGAAAAACCCGCCATTGGCCACTTGAGTTAACTTTTGGTAATGGCTATGAGTGAGCTAAGTCCCGTCAAAGTCAGTTTGCGGGTGAATTGCGTTTTAGAAAATTGCCTGTTGGGAAATCACCTGTTGGCTCGTATTTGAAGCGCTTAATCAGAAAAAACCAGTTTGAAGGGGTTTTAAGTGAAAAAATTTAACAGAAGTCAGCTCTTGCTGACAACATTATTGTCCACGGCTGTGATCGGCTCAGCGGCAATGCCAGCATTTGCACAAGCGAACGGCGACGAAGTTATTGTTACGGGTTCACGGATCAAGAAGCAAGATTTCACCTCCAACTCGCCTGTTGCGACGATTGACGCGGTTCAGTTCGAAAGAACTGGTGTGATCAACACCGAGGAATTGCTGAACGCTTTACCGCAAACGGTTCCTGGTTTGACAAGAACATCCAACAACCCCGGTAACGGTACGGCAACGATCGATTTGCGCGGCCTTGGTTCCAACAGAACTCTGGTTTTGATCAATGGTCGTCGGGCTATGCCAAATGGTTCGGGCGGTGTTGTCGATATTAACACAATTGCCCCGTCTATGGTTTCTAGTGTTGAAGTCCTAACAGGTGGTGCTTCATCCGTTTATGGTGCTGATGCGATTGCCGGTGTTGTCAACTTTATCCTCAAGGACGACTTTGAAGGTATGGAAGCCAATGTGGGCTACCAGATCACCGAAAAGGGCGATTCACAAATCCTCAATGCAAATATGACAATGGGTGCCAATCTCGATTCAGGTCGCGGTAATGTCACTGTCAATATGTCATACACAGACCGTTCTGCTACATTCCAGGGCGACCGTGAATTTTCCAATGTGGCTCAATTTGATGATGGTAATGGCGGTTTACGTCCAGGCGGTTCATCAGGCGTGCCGGGCACATCTATATTTGCTGGCGGATTTGGTGGGTTTTCGCCAACTTCAGGTATCATCTTTAACCAGGACGGTTCTATTCGTCCATTTGTTACAACCGGCCAGGTCAATGATTTCTATAATTATGCGCCTGTAAACTTCCTGCAGTTGCCACAAGAGCGCTTTACTATCTCGACAGCAGCTAATTATGAGATTAACGAAAGTGCAGAAGTCTATATGGAAGCTCGTTTTGCCAATAACACGGTTCCGCAAGAGCTTGCACCAACGCCAGCTTTCGTTTTTTCGACCTTTACACTAGACGGCAACCCGTTTATTGACGCGGCGGCGCAGCAAGTTATTTCTGGTGCTATTGGTCTTGGTGTAGATACGGACGGCGACGGCATTGATGATGAGGCCCGTGCGCTTGTACGTCGTCGCCTCGTTGAGGTCGGCCCTCGTCAAGGTACTGACAGGCGGAATACTTTCCAGCTCGTCGGTGGTATTCGCGGTGCGATTAGCAGTAATTGGGATTATGACGCTTCGTTCTCATTTGGACGGACACAAAATGCCAGTAACCAGGGCGGTAATATTGATGTACCGCGCTTTAATCAGTCATTGTTGTTGAATACAGATGCTTTGGGTCAAGTTATTCTGGATGCAAATGGCAATCCGACCTGTGCGGATCCATCATCAAATGGGTCTACATCTAGTTGTGTGCCGCTCAACATCTTTGGTGCAGGTAATATTTCTGCCGCGGCAGCGGACTTTATTCGTACACGCGTAGCGACGACGGACGAGACCACGCAAAACGTCATTCAAGCCAACTTTACGGGTGACTTTGGCGATTGGAGCTTGACGGATGATGCCGTTGGTGTTGCTTTTGGTTTTGAATATATCGAAAATAAATTCGAATTTAATCCAGATCAGGGCGTGGCCTCCAGTTCTATTCGCGGTTTTAACGGCGCTCCGCCAGTTGCAGGTGAATATGATGTGTATTCAGCCTACGGCGAAATGTCTATTCCGCTATTGTCTGGTGTATCATTTGCTGAAAACGTCACGCTCGATATTGCGGGCCGGGTTTCCAACTTCTCTACTGCTGGTACCAAATATAACTACAAAATTGGTGGTGAGTGGGAGGTCAATGACCAGATCCGTTTCCGAGGTAATTACAACACTGCGGTTCGTGCGCCAAATATTGGTGAGCTATTCGCTCCGATTGGGGAAAACTTCCCCGGTGCTAGCGATCCGTGTTCGCCGTCTGGTAACCCGACTACAGCTGGTGTTGTACCGGCGGCAGTTGCTGCAATTTGTGCGGCGACAGGTGTTCCGGCAAATGTAATCGGGTCAGCCGCGATTGATCCGGCTGCAGGCCAGATACGCTCACTGGCCGGTGGTAATCCTAATCTGGATGTTGAAACTTCTGAAACCATTACCTTTGGTGCTGTTCTTAGCCCGTCATTCATTGAAGGTTTAAGGGTAAATATTGACTATTTCGATATTACCATTAACGATTTCATCTCCCTGTTTGGCGGTGGTACGAATAATATCCTGTCAACTTGCTACACCAATACCACGCTTGGTGGTGTTGGTTCTCCGTTCTGTAATGCGGTTAATCGCCGGGCTGATGGTACAATCGATTTTGTATCCAACCAGGTTGCCAACGTGTCTTTCCGCTCCCTCACAGGTATTGATGTCGGTGCGGACTACTCGTTTGATATGGCTGATGTGATTGGTATGGATTGGGGTAGTGTTAATCTTAGCTATCTCGGTACTTACACCATGAATACTGAATTCCAGGCCTTTGCAGGAGATACGATCTTTGATTGTGCAGGGAATTTCGGTAATAATTGTGGTGAACCTGATCCATCCTATCTTCATTATATAACGGCCAACCTTTCCAAAGGTTCGTTGAGCACGCAAGTGACATGGCAATATCTTGGTGGTGTTCAAGATGGTGGTATCTATAGTGATCCGCCTACTACGCCGTCAGTGAACCAGTTGTCAGCGTATAATTACTTCAATACGTCTGCGACATATGATCTTACCGACAGCATTGCTTTAACATTCGGTATTCGTAATCTGTTCGACAAAGCACCGCCAGTTATCGGTAACAATGACGAGCAAGCCAATACATATCCTGCTACATATGATGTGTTTGGACGTTCATTCTTTGCCAATGCTAAGGTTCGTTTCTAGAACGCGCACTTACATTGTGAATTTAGAAACGGCGGGGTTTTCCCCGCCGTTTTTTTGTGCGCGCATAGTGGCCGTAATTGATTGAGAATCAATTACAACGTAGCGCCGAAGCGAGTTTTACGAGCGAGGGTCTCGTAACTTTTGGGTAAAAATGAGTTATCGTTCTTATTCTGATACTCCACGCCCACAATTGATTGAGAATCAATTACAACGTAGCGCCGAAGCGAGTTTTACGAGCGAGGGTCTCGTAACTTTTGGGTAAAAATGAGTTATCGTTCTTATTCTGATACTCCACGCCCACAATTGATTGAGAATCGATTACAACGTAGCGCCGAAGCGAGTTTTACGAGCGTCGGTCACGTAGCTTTCATAGAAATTAGAAGTAGAAAGTGCGGCGTCCTGCTCTTGGGGGAGGGTATGCAGGACGCCGCGGTCTAAAGCGGAAGCGAGT
>JAJRSJ010000015.1 GCA_024278855.1 Alphaproteobacteria bacterium | reverse complement strand
TCCCCATTCCCAAATCCGTAAGTGGCCGGATCCAAATCCGTATGAAACACCCGTTTCATTTGCCCAAGCGGGTCAAGATCAGCAATCAGATGCCCGCGTATGCGGTAGGCGCGAATAAGCATCAGGGCCGAAATACTGTCCTTGGCCGCTTGCTGCAAATCTTGTGCGCTCGCACCGGGGCGGGCTTGTTTAATTTTGGCTTGTATATCTTCTGCCAAAACATGTCCGGTGAGAGCAGAGGTTAAATCACTCCGGTCGTCCCGAGGCCAGTCCGCACGCCCCCAACTTGGCCCGTCCGCTGTTTTTTTGGCATTGGCCGCGTCGTCGCCGAGCCCCTCGAAATAGGCCCCCCAGCTTGCGTCAACAGAATTGGGGTTGGCAACATAGCGCGCTTGCATCTGCTCCAGATATTTGGCATTGGCCCCGTCCAGGTAGCCGCTATCCAGAAAACCCTGATTTTGCGGTGATCTTTTTTGCTGTACTTTTGTTTGTTGGGATTGGGATTTTTCGCTCATGGCTTACTGACCTAGTACGTCCATCAGTGTCACGCCCAATTTAGCCGGGGACGGGGAAACCCGCACACCGGCTTTTTCCAATGCTTCAATTTTATCGTCCGCGCCGCCTTTACCGCCAGAGACAATCGCCCCCGCATGGCCCATGGTGCGGCCCGGCGGTGCGGTGCGCCCGGCGATGAAACCAACCACTGGTTTTGCCCGGCCTTTTTTGGCTTGATGCGCCAAATATTCCGCCGCTTCTTCTTCGGCCGAACCGCCAATTTCGCCGATCATGATAATGGATTTGGTATCGTCGTCGCCGAGGAATAAATCCAGCACGTCAATAAAATTGGTGCCGTTAACCGGGTCGCCGCCAATGCCCACCGCTGTGGTTTGGCCAAGGCCAACCTGTGTGGTCTGGTACACGGCTTCATAGGTCAAAGTCCCCGAACGCGACACCACGCCGACCGAACCTTTTTTGAAAATCTTGCCGGGCATAATGCCGATTTTGCATTCCTCCGGCGTCAACACACCCGGACAATTTGGCCCGATCAGACGTGATTTCGACCCGCACAAAGCCCGCTTGACCGCCACCATATCACGCACCGGCACGCCTTCGGTAATGGCAACAATCACTCCATCTCCGCGTCAATGGCTTCCAAAATCCCGTCCGCAGCAAAGGGCGGCGGCACATAAACTACGGTTGCGGTGGCACCAGTAGCAGCTTTAGCCTCAGCCACCGTGTCAAAATTAGGTAAACCCAAATGCTCACGCCCACCCTTGCCCGGCGTAACGCCCGCAACCATTTGGGTTCCGTATTCCAGCGCCTGCTCAGTATGAAATGTCCCGGTCTTCCCGGTCATTCCCTGGGTGATAATTTTGGTGTGTTTGTTGATGAGTATGGACATGAAGTTCCTTTATTGAAATGTATCTGTTTCTGTTTTGAACGGGTTTATTGCTTGAACGTCGCCGTAAAATTGTCCGTGGTTTAAATCCTCGGTGTACAAGGTTTTGACGCCCAACCGGTTTGCGGCAGCAATGATTGCGCCGTCCCAATAAGAAATTTTGTATCGGTGCGCATATTCAATACCGAACATCACAACTGCGCTATCTACTTCCTGACACGGCTTGCGGCTTATCTGTGCGACCCATTCTGCGGCTTGGGCGGATGTAAGCGGGATTTTTGCTTGTTTGATTTTTTGGGAATTTACATAAAATTCCGCCAAAACTTGCGCTGAAGTCGAATAGGCTTTTGTTGCGACAATATGGCGGGCGCGCTGGTATTTCTGAGGTGCGCTAAAACGCCCCATGGCTGCATACAACAACACATTTGTATCCAAAAAACATTCAGCGGTCATAAAGGGCTTCCCGGTTCCATTTGTGATCACCCATATCAGCCTCGGTTTCGTCGATGAGCTTTAGCAAAGCATTTCGTGCCGCATCTTCAAAATGTTCTTTTTCCAAGAGCGAACTTAAATATTCCCGCACCATCGCGCTCAAACTCATACGTCTTTGCGCCGCAACTATTTTTGCCCGTTTCAACACCTCTTCGTCCACGGCCAATGTAATATTTTTACTCATAACAAATCTCCATTTTTCCACAGTTTATGTGAAACTGTGGAAAAATGCAAGAATAATCACACACTCCCATAATCATACGCCCACCGGGCAGGGTTTGGTCCGGTATTTTTTCTTTTGCATTTTGGCGGTGTCGGCAATGATGCGGATATGGGTTATGTTTTGGTTTTTATACGCAGCTTTGTAATCAATGACTGCATTTTCTTGGAGTTTGCAATTTGTACACCAGGACGCATAATAGAGGACAAATGTAAAGTCGGCAGACGGAAGCTCGCTCGCCTTTAAACCTGTATAGGGTTCAATTTCGGAAAATGTAGGCGCGAAATTGGTCGGTTGGTTTTGCGCTACAACTGTTTGCCATAGCGCGTCTGAATAACTGTTATAGCCAAGGGCGTGATAAATCGGTTTTTGGTCTTTATTGTATATGGTCATCCAAGGCACGGTCGGCGCACTGGTCAGGCGGGCTTCGCCGTCCACAATCTCAAAGCCGTTTTTCAACTTGTCCGGTATCCATGCCGGGTTCATGGTCGAGACAATATTGTTATAAGCATCCAGACAGCTAAGTTGCCAGATCGCGGATATGTCCGGGATTGGGACAGACTTGGCGCTGGCAGAACTGCTCATGGTCAAACCCGCCATTACGCAAAAAATTATTTTCCCACCTACACCCATGCTATTTCTTATTAACCGCCGCGACGATTTTTTGCGCGGCGTCGTCCAGGTCGTCTGCTGCTATGGCGTCGACATCGCTGTCGTTAATTATGGCTTTGCCTTTGGCAACATTAGTGCCTTCCAGGCGTACCACGAGGGGCACTTGCAGCCCGACTTCATTGACCGCTGTGACCACGCCTTGGGCGATAACATCGCACTTCATGATGCCACCGAAAATATTGACCAATATACCTTTGACTTGCGGGTCGGACGTGATGATTTTGAAGGCCTGGATGATATTTTCCGTGGTGGCACCGCCGCCTACATCCAAGAAATTGGCCGGTTCCTCGCCGTATAACTTGATGATATCCATAGTCGACATGGCCAAGCCGGCGCCGTTGACCATACAGCCGATTGTGCCGTCCAGAGCGATATAGGACAGACCGTATTTGGACGCGGCCAATTCTTTTTCGTCTTCTTCGGAGGTGTCGCGCAAGTCCTTGATATCGGGATGGCGAAATAGCGCATTGCCGTCAAAGCTGATCTTGGCGTCCAGACAATGCAGTTTTCCGTCTTTGGAAACGATCAACGGATTGATTTCCAGCATAGCCATGTCCTTGGCCAAAAACCCGTTGTATAATGTGCGGCCAAGTTTATTGGCTTGCTTGGCCAAATCACCTTTAAGCTTTAAGGCCCGCGCCAATGTACGCCCGTGGTGGGGCATAAATCCGGTGGCCGGATCCACGGAAAATGTGATGATTTTTTCGGGCGTATCGTGGGCTACGGCTTCGATGTCCATACCGCCCTCGGTCGAAGCCACGAAAGCCACTCGCGAAGTTTCCCGGTCAACTAATAATGACAGATAAAACTCTTTTTCAATATCCGAGCCGTGTTCAATATACAGGCGGTTGACTTGCTTGCCTTGCGGTCCGGTTTGTTCGGTCACCAATGTAGCCCCGAGCATTTGCTTGGCGTTTTCGATCACTTCATCAATGGACCAGGACAGGCGCACACCGCCCTTATCGCCGGCGGATGGCTCGACGAACTTGCCCTTGCCGCGCCCGCCTGCATGGATTTGCGACTTAACCACCCAAAGCGGCCCACCGAGCTGTTTGGCGGCGGCTTCCGCTTCGCCGGCCGAAAATATAGCGACTCCCTCGGACACGGGTGCGCCGATAGATTTAAGTACCGCTTTGCCTTGATATTCATGTATGTTCATCAGGGTCTGTCCCGTCTCTGTGAGCTACGAAAATTTATACATCTTATAGGCGCACAGGCCGAGGGTAGCAACAGTGGAAAATAAATATACAGGGGTTTTCTCCCGGATTTATATTGTATTCCCCGCCCAAAACCCCACATGGTCTATATGCGTGCAACACTAACTACAGACCCTATTACCGAAGACGACATTGCGGCCTTGACCAAGGTGTTTTATGCATGGGTCCGCAAGGACGATTTACTGGGGCCAGTGTTTAACGAAAAAATTGGGGCGGACGATACCCAGTGGCAACCGCATATTGCCCACATCAATGATTTCTGGTCGAGGATACTCCTAAAAACCGGACGGTTCTCCGGCAATCCCCCGGGCAACTTAATGGCCAAGCACACGCCCCTGCTTGGTCTGACGCCTGCGCATTTCACCCGCTGGCTTGAGCTATTTGCCCGCGCCGCCAAACAAACATTACCCCCGGCAAAGCAGGCACATTTCAACACTATGGCCGAGCGTATCGCCAGAAGCCTGCAAATGGGCTTGGCCGTTCACCATGCGGCCCAAGATACCGCCCATAACCCGTTCGCAAAATTTGATCTGGTTAGGCCGTCAAGGACAGATCCGCCCAGAACAGGCCACCCAGAACAAACCTGAGGCAAAAGGCTCCATAAATATAGCTTACAAGTATGTGCAATTCTGCGAAATGCCGCTTGCATTTATTTTCCCCCTCGCTATAAGCCCTATTCCTCTTGGAGGAGCGCAACCGCTCAGGCTAAAGGCATGCCTGGGGGTTCTAAAGTTCGGACGTGATTTTGCGTCCATTTCAACGGAGAACGAAATGCCAAAAATGAAGACCAAAAGCGGCGCCAAAAAGCGCTTCAAGCTGACCAAATCGGGTAAAGTGAAAGCCTCATCAGCAGGCAAACAACACGGCATGATCAAACGTACAAACAAGCAGATCCGCAATAAGCGCGGAACCCGCATTCTCAAAGAATGTGATGCACGCGTTATTCGCAAAAAGTTTCTGCCTAATGGCTAATCATGTCTAATCATGTCTAATCATGTCTAATTTGGGCTAACCCCCTTTATCATATCTATATCAGTTTTGGAGTAAACAATGGCTCGAGTATCAAGAGGCGTCACCAAGCACGCCCGTCACAAAAAAATCATCAAAGCGGCAAAAGGCTATCGAGGCCGCCGCAAAAATACTTTCCGTATCGCCAACCAAGCGGTGGAAAAGGCCGGGCAATATGCCTATATTGGCCGCAAGCTTAAAAAGCGCCAGTTCCGCGCCCTGTGGATCCAGCGCATCAATGCCGCCGCCCGTCTGCACGGCATGACCTATGCCACCTTCATGGGCGCAATGGTCAAAGCCGGCATCGAGATTGACCGCAAAATCCTGGCCGACCTGGCCATGAACCAACCGGACGCTTTCAAAGCCGTGCTTGAGCAAGCGAAAGCTGCGGTTAAGTAAGCGCGCAAATATTGAATTTAGAAAACGGCCTCTCGGAAACGAGGGGCCGTTTTTTTTGTGGTTTCGTAATCATTCCCGTTTAGGCGGGTTCACTTTCTTTCCTTCCTCCGTTTACGGGGGAAGTGGGCGCCTCTTGGCGTAGGGTGGGGGCAATCTATCGTCTTGCGCACGACTGATGTATGGCCCCCCATCCCCCCTGCGGGGTACTTCCCCCGTAAACGGAGGAAGGAAAGGAAGAAAAGTTTATATGAGTACAATTAAACGCGAGCGGCCCACCCGACTATAAGTGTCATGCCCGCGCCATGTTTATGTTTAGCATTCGGTCGTTTTGTAAATCCGCACAGTTCGTAAAACTGCTCTTTTCCGCTCGCCGCCATTAAACCAACCGTAGCGCCTGTAACGGCCTGTTTATCAACTTCAGCAAGCAGTTTTGTCAGAATCGCTTTACCTATACCTTGACTTTGCCAGGCCTTTTCAACAATCAAGTCTTGGATATAATAATTCAACGCCCCATCTCCAATCACCCGTCCAAATCCGACCAAATGCTCTTTGTTATATGCGGATATGAATATTAAACTGTTTGATATAGCCGTTTTTGCCAACGTCTCGCTTATTTTCCCCCAGCCACACTCTTTGCGATAATCTGCAAATGTCGACGCATCAGGCGGCGCATTTTGGTAGGTGATTAAGGCCATAGACAGTCCCTAATTAAACCCGCTCTAGCGCAATCGCTGTCGCCTCACCGCCGCCGATACATAGAGACGCCACGCCTTTTTTAGCGCCGCGTTTTTCCATTGCGGATATTAGTGTCGCCATTATTCGTGCGCCGCTGGCACCGATTGGGTGGCCGAGTACGCAGGCGCCGCCGTTGACGTTTACCTTGTCGTGGTCAAGGTTCATGTCGCGAACGGCAATCATGGGGACGACGGCGAAGGCTTCGTTGATTTCCCATAGATCCACATCGTCCGTAGTCCAGCCCGCTTTGGCCAGACATTTTTCCATCGCTTTCACTGGAGCGGTGGTGAAATATTTCGGCTCGTGAGCATGGGCGGCGTGGGCTTTTATTTCGGCCAGGATTTTTAGCCCGCGTTTCTCGGCTTCAGATTTACTCATCATAACCAAGGCGGCCGCCCCGTCATTGATCGAGCTGGCATTGGCGGCGGTGACCGTGCCGTCTTTGCTAAATACCGGACGCAGGTTCGGGATTTTTTCAGGCCGCGCCCCTTCGGGGCCAGCGTCGGTTGCAACCACAATATCGCCCTTGCGGTTCGGGACGGTGACGGGCGCGATCTCCCGCTCAAAGTCTCCGGCTTCGGCGGCGCGTCTGGCCCGGCTCACAGACTCGATAGCATAGGCATCCTGTGCTTCGCGGGTAAATTGGTATTCCTGCGCTATCATATCAGCGAACACACCCATAGGCTTGCCGTCATAAGCGTCCGTAAGTCCGTCGTGCATCATGGTATCGATCATCATGCCGTTGCCCATGCGGTAACCGCCGCGTGCTTTGGGCAAAACATAAGGCGCGGCGGTCATGTTCTCCATACCGCCCGCCACGATAATATCCGCAGACCCGGCCTTGATAGCATCATGGGCCATAATCGCCGCTTGCATGGCCGAGCCGCACATTTTATTGATGGTGGTGGCTTCGCAGGAAAGTTCCAGCCCGGCTTTGATCGCCGCTTGACGGGCCGGGGCTTGTCCCTGCCCGGCTGGCAAGACGCAGCCCATAATAATTTGCTCAACATCGCCGGGCGCAACCCCGCTTTCCGCCAAAGCCGCCTTGACGACCACCGCCCCTAAATCAGGCGCAGACACAGTGCTAAACGCACCTTGAAACGCCGCCATTGGCGTGCGGGCAAGACCAACGATAACGATCGTGTCGGATTTAGAATCGGTAGAAGACATTTGGATTTCCTTGTTTCACAAAAAAGCCCGCCAAAGATAGGCGGGCTACACATATATTTCAATGGTACTTTTCGTCTATTTTTTCACTTCAAAGGTAATTTGCAGATTGACCCGGTAATTGGTAATCTTGCCACCTTTAACAACCACGGACTGGTTATTGACATTGGCCGAACGCACATGATTGACGCTGTCGGTCATACGGTCAACCGCCACCTCGATAGCGTCCTCAAAAGATTTGGTAGACTCGGACATGATTTGTACTGATTTCATAATCGCCATTGTATTTCTCCTAAAAAGCAAATTTATGCGCCTTAACATATTTTAGCACATGCCCCCGCCAAAGGGTAGAAAATATTGACACAGTCAGTAATTTTCATTAGTACCCTATTATAAACTTATTGGATTAGGCATGGCACATATAAAAACCAAACCACAAATAACGCCCCAAATTACCCAAGGCGTAAAAATCAGCGCCGAGACCCGTGACCGTTTGAAAACGCTTGGTCAATACAAAGACCGTTCAACCCATTGGTTGATGAGCAAAGCGGTCGAGGAATATCTGGAACGCGAAGAACGTTATGAACAAGAAAAGCGTGAGGACATGCAGCGCTGGGAAAATTATGTGGCAAGCGGTGCGCATATACCCCAGCCTGAAATGGAAAGCTGGATGCAAGATAAAATTGAACAGGGCAAAGACGCGGTAAAACCGTGAATGTAATTTGGCTCCCCGAAGCCAAGCAGGACCTGGAGCGACTTCACACATTTTTGTTCGATATCAACCCAATAAGTGCCGCAAATGCTCTGCAAGCTATTTTGGACGGCTCAATAGAACTACAGACATTTCCCAAAATTGGAAAACCAATGCAAGATGATACTGGCCGGCGAGAGTTTTTCATTCCATTTGGTGCCGGAGCCTATATATTGCGATATAAATTACATAACAACCAAGTGGTGATTATCCGCGTCTGGCATAGTCGGGAAAATCGATAGGGTAAAGCAAAGCACAATTTTTACGTCAATCAACTATTATGTGACACAGTCTCTCCATAAATTCTTTGTGCCGCATTTCGATATTGTCAAATATGTGCCACCGCTCTACGGTCACTGATCGGAACTTACCAGCACGGTTCATAACGCAATTACTACAATCCGAAAATTTTTCACAATATTTTTTTTGAGAGTCATTAAAAATTTATCTCTGGCTTTAGACTCTTGATTGGATATAAAATTTGGATCAATAGCAAAGAGTTTTAATGCCCCCGCTTGCCACTGAAGACCATATGGAAATTTATGTTGAATTTGACAATCTATTCCCGAATTTCCGTGCGAGTTAAAAATATAAGGCTTTTTCTCAAACTTTGGGGACTTACTGCAACTTTCCACATTAAGTTTGTTCAAGATAGCATTGTAACGCACCCACTCAAATATCCCTTTTAACTTTAATTTCTCAAGACGCTCAACGAATTCATCTCTTTCAGGCACGCTTTTGTCTTTCAGTTCTTCAAGCCAATTAGCGGTTCGCCACAAGTGCTTTAAATAATTAACCCACATCCGAATAAGAATAATTTCGTCACTTGAGCCTATAAGAAATTGAGCCGAAGTCCTCTCATTAAAAAAAGAGGAAATTACGGAGGGAAAAGACGAGCAATTTTTATCGATCGAGCCATTGCTAAACAAACTAAGCACGACACCTTCTGCCTGTGGTAATTCTTTCTGATAGCTTTCAAATTGATTTTTCCGAAGTGTTGTCTTCAATTTTATTTCAGCAAAGAAAAGTGTGTTCAAGTTATCGTTAATGATCAAATCAACAGATTTCTGTTCGACCAATACTTTAACGTCATCCATTGGGGAAAATTTTTCCTGATTCCATAATTTTTCCAGCAGTTCTTTAAATAATTCCGGTGCGCAATCAGCAAGTTTCTGGAGCGTATATGCAAGTAGCCCCGTATGAAATTTTTCCCGATCAGCAAGACCAATTATGGAAAAGGGGTGTGTGGATAGATACTCCAAGGACTGATTGATGCACTTCGGTAGTTTATCCTGATCGGATTGAGGCATGTGTTCTCCTAGCAACAATTTGTCATATATACCGACTACACTATAAATTGTAGAAAATAAAGAGAAGGTTGCGCTTGGACCTTTTGTTAAGATGATTGTTATCCCGCCGCAAAAATCCAGCCACCACCCAGTACTCTGCTCGGTGTATCCGCGTCATAGAACACACAGGCTTGCCCCGGCGCTATGCCTTCTTCTCGTTCCGTTAGGTCTACCACAATTTCGTTGCCGAGCGCTGTAAACTGCGCTACCACTGGCGGGCGCATGGAGCGGGTTTTTACCAATATCTTGCGCCCGTCCAGGGCTTGTTCAAACATGCCTGCGCCGAGCCAGTTGACATCCTCTATATATATGCGGCTTTTTAGAAGTTTTTTGCGTGGGCCGACGATCACTTGTTTCTTGGCCGCGTCCAGCCGCAGCACATAGAGCGGGTCTTGACCGCTGCCGTCTGTAATGTTTAGCCCGCGCCTTTGGCCGATAGTGTAATGCATAATGCCTTCGTGCATGCCCAGCACAGTACCGTCCACATGTACGACCTCGCCGGGGTTGGCGGCGTCCGGTCGCAGCTTTTTAATCACGTCGGTATATTTTCCCGTCGGCACAAAACATATGTCCTGACTGTCGGGCTTGTTGGCCACGGACAACCCCAACTCTATGGCCATATCCCGGGTCACGGACTTATCTTGCCCGCCCAGAGGGAAGCGCAAGAAGTCCAGTTGTTCCTGGCTAGTGGTGAACAGGAAATAAGACTGGTCTTTGCTTGCGTCCACGGCCCTGTGCAACTGGGCTTTGCCGTCCACCACGACCCGGCGCACATAATGCCCCGTAGCCATGCAGTCCGCGCCCAGATCTTTGGCCACCTGTAACAGATCGCGAAACTTGACGGTCTGGTTACAGCGCACACAGGGGATCGGGGTTGCGCCTTGCAGATATGTATCGGCAAAATCGGCCATGACCGCATCTGAAAACTTGCTTTCATAGTCCAGAACATAATGTGGGAAACCGCAGCTTTCTGCCACACGCCGCGCATCATATATATCTTGCCCGGCGCAACAAGCTTTGGCAGATTTTATCGCTGCCCCGTGGTCATAAAGCTGCAAGGTGATGCCGATAACCTCATAACCCTCCCGTGCTAGCATGGCGGCACAGACGGAGCTGTCCACACCGCCGGACATAGCCACAACCACCCTTGTGGCCGCGCACGGCTTGGCAAACCCCAATGAGTTTAAGTTTAAATCATCAGGGTTTCGCGTATAGGTTTTGGGTAAGTTTTCACTCATAAGCATCTAAATAGGCACACACGCCCAATAAGTCGAGCCGTCCAGATACTTTTCTGCGCAAGCCAACAATAGGATTTTGCGAAACCGTTAAGATTTGGCCGCGAAAAAAAGCAATAGAATCAAAAACTTAGAAAAATCGCAATAAAATCTTAACACTGTTTGTTGGCGTTAACCTTTGTAAAGGGCTGATTTTATTAAGTTTTTTTATGCCGCGTTAGGGTTTTTTAAACTTCCGTCCTCTACAACAGCTCCATAACAAAACTACGCAGGTCCGGTACTAACTTAAACGGCCTAACAACAGTGGTAGAGAAAAAAAATGAAAAAAGAAAACGTGGTGATTGGCCCTGAAGGAACTCCGCTTACGCTGGCTGACCTTCCCAAACCTGAAACCGTCAGATGGGTGATAAGACGTAAAGCCGAAGTTGTCGCTGCCGTGCGCGGTGGATTACTGACCTTGGACGGTGCTTGTAAGCGCTACGGTCTTTCTTCCGAAGAATTTTTATCCTGGCAACGTTCCATAGAATCCCACGGGATCTCCGGCTTGCGTACAACCAGAATTCAGCATTACCGTTAGGCGTTCCCCGCACAATATTCTGGTGCAGGAAAACATTCCCCTACAACAAAACGCATCATACCGCCCTTCCCGGCCTATGCCGGGATGAACATTGCGTATGATACAGTGCCTATGATGGTGCAAGATGACAGCAAAATTCAGGAAAGATACGTTATTTATCAAGACCTTAGTCTTATTTTAAACCTTTACGGGTAAGATTAGATTTGAATAACAAGCACAAAATGTGCGCGAATATTGGTGGTTAAATAGGTGGAACCCATGGCAGTGAACTGCAATCGGCCAGACGGTCGGCTCATACCTGTGTTTTCGGTGGACGACGGGCTTTACAGCGCAGAGTTGGTTTTGGCTTTGTCCAAAACGGCAGCGGCGCGGGGCGAAACCGTGTTGATGATTGACCAAATGGGCGGGGCTTTGATGGAAACATCCGGCATTGTCTATAGTGTCACACTGGCCGACGTGTTGAGCGGCGATGCCCGGATTGCCGATGCCAAATATGTAACCCAGAACGACCATTTTACCGCAGTTTGCGCCGGGAATGCGGATTTGGATGTCCTCCTGGGTTCTTTGGCGGCTTTGTCGCTCAGCTATGACTGGGGGTTTATGGCCGCGCGCGCCGGCTGCACACCGGCCCATATTAGATTGGCCGGGGCGGCGGACGCGGCGCTTATGCTTTATGATTGCCGCGCGGCCCGCTTTATGCGCGCCTATTGGATGCTGGACGCGGTGCGGGCCCGCGTGGCTAAATTCGACCCCTTAATGATCGCGCAAGGAGACGAGGCCGAAGGGTTCGAGACCTATGATCTCCTGGCCGGAACCATCAAGCAGTTTTTGGGCTCCGCCCCGGCGCTTGGCGGCATATTAGACCGGCCAGATACGGCCGCTCATATTGCCCCCGCCTTGCTAGAAGCCTTGCGGCAAGACAGCACAGCCCCAAAACGAGCCACCGGGTAAACTGCTTTTAATCATAGCTTTGCGACGGAAAACCCCTGCGCTGACGTTTAACCCATATAAACGCCAAATCAGGAGCATTACATGACCCGTATAAGAACAATAATTTTAACAATGACCGGCTTGTTGGTCACCGCTAGCTTGCCAGCATTGGCAAGCACCCCTTTAGCTGAAAAAGCCGATACCAATAAAGACGGGTTAATATCCCAGGCCGAGTTTTTAACCCAAAGCGACCAGAGATTTACCGCGACCGATACCGATGCAAATGGCGTGCTTACACCTGCAGAACGCACAGCCTTTCGCAAGCAAAAACGCGAAGAACGAGCTCAGGCCCGCTTTGGTAAAGCAGATACCAACGGCGACGGTCAAGTGTCCAAGGATGAATATAATGCGGCCCGCGCTCTGGGCAAACAAAGGCTTAAGCGGCGCATGGACGCCAATGGCGACGGTGTTTTGACTGGTGAGGACAGACAAATCCGCAAAGTAAAAAGGCAGGAACGGCGGGCTAAGCGACAAAAAATGCGCCATAAATTCCGCCCGGATACAAATGGCGACGGCGTAATTGACAAGGCAGAGTTTAAAACTGCCGCCAACGCCATCTTTGCCCGGCTAGATAAAAACGGCGACGGCATGTTGGATGCGAGCGAGCAGCGCCGACCAAAGAAACACCATAAAAAACGCTAAACAATATGGTTTTTAAAAACGCAATAGTATGCGCCGGGAAATTGGTATATCCTAAATACATGCGCGGGTAGATACTGACCCTTGATGCCCCCACCAATACCGTTTTGGGAATTATTATGACCGGCACACAGCCTGCATCCGGATCGAGACATCGCCAACCTGATCAGGCCCAGCCTGATCTGCCCCCCCGCGATCCGGATGCAGATATTTTAGCTAGACTGGCGCGCGGGCAATCCAGTGCGCTAGGTGAGTTGATGGATCACCATTTGGCGGCCATAAAATCATGTGCACGCTACATGGTCGGGGACGAAATGATTGCGGAGGATATTGCCCAGGACGTATTTATCAAAGCCTGGAAACAAGCACCAAATTGGCAGCCGGGCCGGGCCAAGTTTTCAACATGGCTGTACCGTGTCACCAAAAATCTGTGCTATGACCACTTGCGCAAGAAAACCGAAATCTATCCAGACGCACTCCCGGACATGGTTGACGCGCAGCTTCTACCCCCCCAGATCATCGAGCAAGACCAAACTAGCGCGCTACAAAAAACCAGAGTAGACTACGCCATGGCCCACCTGCCCGAGCGTCAACGCTTGGCCATTATCCTGTGCCATTACCGTGAGTTGTCGCAAATAGAAGCGGCGGACATTATGGAGATTGGGGTGCGGGCCTATGAAAGCCTGTTGGCACGGGGACGTAAAAATTTACGCGCGCAGCTACTGCGCCACAAGCCGGAATTATTGGAGACTTAATATGGATATGAACGAGAAAAAATTAAACGCGTTATTGGCGGCGGGCCGAACACCGGACGCGGATATATCCTTATTGCGGGCCCGAATTTTGAAAGCTGCACTGGACACGCCTCAAGATGGCCACAAAGATAGCCGGGTTTTACCAATACCTTACAAAAACTTCGCAGTTTGGAAATCTATCGCCGCCACCTTGATTTTGACCACCGGTATAGGCTTTAGTTTTGGGCAAACCGCCAATGAAAATACGGCCTATGCATCCGCAGAAGCCTTGCTGTCCATGAGTTTTAACAGTGATTATGATGAAACCAATTTGGATCAAAACCCTGAACAGGATTTAACGGGAGAGCAGCCATGAGCACACAAAAACCAGAAAAACCATCGCGCAATATCTGGCTGATTGCTGTGTTGCTCTCTATTGGCCTCAATGGTTTGTTGCTTGGATTACTGCTGTCGGGGGTATTTAAACCGGATATAATCGTCACAGAAAATCCGCCCATAACAAATAGCCTAACACCTAGCAGACAGGCGCTGTCTGAAGACCCGCGAAAATTCATGCGGGCTTTGCCAATTGAGCGCCGTAAACAGGTCATGGTCAGCGCCTTTAAAAACCTGAATTACAAGGCGGGCGAACGACCGGGACAATTGTTCAGACAATTACGGCGCGCAGAGCGCCGTTCGGTTAAGCTGCTCAAAGCTGAAAATTTCGACCTGAAAGCAATAGAAAAATCCCTGGCCGAAACCCGGGAGATAAAACACAAATTGGCCATATCCGGCGATGCTATGATTATTGAAGTCCTAAACCAGCTCACAGAAGACGAACGCAAAGATGCCGTCCAAGCCATGAAAAACCGCCGGCCACACCGCAAAAAACTACGCCGTCAACAAAACCGTCCGCGTTAGGACAGGCTTTACCTTGCCGCTTCATAAGGATAAAAAAACACCATTAAAAACCGCCCTAAAAAAGCGTGACAAATAATTAAGACGCGAAACAATGAAAAGAAAAATCAAACTCAAAGTCAGCAAAGACGATGCAGATGTTGCATACTTGCAACTTCCCGCGCATCCAGGTGGAGGTAGGCCGGGTGTTGTGAAGAAGACAATACGTTTGCGTGAACACCTACCCGATTACAAGGGCGCAGATTTATATTTAGACATTGATGAGCATGGTGAAATTATAGGTATAGAAATACTGGCTTAGAGGAAAAAAGGGAATTGGCGCAGATGGAAAAACTAATTCCTGTGTGAAAACTACATTCGACCCTAAAGATGAAATTGTTCATGTTAAGGATAAATCAAAAATGATGTATATATGAAATCCGTATTTTTAAAAATGAAACGCAAATTTTTAGTAGGTAGCTACGCGTCATTTTATGTAGATAAAGATTATGATTTAATATTGAAACATTTGCAAAAACCTTACTCGATGCAGAGAGAAGATGAAGTGATGTGTAATATATTCCGTATTTTAGCGCTGAAGGAAACAGGTCAAGACTGGAGTGCTGAGTTTGATTATCTTATTGGTAGAAAAATGTTAGACGTGTTTAACCAAGATACTCAGGCCTATTTGAACTTGTTTTTTGCTGAAAAAATATTTTCAAAACAAAGGCCACTAGAAAAAATACAAATAAATTTATTTAATGTTTCTGATACTATAAAAAAACATTTTCCGATTAGAACTAAAATGTAGGGCATAACCCGCTTTGTTTCGCTTTGATTTGATGCTTTTCATTCGCGCACATACCTATTGTGGTTAATATTGCCCTAAAATTGTTTGAATTAGGATATTTTTCCTTATATGGTCAATATATCCCATTTTGCGCAAATTTTTACTTGTTTTGTGAGCCGCCCTTGCGTAGAAGCTTGTTGGACTTAAAACAAAGTTATGGCTATGGATCATAAATTATCAAGCAAGACAATCAAAGCGGCAGTGATACCAACCGCTACTGCCAAACTTGTTGTGCCCGCAAAACTGATTCTATTAACTGGTCTTTTAGTGCTACTGATTAGCATTCTAGGCTTGAACGGGTTGTAATTTAAAAACACAGATTTTTAAAGCACCCGCTCACTCGAAGCGGGTTTTTTTATGACTTAAAAACGAAACGGAAATAATAAATGAGCAAACTTAGCGACCATATCACCAAAGGCCCAGCCCGCGCCCCGGCCCGTGCCATGCTGCGGGCTTGCGGTATGGACGACGCCGCTTTTGACAAGCCGCTGGTGGCCGTGTTCAACACTTGGACTAATATGGGGCCGTGCAATATGCATTTGGATAAATTGGCGGTTCCGGTGCGGGCCGGCATTCGTGCAGCAGGCGGCTATCCGGTCGATTTTAATTCTATCGCCATTTCCGACGGCATCACCATGGGCGCGGAGGGTATGCGGGCCAGCCTGATGAGCCGCGAAGTCATCGCCGACAGTATTGAACTGGCGGTCAAAGGTCATTCTCTGGACGGGGTGATTATATTGGTCGGGTGCGACAAAACCATTCCGGCCGCCGCCATGGCGTTGGCGCGCATGAATGTCCCCGGTGTGGTGCTGTACGGCGGCTCGATTATGCCAGGCCGCATGCCGGGAAAAGACGGTGACAAGGATTTATCCATCCAGGATGTGTTCGAGGCCGTGGGCGCATTCGCCTCCGATCTGATCGACGCGGACGAATTGGACGCAGTGGAGAAAGGCGCCTGCCCCGGCGCGGGCGCATGCGGTGGTCAATTCACCGCCAACACCATGGCTATGGCTATGACATTTTTGGGTCTGTCGCCCATGGGCACAAACGATATCCCCGCCATTTGCGACGAGAAAAATGTTGCAGCGTTTAAGGCAGGCTAGCTTTTGATGGACGCGGTTAAACACCAAAGATTGCCGCGCCAACTCATCACGCAAACTTCCCTGCGCAATACGGTCACGGCGCTTACGGCTACCCAAGCCTCGACCAATGCCATATTACATTTGCTGGCTATTGCCCGCGAGGCCGGGGTTGATTTTGACATTGATATATTCGACGAAATTTCCCGCACCACGCCCGTCATCGGCGACCTCAAACCCGGCGGGCAATATTTGGCCAAGGATTTATACGAGGCCGGCGGCTCGGCTCTGGTCGGCAAAAGGCTTAAGGCGGCAGGCCGGATTGAAGATGCGCCGACAATCACCGGACGTTCAATGTTTGCCGAGATAGACGCCAGTACGGAAACCGAGGGCCAAAAAGTTGTGCTTGATTTCGGCGCCCCCATAAAATCGCGTGGCGGTTACGGTATTCTTTACGGCGACTTGGCCCCGGAAGGGTGTGTTGCCAAATTGGCCGGGCATGGTGCTTTGCAATTCTCTGGCCCGGCGCGGGTATTTGAAAGTGAAGAAGATTGCTTTGCCGTAGTCGAGAAAAACGGCAGCCAAAAAGGCGATGTGATTATCATCAGAAATGAAGGCCCGGCGGGCGGGCCGGGCATGCGCGAAATGCTGGCGGTCACGGCGGCACTTGTTGGTCAAGGTTTGATCGACGATGTGGCGCTAATAACCGACGGGCGGTTTAGCGGCGCGTCCTACGGCTTCGTCATTGGTCATGTCGCCCCCGAAGCAGCTCACGGCGGGCCTATCGCTTTTATTGAAGACGGCGACATCATTTCCATTGATGTAGAAACCCGCGAGATAAATGTTGCGGCTGATCTTAAACCCCGCGCCAAAAACTGGACACCGCCCAAACCAAATTACCCAAGCGGAGCCTATGCAAAATATGCGGCTCTGGTCGGTTCAGCCTCCAAAGGCGCGCTCACAAGTTTTCCATTTTCAACAGAAAGAAACAATAAATGATGGTAATAGATACGCAGATAACCGAGCGAAGCGAGGCAAGGCCGACTGGCCGTCGGCGCTCGTGCGCCGCGCCCGCGCAGCGTTCGGGGCAAAGCCCCGTTAGCGTGAGCGATATAAAAAGCTTTCCATTTGACAAAAAGGACACATAATGACTTTACAGATTTCCTACGATAAAGACTGCGATCTCTCGATTATCAAATCAAAAAAGGTCTGCATTATCGGCTTTGGCTCCCAGGGCCATGCCCATGCGCTGAACTTGAAAGACAGCGGTGTGGAGGTAATCGTTGGCCTGCCGGAAAGCTCCGCCACCCGCAAAAAAGTCATCGCATACGGCCTTGATGTAAAAACACCTGCCGAGGCCGTGAAAGGCGCGGATGTGGTTATGGTGTTGGCCCCGGACGAGTTTCAGGCCAAAATTTACCGCGAGGATATTGAACCCAATATCAAGGAAGGTGCGGCGCTGGCATTCGGGCACGGCTTCGCCATTCATTACGGACAGATTATGCCACGCCGGGATTTGGACGTGATTATGGTTGCCCCCAAAGCCCCCGGTCATACGGTGCGTTCAGAATTTGCCGCCGGGCGCGGTATCCCGGATTTAATCGCCGTGTTCCAAGACGCCAATTCCGGCTTTGCTACTGAACTGGCCAAGTCCTATGCCTCGGCCATTGGCGGTGGTCGCACGGCCATCATTCATACAACCTTCAAGGACGAAACCGAAACCGATTTGTTCGGCGAGCAAGCCGTGTTGTGCGGCGGCGCGGTCGAGTTGGTCAAGATGGGTTTTGAGACTTTGGTCGAGGCCGGATACGCGCCGGAACTGGCATATTTTGAATGCCTACACGAGCTTAAACTGATCGTCGATTTGATGTATGAGGGCGGTATTGCCGACATGAATTACTCGATTTCCAACAATGCCGAATACGGGGAATATGTCACGGGTAACAAAGTTATCAATGAGGAAAGCCGCGCCGCCATGCGCGAAGCCCTCAAAAACATCCAAAACGGTGACTACGCCAAAAGCTTCATCATGGAGGGCGCACACGGCTATCCAAGCATGACCGCCAGACGCCGCAACAATGCCGAGCATTTGATCGAAACAACAGGCGCAAAACTGCGCGATATGATGCCGTGGATCAAGGCGGGTAAAGTCATAGATAAAGATGTGAATTGAATGCTTGCTCAAACCAAAATTTCTCTCTCCTCCGCTCACCCCTGCGCATGCAGGAGTCCATCGCAGGGCTATCGGTTTAACCCTCAAACCTCACAAATGGATACCTGCATGCGCAGGCATGAGCGGGTTAGTAGAGATGGGTTTTGTGATGGAGATTTTTTATCATGACCCACCCCCCAAAATCCGGCGCGCAACTACTTCTCGACAGCCTCAAGGAACAAGGCGTTGACACCATCTTTGGCTATCCCGGCGGCGCGATCATGCCCGTTTATGATGTCTTGCCCGGCTCAGGCCTCAAACATATTTTAGGCCGCCACGAACAAGGCTGCGCCATGGCCGCCATTGGTTATGCGCGGGCCACAGGGAAAGTCGGCACCTGTCTGGCGACCTCCGGCCCCGGCGCGACCAATCTTGTTACCGGCATTGCCGATGCTTATCTGGACAGTGTGCCGGTGGTGTTTATCACCGGGCAAGTGCCGTCTGATCTCATGGGTACGGACGCCTTTCAAGAGGTCGATATTTTCGGCATCACCCTACCAATAGTCAAGCATAGCTATATCGCCCGCGACCCGGCCGATATCCCCGGCATGGTCGAGGAAGCCTATTATATCGCGAGCGAAGGTCGCCCCGGCCCCGTGCTAATCGACCTGCCCAAGGACGTGGCCAACGCCGTAACCACGCAGCGCCACCGCTGGCGGCCCTACCCCAAGGTCAAGCCGGAAATGGGTAGTGCCGAACATATAAAAATATGTGAGGACATGATCCGCGCCGCCGAAAAACCACTGTTTTATATTGGCGGCGGCATTGCCCAAGGCGACGGGGTGGCCGAATTACGGGCATTGGTCGAACGCACGGAAATCCCCGTGGTCTCGACCTTGAAAGGTCTAGGGGCTATGCCGTCCGACCATCCGCATTTCCTCGGCATGCTCGGTATGCACGGACTGAAAGCCGCCAATTACGCCGTGCAGGAAGCGGACGTTTTGATCGTCGCGGGCGCACGCTTTGACGATAGGGCAACCGGCAAGCTCGACACATTCGCCCCCAAAGCCAAAATCATCCATATGGACATTGATATCGCCGAGATCAACAAATTGCGCAAAGCGGATATCTGGCTTGAGGGCAGTTTAAAGAAAAACCTGGCCGCGCTCAATCCGGGCAAATCCAAGGCACAAGACTGGCGAGCCATATGCTATGCCAGACGCACCGCCCATGCTTGGGATTATGACGCGCCGCTTGAGAACATGGAAAACGGCGGCGTGTACGCGCCAAAACTCCTGCACGACCTCACCCGCCGCGCCCCTGAAAATGCGATCATTACCTGCGATGTCGGCCAGCACCAAATGTGGGTGGCCCAGCATTGTTATTTCGATGACCCGAAAGATCACATCACATCTGGCGGTCTCGGCACCATGGGTTTCGGGGTTCCGGCAGGGCTGGGCGCGCAACTGGGTTGCCCGGAACGCACGGTGATTACCGTATCGGGCGACGGTTCCATCATGATGAACATCCAGGAACTCGCGACCCTGAACCGTTACCAAATCCCCCTAAAAATAGTCCTGCTGGACAACGGCGTCCTCGGCATGGTGCGCCAATGGCAAGAAGTGTTCTTCGATGAAAACTATTCGGAAGTTCACCTATACGACAACCCGGATTTTGCAGAGGTCGCAAGGGCATTTCAAATCGATGCGTTCACGGTGACAAAAAGGGCGGAAGTCGATGCAGGCATAGACAAATTACTGGCCGCCAAGGGGCCAATCCTGATGCACGTAAAAATCAGTGCCAGCGAAAATGTTTGGCCCCTGGTGCCGCCAGGACGAAGCAACGCAGATATGATGGAGAGATGAGATGAAAAAAACACAAACCCCAACACCCTGCTCATACCTTTCCCCCACACCCCGCTCATACCGGCGAAAGCCGGTATCCACCGCAAGTATTGCACCAAGCCGAGAGGTGGACCCCGGCTTTCGCCGGGGTGAGCGGGTTTTTGGAAATGGAGAGATGAGATGATTAAACTACTAAAAATAGCTTTGAGAACCGTTGGTGTTTTATTAATTTTACTCAGTGTTATTGCGTTTGTAACAACGGTATCTTGGCATTTGAATAATAATCTCTCATACATTCGATCGCCTGGTATTGGATATTTTATTCCTAGTGTTGTTCAATTGCTGGCGGGGCTAGCACTGGGCCTGCTTTGCCTTTTCGCTGACTATAAAATCAATCCATTGGAAAAACACTGATCCATCCGTATTCGGAGATAAAAAATGACCACATTACAAGCTGATAAAACCTTTGAGCGTTCTGGTGTTGCCGGGAAGTTGAAGGTTGTTTTGCATGATGTTTCGGGGACGCTGTTGCGCACACTCGGTACCATTGAGCGGCGCGGATATGATTACCGCGATGTGCATTGTACCCAGAGGGTGGACGGGGATTTTGATTTGCTTGTGCAGATCGAAGACCTGGGCGGCCCGCGTAATCTCGATACTTTGTGCAAGCAATTGGAGCGGCTGTATAATGTGGTCTCGGCGGAGAAGGTCGGGCGCAGGACGCGGGCGGAGTGGGCATCGTGAGTTTTATCGCTCACGGCAGTGCGCAAGAGCGCACGCCTCAGCAGGGGCGCGCCATGAGGCGCGACGGCCGCTTGGCCTTGCCTCGCCTCGCTCGGTACACGACCCAGAAACCAACGAGTATAGACAATGACAGATAAAATACACATCTTCGACACAACACTCCGCGACGGGGAACAAGCACCGGGCTTTTCTATGGACGGGGGGCAGAAACTGCGCATGGCGCGGGCTTTGGCCGAGCTTGGTGTTGATATACTCGAAGCCGGGTTTGCCGTGGCTTCACCGGGGGATTTCGAAGCGGTGCAAACTATTGCGCGGGAAATATCCGGCCCTGTCATATGCTCACTGGCGCGGTGTAATGTGGGCGATATTCGGGCGGCGGGTGATGCTATTGCGCCGGCCAAAAATGCCCGCATCCATGTGTTTATCGCCACCTCTCCCCTGCACCGGGAATACAAACTTAAAATGTCCAAAGATCAGGTGATCGAGCGAGCAGTTGCGGCCATCACTCAGGCTTTGGAGTATACCGACAATGTGGAGTTTTCCGCCGAGGACGCCATCCGCACCGAACGGGATTACCTGAAAACCGTGGTCGAAGCGGCCATTGCAGCCGGCGCCACCACCATCAATATCCCCGACACGGTCGGCTATACCACGCCTGAAGAAATCACTGATTTGTTCCGGTTCCTGACCACTGAAGTTGAAGGCGCGGACAAGGCGGTTTTCTCGGCCCATTGCCATGATGACCTCGGGTTGGCGGTTGCCAATTCTTTGGCTGCGGTGCGCGGCGGGGCGCGGCAAATCGAATGTGCGCTCAACGGCATTGGCGAACGGGCCGGGAATTGTGCTTTGGAAGAAGTGGCCATGGCGCTTCGCACCAGAAATGATTTCTTTGGCATGGACACAAATATCAACGCCAAAAAAATTAACATAGCCTCCAAAATGCTGGCCTCGATTACCGGCAATCCGGTCGCGCGCAACAAAGCGATTGTCGGTGCCAATGCTTTCGCCCACGAAAGCGGTATTCACCAGCACGGCATGCTCGCCAACCGCGAAACTTACGAAATAATGAAGCCCGAAGACATCGGCCTTGAGAAAGACAATCTGGTACTGGGCAAACATTCAGGCCGGGCTGCGCTCAAGCACCGCGCCGAGAAACTGGGCTTTAGCCTTTCGGACAACCAATTGCAATCCGTGTTCGTGGATTTCAAAAATCTTGCCGATAAAAAGAAAGAAGTGTTCGACGCCGATGTGGAAGCATTGATTTTAGGCGAAGCAATTGGTGCGTCCGGCCCTTGGGAAATAGATAGCCTGTATGTTAGCGCAGGTTCAGACGGTCAAAACCAACCCGAAGCCACAATCCGCCTATGCCACGCCGATGGCCGCAAACGCTCTATGGTCAAGCAGGCGAGTGGCCCGGTCAATGCGGTACTATTGTCTATAAACGAGTTAACCGGGCATGATTTACATCTGGACAGTTTCTCGGCCCGCAGCGTTACCGAGGGCGAAGACGCCATGGCCGAAGCCAATATTCGCGTCAGCGCAAACGGGGAAAGCTATCACGGGCGCGGTACGTCTACGGATACAATCCTGGCTACCGCAAGAGCCTATCTCGACGTGAGTAACCGTATAGAGCGCAAAGCCAAACGGCTCGGCAAAAGCAATGTAAAATCCCAACAAAAAATAGCGGCACAACTCTGATGGCCCGCTCATTATTTGACAAAGTCTGGGATGCCCATGTGGTGCGCGGTGAAACCCGCGAGCGGCCTGCGGTTCTTTATATTGATCTGCATCTCATCCATGAGGTGACGACACCGCAGGCTTGTGCTGTGCTTAAAGCCCGTGGTTTGAAGATCCGCAGGCCGGACTTGACTTTGGCGACCATTGACCACTCAACGCCGACCAAAATAAACGCGGACGGGACGCGCCCCTATGTCACCGAACAAGCGCAAGAACAGGTCGAGTTGTTATTGGCCAATGCGGAAGAACACGGCATTCAAGCCCACGGCTGGGACAGTCCCTACCGTGGTATAGTCCATGTTATGGGGCCGGAGCTTGGCGCAACCCAGCCCGGCCAGACCATTGTCTGCGGCGATAGCCACACCGCCACCCACGGCGCGTTCGGGGCGTTGGCGTTCGGCATTGGCACGACACAGGTCGGGCATGTGCTGGCGACACAATGTATTTTGATGCGCAAACCCAAATCCATGTGCGTGCATGTGGACGGGGAATTAGCGGACGGCGTTTCGGCCAAGGATGTTATCCTGGCGATTATCACCGAGGTCGGGGTCGGCGGCGGCACCGGCCATGTGATTGAATATCGGGGTCCGTGTTTTGAAAATATGACTATGAGCGAGCGCATGACCGTGTGTAACATGTCCATAGAGGCCGGAGCGCGGGCCGGTATGATTGCGCCTGATGCGACAACTGTCGCATATTTAAAAGGCCGCGAAATGGCCCCGGTCGATTTTGATACGGCAACTGAACAATGGTTGTCATTAGCGTCAGACCCAGGCTGTTCCTATGACAAAGAAGTACGGTTGAAAGCCGAAGACATCAAACCTATGGTCACCTACGGAACCCATCCCGGCATGGCTATGCCGATCGACGGACTTATTCCCGAAGATAATGCTTATATGGACATGCAGGCCGGGACGGCCATCGCTGGCACCAAAGTCGACACGGTTTTTATTGGTTCATGCACCAATTCGCGCATAGAGGATTTTCGTGTTGCCGCCAAAATTCTGGACGGTAAATCCGTCGCCAAATCCGTAACCGCCGTTTTCGTACCGGGTTCCGAGCGGGTCAAGGCCGAGGTAGAGCTTGAAGGTCTGCACGAAGTTTTTCTGGCCGCCGGGGTTCAGTGGCGCGAACCGGGATGCTCCATGTGCATTGGTATGAACGGCGACATTGGCAAGCCGGGCGAACTTATTGTCTCGACCTCCAACCGCAATTTCGAAGGCCGCCAGGGGCCGGGCGTACGCACGGTTTTGGCCTCTCCGGCCACGGCGGCGGCCAGTGCCATTACGGGCGTGATTACTGATGCCAAAAAATATCAAGGACATTATCATGAGTTTCGAACCTTTCAAAACACTGACCTCCAAGACATTGGTTTTGGAGGCGGAAAACATCGACACTGACCAAATTATTCCGGCGCGCTTCCTGACCACCACAAGCCGCGAAGGGCTTGGTGAATTGTTGTTCCACGATTGGCGCACTGATAAGGATCATATGTTGAATACGGACGCCGCCAAAACCGCGCAGATATTGGTGGCCGGGCATAATTTCGGCTGTGGCTCGTCGCGCGAACATGCGCCCTGGGCTTTGATGGACTACGGATTTCGCGCCGTGATCAGCACCCAGATAGCTGATATTTTTCACGCCAATGCCCTGAAGAACGGTTTTTTACCAATCATTATCGAAGCCGCCGCCCATCAATGGCTGTTAGATCATCCGGGCACGGAGATCAGCATTGATTTGGAAGCATGCGCCGTCCACCTACCCAAAAACGGCGGTACATATCCGTTCAAGATAGACCCGTTTTCAAGGCATTGTTTGCTACAAGGTCAGGACGAGCTGGATTATCTGTTGGAACAAGGTGAAGCGGTTACACAATATGAGAAACAAAATGTATAAACTAAAAACCACCCGCTCACCCCGGCGTAGGCCGGAGCCCACCTCTCGGCTGGGTGCCACTCTCACGGTAGATACCGGCCTGCGCCGATATGAGCGGGGTGTGGGGGAAGCCAGAGGTTTCTCATGAACATAAATTTCACATATTTACCCGGCGACGGAATTGGGCCGGAAATTGGGCTGGCGGCGCTTGTGGTTCTTAATACCACCGCCAATGTGTTTGGACATACGCTAGATATTGAGGAACATCTAATTGGCGGCGCGGCTATTGACGCGCTGGGCACGCCCTTGCCGATTGAGACTTTGGCTTCCGCCAAACACACCGGAGCCGTATTACTCGGCGCGGTCGGCGGGCCTCGGTGGGACCATCTTAAAGGCGCGGAGCGGCCAGAATTGGGCGGGCTATTGCCCTTGCGCCAAAAACTGGATTTGTTTGCCAATATTCGCCCGGCGAAGCCTTTTACCACCTTGATCAACAGCTCCCCGCTTAAACCAGAAGTCCTTAAAGACGTCGATTTTGTCGTGGTGCGCGAACTGACCGGCGGGATTTATTTCGGTGCTAAAGGCCGGGATAATTCCCAAGAAAACAAACAATCCGCCTATGACGAATGCCGGTACTCGGAGGCTGAAATTGAGCGCATTGCGGTGCGAGCTTTTGAGCTAGCGAGGACGCGGCGCAAGCAAGTTACATCGGTTGATAAATCCAATGTGTTGGAAACATCACGCTTGTGGCGCGAAGTGGTAACGCGCATTGGCGGGAATTATCCAGACGTGAAATTGGAACATACATTGGTTGATGCTATGGCCATGCACATGCTGACCCGGCCACGGGATTTTGACGTGATTTTGACCGAAAATATGTTCGGCGACATTCTCACCGACGAAGCTTCCGTGCTGTGCGGCTCCATGGGGGTAATCCCGTCGGCCAGTTTGGGGACAGGCAATATGGGTATGTATGAGCCTATCCACGGCAGTGCGCCGGATATTGTGGGCACCGGCAAAGCCAACCCGACCGCTATGATATTGTCCGCCGCCTGGATGTTGCGTACCAGTTTTGACCTTTGCGCAGAAGCATTGGCCATTGAAAATGCCGTAGAGCAGGCTTTGGAGGCTGGGCAAGTGACGGGGGATTTGGGCGGCTCATTATCAACTGACCAAATGGGAAAGTGGGTGGCAGATCATGTCGGGCGTTAATTTTGAAGTTACTTTGGCAACCATCGCCGAAATGACCGACGCGGCCAAGGTCTACCCCTTGGCCAAGCCCACAGATTTGCACGAAATTATGCCCGGTATCTGGCTGAAGCGCGAAGACCAGCAAGAGGTGTTTTCCTTTAAAATCAGGGGCGCGGCCAACCGGGTTTCCAAACTGACGGACGCGCAAAAAGCCAAAGGCGTGGTCTGCGCCAGTGCCGGAAATCATGCCCAGGGTGTCGCCAAAGCGGCCAGTGCGGCGGGCATAAAATCCACTATTTTCATGCCCGTGACCACGCCGGATATTAAAACCGGGGCCGTCACCGCCCTCGGCGGCCATATCAAATTGGTCGGGGATAATTACGACGCCGCAGAAGCCGCCGCCTGCGAATTTGCGCAAACGACGGGCGCAGTCCTGATCCATCCATTTGACGACCCTGATGTTATAGCCGGACAAGGCACAGTCGCCCCGGAGATTGTGGCGGACATGACGCCCGCCGTGATTTATGTCGGGGTTGGCGGCGGCGGTTTACTGGCGGGCATTGGCGCTTATATGCGCACCCATAGCCCCGGCACAAAAATCATTGCGGTGGAACCAATCGGGGCCGCGACCCTGAAAACCTCTATGGATGCGGGCGAGCCAACACCGCTGAAAATCGTGGACGGGTTTGCGGACGGGGTGGCGGTCAAGCGCATCGGAAACATGACGCTGAACTTGGCCAAGCAGATAAAACCTGAAATCATATTGGTCAGCAACGACGAAATTTGCGCCGCTGTCAAACTGATATTTGAAACAACCCGTACCGTAGTCGAGCCGGCCGGGGCATTGGCTTTGGCGGGGCTATTGAAACACGGCGTAATTATAGACGGCCCCAAACTGGCCATTGTATCAGGGGCCAATGTCAATTTCGCCCGTATCGGCCATATTGTCGAGCGGGCCGAACTGGGGGCCGGAGGCGAGATATTATTTGCCGCGAGCCTACCAGAAATCCCCGGCTCATTTCTCAAATTTTGCCAGGCTTTGGGTGAACATGCGGTCAGCGAATTTAACTACCGCTACGGCGATCAAGATACGGCCCATGTTCTGGTCGGAATCAAAATTAAAAACCCGAAACAAGGCCGGCACGTCTTGGACAATATCCGCGCCGCCGGCATGACGGTGACAGATTTATCCCATAACCGGTTGGCCAAAGAACATTTGCGCCATATGGTCGGCGGACGTTCATCGGCACAAATAGACGAGCATATCTACAGTTTTGAATTTCCCGAACGCCCCGGTGCTTTGCGTGATTTTCTAACCGCACTGGACGGCCGCTGGAACATATCCTTGTTCCATTACCGCAATCACGGCGCGTCTAGTGGTCAAGTCTTGTGCGGGTTTCAAACGCCCCATGATGATGTGACTGATCTGGAAACCAGCCTAGCCGCGACCGGGTTTGTCATGCGCCGCGAGACCGACAACCCGGCCTACCAGACATTTTTGAAAGCATAAATATGACAGACGCCATGCTAAAATTCACCCAAATAGACGCCCAAAGTCCTGACAAACGCGATGCAAAACCCGCGCCCAGGACTTTGGGGAAATCTATGCGGACTTCATTCGCGCCAAAGCAAAGGCGCAATCGTCGCGCTGCTCCCAGTGCGGCGTACCGTTTTGCCAATCGGCTTGCCCTTTGCATAACAATATCCCCGGCTGGTTGTTGCTGAGCGCGGAAGGGCGGATGGAAGATGCTTACAGATTATCCGCCCGGACCAACTCCATGCCGGAAATTTGCGGACGGATTTGTCCACAAGACAGATTATGCGAAGGCGCATGTGTCATTGAACAGTCCGGCCACGGCGCGGTAACTATTGGGGCTATTGAAAAAACCCTGACCGATAATGCTTGGGAAAACGGTTGGGTTGAACCGATCAGGCCGGCTAGCGAACGTAAATTATCTGTCGGCATTATCGGCGCAGGCCCGGCCGGATTGGCGGCGGCAGAAGCCTTGCGCCAACAAGGCTGGCAGGTTGTGGTTTATGACCGCGCCGACCGGGCGGGTGGTTTGTTAATGTACGGCATCCCCAATTTCAAACTGGACAAAAAAATTGTTGAGCGGCGTATAGAGCACTTGATAGACGGCGGGGTAAAATTTGTCTTAAACACCAATATCGGTACGGATATCAGCTTTAGCAGCCTACAAAACAAACATGCCGCAATCTTGGTGGCTACCGGTGTCTACAAGTCCCGCGCCTTGCAAGTGCCGGGCAGCGGCGCGGGCGGGGTGATCGAGGCCTTGCCCTATTTAATCCAGTCCAACCGCAGAGGTCTTGGTGACCAGGTGAACGCAGAGACGGCCGCCAACAAACATGTTGTCGTCATTGGCGGCGGCGATACGGCTATGGACTGTGTGCGAACTGCCGTGCGCCAAGGAGCCAAATCCGTCACCTGTCTATACCGCCGCGACCAAGCAAATATGCCCGGCAGTGCTAGCGAAACCAAAAATGCTATGGACGAAGGTGTAGCATTTAAATGGCTGGCCGCTCCCTTGGCTTTACATGACAAAGATGGGCATGTTTCTTTGGTGCGGGCCGTGCGTATGCGGCTTGGTTTGCCGGGCCGCTCCGGACGCCAAGCCGTTAGCCCCATAAAAAATTCAGAATTTGATTTAGGCGCCGATATGGTTATTCAAGCTCTCGGTTTTACGCCTGAAGACATGAGCCTCGTGTGTGCGAATTTAAAGCTGACACCACACGGCACGATTAAAGCCCACCCGGCCCGCTTCGAGACCAATATTCCTGGCGTCTACGCGGCGGGGGATATTGTGCGCGGCGCAAGTCTGGTGGTTTGGGCCATTCGCGAAGGCCGGGACGCGGCCAACGCCATGCACGAATATTTACAAAAACAAACCGCCCAGATGGCAGCAGAATAGAGGATTCAGATGAATAAAAAGGACCGAGAGAAGCGAGGCAAGGGCGACCGCCCGTCGGCGCTAATGCGCCGCGCCCGTGCAGGCGTGCGCTCTTGCGCACTGCCGTGAACAATATAAATAAAGAAACTGATATGCAAAATTGGAAAACCAAATACGAGCAAAACCGCGATCTTCTTATGGACGCAAATGCCTATGACCCGGCCCATGAGCATGATGCCTGCGGGGTTGGTCTGGTGGCCAGTATTGACGGTCGCGCAAAACGTGAAATTGTCGAACTTGCCATAAAATCACTCAAAAATGTCTGGCACAGGGGCGCGGTTGATGCGGACGGCAAGACCGGCGACGGGGCCGGCATCATGTTGGATATTCCCCAAGAGTTTTTTAAATTACAAGTAGCTCGCACCGGGCATAAAGCCAAAAATGCGCTTGTGGCTATCGGCATGATATTTCTGCCGCGCACTGATTTTGCCGCCCAGGACGAAGCCCGCACCATTGTCGAATCCGAGCTACTAAAGGCCGGGTGCTATATGTATGGCTGGCGGCAAGTCCCCATTGATGTTTCGGTGATCGGCGAAAAAGCGGCTAGCACCAGACCGGCTATTGAACAAGTTATGTTTCGCCCGCCAAAATCCTGGGACGTGCAAAAATTGGAACGCGAACTCTATATCGTGCGCCGCCGCATCGAGAAACGCGCCCTTACTTCGGCTCTGCCGGGCTTTTATATTTGCTCCTTATCGGGGCGGGTTATTGTCTATAAAGGCATGTTTCTGGCCGAGCATATTGATAGATTTTTCCCGGATCTTAAGCACGAATTGTTCACATCCAAAGCCGCCCTCTATCACCAACGCTATTCCACCAATACATTCCCCCAATGGTGGTTGGCGCACCCGTTTCGCATGATCGCCCATAACGGCGAGATCAACACGGTGCGTGCCAATACCAATTTCATGAAAAATCACGAAATCAAAATGGCGTCGAGCGCCTTTGGCCGCCGCGCTGAAGACGTCAAACCGGTAATCCAAAAAGGCTCATCAGACTCGGCTGCACTGGACGCTGTGTTTGAGCTTTTGGTGCGGGCTGGGCGTTCCGTACCATTGGCCAAAACATTACTGGTTCCCGAAGCCTATTCCAAACGCACCGAGCTTATGCCTGAAACCTGGCGGGCATTTTATGAATATTGCAACGGGGTGATGGAGCCGTGGGACGGGCCGGCGGCACTGGTTGGATATGACGGAAAATGGGTCATGGCCGGACTGGACAGAAACGGGCTGCGGCCTTTGCGTTACGCCATAAACGACGCCGGTATTTTGGCGGTTGGCTCGGAAATCGGCACAACGCCAATGGACGAAAAATCCATCATTGCCAAGGGTGCCATTAAGCCCGGACGGTTGGTCGCGGTTGATTGGGACGCCGGGAAATTCTATGATTCCGATCAAATTATTGACGCGCTCTCCACCGCCAAACCTTACGGAGAATGGGTGAAAAAAACGGTTGAACTGGACGACAAGTTATCAGGCCCGCAACCCGAGCCTACCGTTATTGGTGAAGATTTAATCCGCAGCCAACTGGCCTTTGGGCGGTCCCGCGAAGAGATGGACCTAATCCTAAAACCAATGGTCGAGCAAGGCAAGGAATCTGTCGGCTCTATGGGCGATGATACGCCGCTAGCGGTTTTATCAGACCAGTACCGGCCTTTGTCACATTTCTTTCGCCAAAAATTTTCCCAAGTTACCAACCCACCCATTGACCCCTTGCGCGAAACACGGGTCATGGGATTGAAAACCAGATTTCGCAATTTACGCAATATTTTGGAGGACGGCCCATATTCGGCGCACGAGCAAATAGATAAGCAACTAGATAACCAAGCTGATGAAATGTTCGTGCTGGAAAGCCCGGTCTTGAGCAATGGCATGTACGCTAAATATCTGGAAATGTCCGCAGACAGATTACGGGTGTTGGACTGTACATTCCCGCCGCCAAAACCCGGCGCTCACCACGGCAGCGCCCTTAAAACTTTGCTGAAACGCATAAAAAAACAAGCGGAAAAAGCGGTGCGCGCCGGTGTTGAAAATATCGTGCTCAGCGACGATAAATTGGGCAAAGATAATATTGCCGCCCCAATCATATTGTGTGTTGGCGGTGTCCATGCCCATTTGGTCGCACAAGGTTTGCGGGCAGATTGTTCGCTGATCGTGCGCTGCGGTGAATGTCTCGACACCCATACTTTCGCCGTATTGATCGGGGCTGGTGCTACCGCGATCAACCCGTATTTAACCCAAGATACATTTACGGAGTTGGCGCAGAACAAGCGCTTGAATGTGGACGCGAAAACCGCCCTTGCCAATTACAAAAAATCCATAGACGACGGCTTGCTTAAAATCATCTCAAAGTCTGGAATTTCAGTAATTTCGTCTTTTCGCGGCGGCAATAATTTCGAAGCGATCGGTTTGTCCCGCTCCTTGGTTGATGCCTATTTTCCCGGCATGACCTCGCGTATATCCGGCATAGGCTTGGCCGGGCTAGAACAAAAAATCGTGGAACAACACAGACTTGCCTATCAAGTTTCAAGCCCACATCTGCCCATTGGCGGGTTTTACCGCAAACGCACCGGCAGTGAACGCCATGCTTACGGGGCACAAATGATCACTGATTTACAAACCGCCGTGCGCACAAATGATTACCAGATTTACAAAAAATTCTCGGCCCATATTGACGGACAGGCGCCCATTCAAATTCGCGACTTGTTGGACTTTAAAGCCTTAAACCCGGCCATACCCCTGTCCAAAGTCGAAAATATCAACGAAATTCGCAGGCGGTTCTTAACCCAGGCCATGTCATTAGGGGCGCTATCCCCCGAAGCCCACGGCACCCTTAACATTGCCATGAACCGCATTGGTGCGCGTTCAGTTTCCGGTGAGGGCGGCGAAGACCCGGCACGCTACACACCCTTGGCCAACGGCGATAATGCCAATTCGGAAATCAAACAAATTGCCTCGGGACGCTTCGGGGTCACGGCTGAATATCTCAACAATTGCAAAGAAATCGAGATTAAAGTCGCCCAAGGTGCCAAGCCCGGCGAAGGCGGGCAATTGCCCGGCTTTAAAGTCACAAAGATGATCGCTAAACTCCGCCATGCGACGCCGGGTGTGACCTTGATTAGTCCGCCGCCCCACCATGATATTTACTCCATTGAAGACCTGGCCCAGCTTATTTATGACCTCAAACAAATCAACCCCACCGCCCGCGTCTGCGTAAAACTGGTGGCCAGTTCAGGTGTGGGTACGATTGCGGCGGGGGTTGCCAAGGCCAAAGCCGATACCATTCTCATTGCCGGACATAACGGCGGCACCGGAGCCTCTGCCAATTCAAGCGTCAAACATGCCGGCGTGCCGTGGGAGCTTGGCTTGTCGGAAGTCCACCAGATCTTAAGCTTAAACGGCCTGCGCGATAAAATCACCTTGCGCACGGACGGCGGACTTAAGACCGGGCGCGATATTGTCATTGCCGCCATGCTCGGGGCGGAAGAATACGGGGGCGGAACCCTGTCCCTTGTGGCCATGGGTTGTTTAATGGTGCGCCAGTGCCACTCCAACACCTGCCCGGTCGGTATCTGTAGCCAAGATAAAGATTTACGGGGCCGCTTTAGCGGCAAGCCGGAACATATTATCAACCTCATGACATTTATGGCCGAAGAGGTTCGCGAGATTTTAGCAAAGCTCGGCGTGACCAGTCTTTCCGATATTATCGGGCGGGCGGATTTATTGTCGCAAGTTTCGCGCGGCGCCACGCATTTGGACGATCTTGATCTTAATGCCGTCTTGACCCGGGTTGATATTCGCCCGGTGGTGGATACAAGACGCGGGCGGACTTCCGTCCCCGACAGTCTTGATGTGCAGATTTTAGCAGACGGTAAACAATTGTTTGAACAGGGTAAAAAAACCGAACTGGTCTACACCATCTGCAATACGGACAGGGCCGTCGGCACATTTGCATCGGGCGAAATTTACCGAAAATTTGGCGCAAAAGGTTTGCCCGACGGACAACTAACCATTCGCCTAAGAGGCTCGGCCGGCCAATCTCTCGGCGGCTTTGCGATGAGAGGCTTGCGGCTCATTGTTGACGGGGACGCCAATGATTATGTGGGCAAAGGCTTGTCGGGCGCAGAGATTTTCATTGCGCCCCAAGGCGACAGCAAAATTGACGCCCATGCCAGTGCTATTTTAGGCAATACCTGTTTATACGGGGCCACATCTGGAACTTTACTGGCGGCAGGTCGGGCCGGGGAGCGGTTTGGCGTACGCAATTCCGGTGCGAGAGCCGTTGTAGAGGGCTGCGGTAATAATGGTCTGGAATATATGACCGGCGGCACCATTGTTATTTTGGGCAGTATTGGCGATAATTTTGCAGCCGGTATGACCGGCGGCATGGGCTTTGTCTATGACCCGCAAAACAGATTTGAAAAAGCCGTAAATCCTGACAGTGTTATTTGGCCAAAATTATCCGCACAGCATTGGGAAAACATGTGCAAATCACTGATCGAGCAACATGCAGATTGCACCGGTTCCGAATTTGCCAAAACCCTATTGCGGGATTGGGGCATTGAGCGCGAAAATTTCGTACAAGTGGTGCCAAAGGAGATGCTGGAGAGGTTAGAGTATCCGCTGAGAGATGTGGCATCATAATTTTTTCCTTCCCCCGTTTACGGGGGAAGTACCCCTCGTTCTTCAGAGGGGGGATGGGGGCCGACGCTCTTGCGGCGGACGGTGCTTCAGATAATTACGAAAGTTTATAGGGTGCTCAAGAGGCGCGCCCCTCCCCCTTAAAAGGAGAGGGAAAGAAATCATGTATAATTCAAAATCGGGGCTAGCCATTTCTCGGCTTCATCTACGGTAATATTTTTGCGCCTTGCATAATCCTCCACCTGGTCTTTTTCAATTTTCCCAACACCGAAATACAAACTGTCTGGATGGGAGAAGTATAGGCCCGAAACACTGGAGGCTGGATGCATGGCGAAACTTTCCGTCAAGCTTACACCTAAGACCGCTTGCGGATCATCACCGCCCAACAGTTGGAATAATGTCGCTTTTTCCGTATGATCGGGCTGGGCCGGATAGCCTGGTGCGGGGCGAATGCCCACATAATCTTCAGCCACCAGACCCTTGACCCCAAAGCGGGCGGATTTTTCATAGCCCCAAAATTCGCGCCTGACCCGCTCATGCATATGTTCAGCCAAAGCTTCTGCCAATCGGTCACACAAGGCCTGAAACAAGATGGCGGAATAATCATCATGGGCCGCTTTGAAAGCCCGCACACGCCCGCCCTCGCCCAGACCAGTCGTCACACAAAACCCGCCAATATAATCCTGATTACGAATATCCGGCGCAATGAAATCTGACAGGGCATAGTTTTTGCGGCCCGCGCTTTTAACCATTTGCTGACGCAATGTGTGCAATACGGCTAATTTCTGCGAACGGGTTTCATCCGTAAATACATCAATATCATCACCCTTGCTTTGGGCCGGCCAAAATCCGAGTGTCGCTTGCGCCTGCACCCATTTTTGGTCAATGATTTTGTCCAACATAGCCTGGGCATCCCGGTATAAATCCCGGGCCGCCTTGCCGTAAATATCGTGCTCTAAAACATCAGGGTAACGACCCTTTAGCTCCCAAGTGGCAAAAAACGGTGTCCAGTCAATATAGGGACGCACAATGTTCAAATCATAATCCGCAAAGGTTTTTGTGCCGATAAAACTGGGGCGCGGCGCCAGATAGCCGTCCCAGTCCAAGACCGGTTGATTGGCGCGGGCCTTATCCAAGCTCAGACGTTTTTTACCCGCCTGACCCCGGGCATGGGCGGTGCGAGCTTTGGCGTAAACCGCCCGTTTTTCTTGTTTATAGCCGTCAGAATTTTCGCCGAGCAATTGACTGACCACGCCTACGGCCCGCGATGCGTCGGGTACATAAATGGTGGCGTTGTCCCTATAACCTGGCTCGATTTTGACCGCCGTATGGGTGATGCTTGTAGTGGCCCCGCCGATCAGCAAGGGCAGGTTCAGGTTTTGCCGTTGCATCTCGCACGCCACATAAACCATTTCGTCAAGGCTCGGTGTGATCAGTCCGGACAGGCCGATAATGTCGGCATTGGCTTCCTTGGCTGCTTCCAGAATTTTTTCGCAAGGCACCATGACCCCCAGATCAATCACCTCATAGCCGTTACACTGCAACACCACGCCGACAATGTTCTTGCCAATATCGTGGACGTCGCCCTTGACCGTAGCCATGACAATACGGCCATTTGAGATATCTTTTGTGCCGAGCCGTTCTTTCTCCGCATCCATATAAGGCATGAGATGGGCGACTGCCTGTTTCATGACGCGAGCCGATTTAACCACTTGCGGCAGGAACATTTTCCCGGCCCCGAACAAATCACCGACCTGGTTCATACCTGCCATGAGCGGGCCTTCGATGACGTGCAAAGGGCGCTCTACGGAACGGCGCGCTTCTTCAGTATCTTTGACAATATGCTTGGTGATGCCGTTGACCAATGCATGGGCCAGACGGTCTTCAACGCCGAGTTTACGCCACTCTTCGTCCCTTTTCTTCAGTGTTCTCTTACCGCCTGCATACTCCTGCGCCACTTCGAGCAAGCGGTCTGTGGCATCTTCGCGCTTGTTTAAAATAACATCTTCAACCCGGGCTTTCAGCCGCTCCGGTATGCGGTCATAAATGGTCAATTGCCCGGCATTGACAATAGCCATATCCAGCCCGGCATTGATTGCGTGATAGAGAAACACGCTGTGCATAGCTTCGCGCACCGGGCTATTGCCGCGAAATGAGAAACTGACATTGGACAATCCGCCGGAGATACGGGCATGGGGCAGGTGTTTTTTAATACGCTTTGTCGCCTCAAAAAACGCCACCGCATAGTCATTATGTTGTTCAATACCTGTGGCCACGGCAAAAATATTGGGATCAAATATTATATCCTGGGGCGGAAAACCGTTCTTTGTGAGCAGATTATAAGCCCGCTCGCAGATTGCAAATTTATGATCGGCGCTCTCTGCTTGTCCGCCTTCATCAAAGGCCATAATCACCGTAGCCGCCCCGTAGCGGCGCACCAGTTCGGCTTGTTCTAAAAACTGCGCCTCGCCTTCTTTCAGGGAAATAGAATTGACCACGGATTTACCTTGCACACATTTAAGCCCGGCCTCGATCACTTCCCATTTGGAGCTGTCGATCATAATCGGAACACAGGCAATGTCCGGCTCGCTAGCCAGGAGATTGAGATAAATGGTCATAGCCTGCGCCCCGTCGATCAGGCCGTCGTCCATATTTATGTCAATGATTTGCGCACCATTTTCCACCTGTTGGCGGGCAATAGACAATGCGGCATCGAAATCACCCGCGACGATTAACCGCTTGAAACGGGCCGAGCCTGCGACATTGGTGCGTTCACCAATATTGATAAACTGTGAGGACGCGTTCATGACGCCCCCAATACAAACGGCTCTAGCCCGGACAGGCGCAAAGCGGGTTGAATGTGCGGCACAATGCGCGGCGCGGTTTTGGCGGCGGCTTGCGCCAATTCCTCTATGTGCGCAGGCCGAGACCCGCAACAGCCGCCGACAATATTAACCCAGCCATTTTGGGCCCACGGCATCATCAGGCCGCACATATGGGCCGGGGTTTCGTCGTATTCCCCAAACGCATTTGGCAGCCCGGCATTGGGATAGGCAAGAACATATGTGTCGGCGATTTTTGACAATGCTTGCACATAAGGTCGCATCTCCTCGGCCCCCAAGGCACAATTCAGACCTATTGCAAACGGCTCGGCATGGGCGACTGAATGCCAAAACGCTTCCACGGTTTGGCCGGATAATGTGCGCCCGGACTTGTCGGTAATCGTGCCTGAAATCAACAAGGGTAGTTTCGTTTTGCGTTTTTTAAACACGGACTCTGCCGCATAAATCGCCGCCTTGGCATTCAGGGTATCAAAAATAGTCTCGATCAGCAAAGCGTCGATATGGTCAAACATGGCCTGTATTTGTTCGGTGTAAGCCGCGACCACATCGTCAAAATTGACCTCTCTATAGCCTGGATCTTCGACCTTTGGCGATAGGGATAAGGTCTTGGACAACGGCCCGACTGCGCCCAAAACCGCGCGGGGTTTATCCGGGGTCTTTTCTGTCCATTTGTCTGCGCAAGCCCGGGCAATTTTCGCGCCCGCCGCCGCGATTTCGCCGCCGTACTGCGAAAGCCCGTAATCAGCCTGGCTGATACTGGTAGCATTGAAAGTGTTGGTCTCGATCAAATCTGCACCGGCTGCCAAGAAATCGTCGTGTACACCCCCCGCAATATCCGGCTGGGTGATGTTCAACAAATCATTATTACCGCGAAGGGGCGTGGGCCAATTGGCAAATTTATCGCCGCGAAAGTCTTCTTCGGTGAGTTGCCGGGCTTGCAGCATTGTACCCATTGCCCCGTCGAGAATGAGGATACGCTCATTGATTGCCTGCTCTATTTTTGGCCAGATATCCATGTTTTTCTTCAAACCTTCGCGGTTAAATGTCCGGGTTTAACCCCCAATATTTGGCAGGTCGTATAGGCAAGGTCGGCTTTGTTCAGTGTATAGAAGTGAAAATGCTTGACGCCCTTGGCGCGCAATTGCGCCGCTAAATCTGCGGCGGTTGATGCGGTTAATAACAACCGTGTCTTAGGATCATCGTCCAGCGGTTCAAATAATTCGTGGTACCAGTCAGGGACGGACATATAACATAATTTGGCTATGCGTTTCAGGCCTCTATAATTTGGCTGCAGCATCAAACCCGGAATAATTGGAATGGTGATGCCTGCGTCCAATGCCTTGTCCTGATAACGCACAAAAGTATCGGCCGAGAAGAAAAACTGGGTAATGGCCCGGCTGGCCCCCGCATCAATTTTGCGTTTGAGATTATCCAACTCGTCGTCCCAGTTCAGGCTTTCGGGGTGGAGTTCAGGATAAGCGCTTACGGAAATATCCAAATCCGCCACATTTTTCAGACCCGCCACCAAATCACTGCCGTAGGCATAACCGTTCTCAACGGCTACATAGGGCGAACCCAGACCGCCAACCGGGTCGCCGCGCAAAGCAACAATATGGCGCACGCCCGCTTGCCAATAGGCCCGCGCAATTTCGTCTATTTCGCGCTTGTCGGCCCCTACACAGGTTAAATGTGCAGCGGCTTTAAGACTGGTCTCGGCAGCAATACGGGCGACGGTTTGGTGGGTGCGTTCGCGGGTCGAACCGCCAGCCCCGTATGTTACCGAAACAAAATCCGGGTTTAGGGCTTCCAGTTTTTTGATAGACGCCCAAAGCGTATCGCCCATTTTTTTGGTCTTGGGCGGAAAAAATTCAAAGCTGATATGCACATCCTTACCGCCGCCCGCACTGGCGCGGGCCAAGCTACCCGGCGCGGCGCGGTGCTCGGACGCCTCATGTCTGGTTTCCTCAATAATCATGGTTTGGCTCCTTTCGCCGAAATATTTGCCAACATCGCCGCCAATTCGCCGATCTGGTCATCACTATGCTCCATGCCCACGGACAAACGAATAAGCGCTTCGCCAATCCCGGCGGCTTTCTGGGCCGCTGCGTCCATGGCGCGGTGGGTCATGGACGCGGGGTGACAAATCAGGCTTTCCGTGCCGCCGAGACTTTCGGCAAATTGGAAGATTTGTGTGCGGTTTAAAAATGCGGCCACACCAGAGCGGTCACAAGCAAGCTCAAAACTGAGCATGGCACCGGGGCCTGATTGTTGGCGGTTAGCAAGGGCATAACCCGGATCGGTGTCAAGTCCCGGATAGTATACATGTTTTACCAATGGATGCAGGCTTAAGAATTGCGCGATTTTTGCGGCATTGGCTTCTTGAACATCCATGCGGGCGTGCAAAGTTCGCAAGCCGCGCAGGGTCAAGAAACTGTCAAAGGGCGCGCCCGTCACCCCGGTGCAATTGGCCCACCAAGCTAATTTTTCGGCCACATCCTCTGTGCGTGCAACTACCGCACCGCCCACTACATCGCTATGGCCATTGATGAATTTGGTTGTGGAGTGGACAACAATATCCGCGCCCAATACCAAGGGTTGCTGGCGGGCCGGGGTTAAGAACGTATTGTCACACACCGCCAATGCTTTCACTTTATGAGCCGCTTGGCATAATGCCGAAATATCGCTGAGGCGCATGAGTGGATTGCTCGGTGTTTCTATAAAGAGCAAATCCGGGCTTTGGCGAGCAATGTGACTGGCTGCGGTTTTTGTGGTTTGGTCAAAAAATGCGACCTTGAACCGGCCTTGTTCTTGGCGGGCCAATAACAAGCGGTGCGTGCCGCCGTAACAATCATGGGGTGCCAAAACCAGACCGTCCTTTGGCACCAAATTGAGAGCCAAATCTATGGCCGCCATGCCAGATGATGTCACCACGCCGCCGGCGCCGTTTTCCAAATCGGCAAGCGCGTCGGCAAGTGCATCGCGGTTGGGGTTGCCGCCGCGCCCATAATCATAGACGCCCATCTCGTCCAGAGCCGGAAATTTATATGTGCTGCTTAAATACAGGGGCGGCGTCACCGCCCCGTAAGCCGTATCGCAACCAATCCCGGCATTGACACATTTTGTTTGTCCGTTCAGTTCATGCGGCACGGCGCGTCCCTCCGGTAAATTCTACCAAGATTGGCGCCAAATCCGCAGCGGCTTTCAAAAAACTGTCATGGCCATATATACTGTCGATCACATGCAGCTGCGCCGGACCTGGCAGGGCGTCGCAGAGTGCCTGCATCTCGCAAGGCGGGGCGAGTTGGTCTGACCTTGATGCGATCAAGGTGGTTCGCGCCCGGATTTTTGCAGGGTTAACTCTGTGCAGATCAATGGATTCGGACAAGGCCAAAAACCGGTTTACCGGCATAATGGATTTATAATGTTCGCCGCGCGCTTGCAGATAGTCGCCCACATCGAAACTAGGCGGTTTTTCAGATGACGGCGCCGCCCTAAATCTCTGGCTAAATTCTTCTGGCGTGCGGTAGGTGGTCATGGCCAATTCGCGGGCCAGCTTTAAACCTTCCAGAGGGACGCCTTGTTTTGTGGCCATCTCGATAATCCGGCGCTGGATACCGCGTAGGGCCACCCCCATAGGCCACGGGCGGTGGGCCGCGCCGAATATACACAGGTTTCCGGCCCGCTTTGGGTATAATTCGCAAAACGCCAGCGCAATCATGCCGCCGTAACTCATACCGATGAGGCTGTGGACGCGCTCCGCGCGTAAATGGTCTAAAAGAGCCGCAAGCCTGCGCGCCTGATCTTTGGTGGTGATGGTTAGGCGGTTTTTGGTATTGGCCCCGCCCGGCGCACAATCAAAGCCCAACACGTGTACCTTGTTTAAATCAATCGGCCCGCCGGGGCAGACCATGTCCGACCACCAACCTGCGGAGCCGTCTTTACTATCAACGCCGTCAGCAATAAACCGCGACGCGGAAATACCGCCGGGTATAACAATTAAGGGGATATTTTTGGACAAAGGGGCGTTTTGGGGGCCGTAAAGTCGCCCCTGTATACAATCGTCCTCAAGCACATCGCCGTGTTCCAACACATGCGTGCCTATATTGACCTCTACGTCTCGCGCCATAATGCGCTCCCTAGTTTTAGGGCTAAATCCGGCGCGGTCTATAACTGGGATAAGTAAGAGCAGTGACCCATTTTGATCAATACTGGCCTATACAGGCCTTGCTCTTCCTTCATCTGCCAGCGCCCGCCTCTTGCTAAAAGAAGCCGGGATACCGTAGGACTTAGCACCTTACCGCAACGTCTTCACGTCTTGGTGGTTGCTCCAGTATCACAGGGCCTATCCCTCCACTGGTCTTGATGAAGTATTAGAATGATATTAAAAATCCGGCACGTCAAGCATTTTTTAGGGCCAGAAGTTGTTTGCGTCAGATCACAGGTTTCTTGCCGCGCTTTGGTCTTGACTTTGGTCTTGACTTTGGTCTTGACTTTGGTCTTGACTTTGGTCTTGACTTTGGTCTGGGCCTAAGGGCAATGCGGTGGATGAGCAAGCCAACGCCAGTTAAGGTAAACAACAAGGCCATGAATGACAGCAATTTGAGCCACCAGCTATTAAAATCGCTACGCTCTTTATAGTCCATAATATGCAACATCCACATAAAATCAAACACCCGCCACAAGCTGGTGCGCACCCCTTTAAGCTCTGCCGTTTGCGCCGATAAATATAGCCTTGTATTGTTATTATCCGCAAATTGCGCTTGCCAAACCGGTAAATCACCCCGGTATTCTATGGGTGCGCTTGTCAATTTGACGACGCTTTCAACCTGGCCGTCGCCAATATAGTAAAACTCAATCGCCTTGCGGATTTGCATTTCGCTAGCACCAGACCAAGGCTCGCCAGTGCGGGCGTCTATAAAATTGACGCCGTTTTTATTACTTTTTAGCTCATAGACCAAAGTGCCACTCACCGAGATCAATCTGGTTTGATACAGGGTCTTGTCTTCGTTATTTATCAGCGATGACAACGGAAGGTTCTGGTCTATATTAGCGATCGGCCATTGTGTGCGTTCGGCCACATGCTCACCGCGAATGTTTTCAATATCAAAAAAACTCATGAAAAACCCACTGGTGAACCAAAGCACAATTTGTATGCCGAGCACCAGTGCCGCCCATTTATGCACCCGCGTCAATACCCGCCAAAATTTATGTTTTGCAACCATGTTTACAACCCGTTCTTGTCTAAAAATGCCTCAAAATCAGCCCAGAATTTATCCCGATGTTCGTCTTTTTCCAACAATATCTCGTGTAATGCGCCGGGGTAATTGATGTAATCGGCACCTGCATCTTGGGCGAATTGTTCAATGGACGCAGGCGTGACGATCGGATCACCCCCGCACGCAATAATAAAGGCCGGAATATTTAAATGGGCCGCATTGTCGCGCACAAATTTCATGGATTTTAAAGCTTCGGCTATCCAACCAAATGTCGGCGCACCGACGCGCAGCCGCTTATGGTTTTCAAAATATGTCGCCCAAAGCTGATATCTGTTTGGATCCGTGGTCAATTTATTGGACCGAAACGGCACCGGCAGGCCGTTTCTCTGGGACTGAAATGGCAAATGACTGAACCTCAGCCCGGCCCAGGATAGAAACTTAATCAATGCACTTGTCAGGGGTGTGTTGATATCGTGAAGCTCAAGCATAGGAGCCGTAAACACACAGGCGGCCGGGGCCATCCGCCCGCTTAATATGGTTTGCAAGCCAATGGTACCGCCCATGGAATGGCCCATGACAATGTGCGGGCGCGGCAAATCATCTTTGAACACCTTGGCGACAAAGGCCAAATCGTCGCAATAATCCCCAAATGAGCCAACCCAGCTTTTCATGGGGTCCGCGAGCAGGCGCGACGACAAGCCTTGGCCGCGCGGATCCAACACCAGTACAACAAAACCAAGCGCGGATAGATCCTGAGCGGTTTCCAGAAATTTCTCTATGAATTCAGAACGGCCGGGCTGAAAAATGATACTGCCGCGCGCATGTTCCCGCGCCGGCTCCACGATCATGACACGCAGGCGAACCTCCCCGTTTTTTACATAGTGAAACCTTGCACCGGGGGGTAAATCCAACCCTTCCAAGCGAATAACTTCTCCAGGTGTAATTTCTGTGTTCACCTAACCCCCTGCCAGTATCGTCTACGCGAATCTAAACAGACCCTAAATGAACAGGCCTTATTTGTATACTAAATATAGACTGGCTCTAAGGCAAATGGCTACATAGAACTAAAGATTTTTTGCAAGCCCATAGCCACTGACATATCGCCTGCAACTTTCAATTTACCGGACATAAAGGCCATCATAGGATCTAGATTACCAGATGCCAAAGCGATAAAATCATCTTTGGTGACGCTGATCGTGCAATCCGCATCATCGTCTTCGCCGCTCACTTGCGTGCCTGCGGCGTGAATAACACCGTCATCGCCAAAATCAAACTTTACTGATTTGTCTAGCCCGCCTGATTTCTCGACGGCGTCTTTCATTTTTGCGATTATTTCTTCATTAGTCATAGTGGTCTCCGTTTTGATCCAGTGTTATGCACATAGTTGTATATAGGCTTTATACAGAAAAGCCCTGTATAGTAAAGAACGGCAAAAAATCCAGTGCCAATTCTGTATCCACGACATTCAAAGCAGTTTAGCCTATTGAGAACTATTCAGGCTTGCGGAATTTAAGCGTATACCGGTCCGATTCCCCGACGGCCACATATGCATCTGCATCAAAACCCTCCGGTACATCTTCGCCTTCTCTTGGGGTGCGGCTAACCGGCGGCAATGTCCAAACGCCGTAAGGGTGATCTGCCGTATCTTTGGGGTTGGCGTTTATTTCGCTAGCGCCGACAAATTCAAATCCGGCTTTTTTGGCCAAGTCTTTTGTATAGCTCACCTGCACATATCCTGATGATGCTTTGGGGTTTTGCTCGGCAGATTCCGGCAAACGGTGCTCAACTATGCCGAATATACCGCCGGGCTTTAAAGCCGCGTAGAAATCCGCAAAGGCTGTATCTGCGTAACCACTTCCCATCCAGCTATGAACATTGCGAAAGGACAAAACCAGATCATAACGACCGTCGCCCAGTGGCCCGGATGTGGGGCCAAATTCGACTGTGTTGATCTCTCCAAACAGATCAGCGTCCGCATATTTTTCGGTAAACCGCGTATTGGCCGCCACATAACGTTCACCCAATGCCGCCTCGAAAACCGCCGCCGTATATGTGCCGCCAGTTTGTTTGATATAAGGCGCCAAAACACCCGTATACCAACCGCCGCCGCCCGGCGATATTTCCAGGACGCTTTGACCTGGTGCCAAACCGAAAAATTCCAATGTCGGCTTTGGATTACGAAATTTGTCGCGCTTTGCTTGATCACCGCGCCATTCACCGGAAATAGCCGCGTCCATTGCTGAGGCGACAGGGGCGGCCTGTTCCGTAGTTTGCGCAGCCTCTTCGACGTCCGCAGTGTTGTTGTCGCCGCATGCACCCAACAATAATGTTGTTCCCATGCCTAGCAGTGCGATTTTATTTAATGTTTTCATAATTCCCTCTAAATTTAATTTCGTAAAAGCTAGCTGATTTCCCGTTAATGGCAAGGACTACTTGCTCAAGACTTTGTGAACATAATGCTCAAATGCCCTTGCACATCTAATTTCGCCGCCCATATCCAGATATGAGCAAGCAAAAAGCTGGCTTGGCTGGATGCCGTTTTGGGTCTGGCCCTTATGAAACTACATTGCTTTGAAAGGATGTACCTATGTTAAATTATGATTTCACCCCCCTAAGTCGGTCTTTTATCGGGTTTGACCGTATGGCCGATTTGATTGACAATGCCGCCAAATTGAGCGGAACAAGTGCTTACCCGCCTTATAATATCGCGCAAATCAGTGATGATGAATATTTGATCGAGCTGGCCGTTGCCGGATTTGGGGAAGCCGATTTAAGTATCGAAACCTTTGAGAATGTGTTGAGCATTACCGCGAACAAAACGGCAAGCGATAGCGCCAATGAAAACATGCCCGAACATCTCCCCAATAAATACTTACATCGCGGTATCGCCGAACGCGGGTTTGAACGCCGGTTTCAGCTTGCGGATCACGTCACCGTAACTGGTGCCGATCTTGTTAATGGCATGTTGCGCATTGCGCTGCGCCGGGAATTGCCCGAAACCATGCAGCCGCCCACTATAGCAATTGGCACGTCTAGCAGCAAAGCTAACGAAAATATAACCTCCCGGAAATCTTCCGGTAAGCGAAAAGCTGCTTAAGTATAGTCTATGGCGTTGATACGAGTACGCTCCTCTTTTCCTTCCCAACCCCCTGGACGGAATACGGAGCCATAAATACTCGCTTCCGCTTTAGACCGCGGCGTCCTGCATACCCTCCCCCAAGAGCAGGACGCCGCACTTTCTACTTCTAATTTCTATGAAAGCTACGTGACCGACGCTCGTAAAACTCGCTTCGGCGCTACGTTGTAATCGATTCT
>JAJRSJ010000014.1 GCA_024278855.1 Alphaproteobacteria bacterium | reverse complement strand
GGTCTATATCGTCAATTTCGCTATACCATAAATAAGTGTTGTTACTCCATGACCGCAACCAATGTTTTTCGTGCAAGGCTGAACCTGCGGTATCGGGAAATGGCTGATTGGTTGCCGGGTTGGTGCCAGAGCGCGGTGCGGTACAGCGGTTTTTGAAATTACTTTCGTCCTGAAACACATCTTTCGTCCAGGTTGGCCCGGTATTCACAGGCGGCGGAGGCGGCGGAGGCGGCGGAGGCGCGGGGGTTGCCCCCCCACCACATGCGGCCAGTATAAGCCCAGACCCTAAAAATAATGTTGCTATCACCAATGGGCGGCGAAAAAATTGTGTGCCGAAATTACGCATGTATTGCTCCTTGCAGTATTTACTGTTCCTAACCCCAAGGATTTTATAGATGCTAATTTTAAGGCCGTCCAGTCTGAAACTCAGAATGCTTTTTTAAAGGCGGCTAAAAACCCGTCAAGTTTATCCACGGCCAAATGATTGATACCGGCGGCGGCGGCGCGACCACCGCCTGTAGAAAATTTCATGCACAATTTATCTGCACCGTTTGGGTGGTTTCTTGGCGCACGGACGGAAACCGTATAACCGTCTTTGGCATTATGGGTCAGGACGGCGTGGGCTCGGCCTGGGTTTTGATTGGCCAGCTCATTGCCAAAAACACCCGATATGCGGCGCGCCCAAGGGGCATCAGCCAACAACCAGACTGGACTGGGTATATCATTGTCCAAATTAAACTCAGTGTATAATAACTCCTCCGCATTTCGGGCTTTTCTAAGATCATCGTAAAACCCGGTTTCGAGTTTTTGGACGATTTCCGGTTCGCTAAACAAAAATGCAGCAGGGTTTTCGTATTGCAATAAAGTTTTAAACAATGTCTCTGGCGCAAAATGTAAATCAGATATATCCCGACCATATGCGTTATAATTGATCAACGCGCCCAGACGCTTAAGGTCTTCAATATGTTCCTGCTTATAGCCAATGGGCCGCGCCAATTCATAGGCCGCGCCTAATAAATTATCCCCAAACGCCCCCACAATTGCCCACTCTCTGAAAGCACCCTCCAAGCATTGATTGACCAAAAGTGAGGTGCAAATATCGGGGCGCGTCTCAATGACGGTGTACAGGTTTTCATGCTTTGGAATATTGCCCGGATTGTGATGGTCAACGTAAAATACGCTAGCCCCTGCCTCTAGGTTTTTGCGTAAACCTGCCGCGTTGACCCCCACGGAAATATCCAAGACTGTGATATGGTCGCCCGCTTCGGCCTTGACCCGCGCCAACAAATTGATGTCGCGCTTAACGCCTGTAACAAGTATTGGCCCGTCTGGATACTCTTTAAACCCGTCTGCAAGCCGTAATTGGATCAGCGCGCAAATACCGTCGGCGTCTCCGTTAAATACGTCATAGCACTGCATTTCAGTCTCCTTGCTTGCATTTCTTACACGCCCCTGCGAGTATAGGCAAAACCAAAAAAGAGGAAATTATGCGCTTCACTATGACAAGCCTGTTGGCGACCACACTGCTTTTTGCCTGCACTGAGCAAACCGTAATATCTGGGCCGCAACCCGGCAATGACAAACCCGGTGATCTCACCGCAACCATCATCCACTCTGACCCGGCCCTGTCTGGCCCCAGTTTAAGAAAAGCCAAAATTTCGCCTGACGGAAAGATGGTCACGGTCTTGCAAGGCCGCAACGATGATGCGGGCCAGCAGGATTTATGGGCCTATGATTTGGAAACAGGTGAAGGCAAGCGCCTTGTCAGTTCCACGGACTTGCTCGGCGCACCTGAAACCCTCTCTGCCGAAGAAAAAAACCGCCGCGAACGCATGCGCGAAACGGGTAAGGGCATTATCGCCTATAGTTGGGACAGCGCAGGCAAGCAGATTTTATTTCCCTTGGGCGGTGATGCTTTTGTCTATAACCTAGAGACGAACGAGGCGGCACAAGTTACCAATACCGACGGGTTTGAGACTGATGCCAAAATCTCCGCGTCGGGAAAATTTGTCAGCTATGTGCGCGAAAATGATCTGTATATGACCGACTTGGCTACGGGCCGCGAAAAACGCCTGTCTTTCGGGGCCAATGATTTGGTGCGCAATGCCACGGCCAGCTTTGTGGTGCAGGAAGAACTGGCCCGCTCCACCGGGTATTGGTTATCGCCTACCGAAATGCACATGGCCTATTCGCAAATCGACGAAAGCCCCATTGCGGTAGAACACCGGATTGAGTACGGCGCCGACGGCATAGACAATATCGCCCAGCGCTACCCATTTGCGGGTACGGATAATGCGACGGTAAAACTGGCTATAAAACCGCTTATGGGCGGGGATGTAGTATGGGCCGATATCGGCGACAACCCGGACATCTATCTAGCGCGGGTCTATTGGAGCAAAAACGGACGGCATCTTTATGCGGGGATTTTATCGCGGGATCATAAAACCCTGACAATGCTGGATATTGAACCCGCTACAGGTAAGAGCCGGGTTGTGTTTGAAGAAACCAGCAAAACCTGGATCAATGTACGCGGCGATTTCAAAGCGCTTGCGGACGGCGGATTTCTGTGGTCCAGCGAGCGTAGCGGGTTTTGGCATATTTACCGCTACGGCCAAATCGGCAAACCGCCCGTGCAAATCACCAAGGGGGGGTGGCCTGTTTCAAAGGTTAATTGTATTGATGAAGTTAGCCAAAAGATTTATTTCACCGGCTGGCAAGAAACTGCCCTTGAACAACATATTTACAGCGTCGATTTTGACGGTGAAAACCTGACGCAGCTTTCTAAAGGCAAAGGCGTTCACACCGCCAGTTTTGCCGGAAATTGCACCGCCTATATCGGCACATTTTCCAATAAGTCCACACCGCCCCAGACCCGCGCTTACAAAAATGACGGCACGCCGCTGATCTGGCTTAACGAAAACAAGTTGGACACGGACCATCCTTACGCCCCTTATACGGCGTCTCATGTGACACCCGAATTTGGACAACTGGCCGCGAGCGACGGTACGATGATGGATTATATGATCTATAAACCGACCGATATAAAGCCCGGTGAAAAACGTGCCGCCGTGACCATTGTTTACGGCGGCCCCGGCGTACAAAGGGTTAATAAAGGTTGGAACAATAAAATCTGGTTGGCGCAATATTTGGTCGATAACGGCTTTGTGGTGTTCCAAATGGACAATCGGGGGGCGACAAAGCGCGGCAAAGCGGTTGAAGATCATCTGTATCGGTCCATGGGGATCACCGAAACCATAGACCAGTCCGTGGGCGCAGAGTTTCTCAAGTCCCTGCCTTTCGTGGACGCAGACAATATGGGGGTTTATGGTTGGTCTTACGGCGGCTATATGGTTTTGCACATGCTGGCCCAGACCGATCATTACAAAGCCGGCGTGTCCGGCGCACCGGTCACCGACTGGGCCTTGTACGACACTGCCTACACCGAGCGTTATCTCGGCGATCCGCGTACCGACAACCCGAATTACACCAAAGGTGCCTACGAACACGCATCCGTTTTTGCGCATCTGGACGGGCTGAACGAACCGTTCTTGCTTATCCACGGCATGGCGGACGATAATGTGGTGTTCAGGCATTCAATAAAACTCATGGACGAGATGCAAAAACGCGGACGCCACAATATGCGCCTCATGACCTATCCCGGCGAAAAACACGGTTTCAGATCAAAGGCCAACCAAATTCACCGCGACCAAGAGATTTTGAATTTCTTTGTGGAGAATTTGCAAAGATAGCACAAAACCCCCTCTCGCTTTTAAATTCCTGCCCTGCTAAGAAGCGGGCATGAAAACCATTATTACCTCTTTTCGCCTCCTGCGTACCGCCTTTGTCTTGGCGCGTCATGATGCTTTGATCCCGGCAGAATATGCCGGGCAAGTGCCGTTTATGGCGCGGTTTGTTGGGTGGGTATCGAGGGCTTTTGCCGTGCGAGCCACTAATAAGAGTTGGGCTAAAAATCCTGGTGAGCGTTTTGCAAATGCGCTGGAAAAACTTGGCCCGGCCTATATTAAGGTTGGCCAGATTTTGGCGACCCGCTCCGACATGCTTGACCCGGAGTTTACCAAGGGTCTGTCGCGCCTCAAGGATAAGGTGCCGCCGTTCTCGCGCGACGAAGCAATAGAGCGGATAGAAAAAGAATACGGCAAACCCTGGCAGGAAATATTTACGTCATTATCTGAACCCATAGCCGCCGCTTCGGTTGCGCAGGTGCATAAGGCAGTGTTGAAAGAGGGTGAGACAGTGGCGGTGAAAATCCTGCGCCCCAACATCCATACCCGCATGGCCAAAGATATTGACGTACTTCGAATGGTGGCAGGCTTGGCGGAATTTTTCGTGCCGACGTCGCGCCGGCTCGGGCCAAAATTATTTGTGGAAACGGCGGCGCGGGCCGTGACGTTGGAGCTGGATTTACGCCTTGAAGCGGCGGCGGCCAGTGAACTCGGCGAAGCGGCAGAAGAAACCGGCCTGTTTCGTGTACCGGAAATTCACTGGGCTTATAGCTCCAAAAATGTCATGGTGCTTGAATGGATAGACGGCACGGCGTTTTCCAGTGACGCCCTGCTTAGCGACCCGAATATTGACCGCAAGGCCTTGGCTATCAAAGTCATCCAAAGTTTTCTCACCTGCGCCTTTGATTACGGGGTATTTCACGCCGACATGCATGAGGGCAATTTGGTGGTCGACAAGGACGGCGAACTGGTCTTGTTGGATTTTGGTATTTTGGGGCGGCTCAGTGAAGCCGAGCAACGTTTTCACGCCGAAATTCTGTACGGGTTTTTAATGCGTGATTATACCCGCATTGCCGAAATTCATTTCGAGGCAGGCTATGTGCCGGCCCATCATACGGTGGAAGATTTCGCCTCGGCGCTGCGGGCCGTCGGCGAGCCAATATTTGGCAAAACCTCCGATCAGGTATCCATGGCCAAAGTGTTGCTACAATTGTTCGAGATCACCGATATATTTGATATGAAAATGCAGCCACAATTGATCATGCTGCAAAAAACCATGATGCAGGCCGAGGGCGTGGCCAGACGCCTTGATCCGGCATTTGATATGTGGGAAGCCTCGCGCCCGGTGGTGGAAGCATCTATGCGCCGCGAACTTGGCCCGGAAGGCCGCATCAATGATTTTCTCGCCGATCTGCGCCGGGCCCAAAAAACCCTCAAAGCCATGCCGGAGGCAGCCGACAACGTTGCGGCTCTCGCTAAAGCCTGGGCGGCGGGCGAAGTGGATTTATCAAAATCCCCCACTGGGCCAAATGCGGACACAAAACCGCGAACACTGCGAAGAAATATTGCATTTGTGGCCTTGGGTGCGCTAACTACATTGGCCGGAGTTTGGGCCGTCGGGCAAATATAACTGGACAAATGGAATGAGCGAAAAACGGATTTTACTGATTATCGGCGGCGGCATTGCAGCATTTAAGGCGTTGTTGCTCATACGCCTGTTGGCCAAGCGCGGCATCAAGACCAGTACGATCATCACCAAGGCGGGCGCGGAATTTGTCACGCCATTGTCCGTTGGCGGGCTTAGCGGCGAGAAAACCTATACGGATTTGTTTTCCCTGTCGGACGAGCAGGAAATGGGGCATATTGAATTGTCACGCTCAAGCGATTTAGTTGTTGTGGTTCCCGCCACCGCAGACCTGCTGGCCAAGGCGGCGCGGGGTCTGGCCAATGATTTGGCTAGCACCACATTACTAGCCACCGACAAGCGCGTCCTGTATGCCCCCGCCATGAATGTGCGCATGTGGGAACATCCGGCCACAAGGCGAAATATACAAATTTTACGCGAAAACCATGCTGTGTTTGTCGGGCCGGACGAAGGCGATATGGCGTGCGGGGAATTTGGCTTTGGCCGCATGGCGGAGCCTGAAACCATCGCAGACGCTATAGAAAAAATACTGGACGGCAAAACCCATTTAGACGATCTTGCACCCAAACCCCTCAAGAACAAACATATCCTGATCACCGCCGGGCCAACCCGCGAGCCCATTGACCCGGTGCGGTTTTTGTCCAACCATTCATCGGGCAAGCAAGGTTATGCCATTGCCAAAGCTTGTGCGGCACTGGGCGCGAAAGTGACTTTGGTGTCCGGCCCTGTGGCACTAGCCCCACCCCAAGGCGTCAATATGGTGCAAGTTGAAACCGCTAGGGAAATGCTCGACGCCAGTAAACACGCCTTGCCTGCCGACGTGTTTATCAGTGTTGCAGCCGTAGCCGATTGGCGGCCTAAAACCAATACGAACAAGAAAATCAAAAAAGACAAACAGAAATTACAGCCCTTGGCTCTGCGCGAAAACCCGGATATTTTACGCACAATTGCCGGCGGAAAAAACCGTCCAAAACTGGTCATCGGGTTTGCGGCGGAAACCGATAATGTGTTAAACTACGCAAAGGCCAAATTGGCGAACAAGAACTGCGACTGGATTGTTGCCAATGATGTATCAGGTGATGTTATGGGCGGAGATAATAACAAGGTTATATTGATCACTAAAAGCGGGGCAGATATGTGGCCGCTCATGGGAAAATTTGAAGTGGCCAAAAAACTGGCGCAAAAAATAGTGGAGACAATAGGTTGAGATTTTTACGTTCCTTAATGTTGCCCGCTATAACCCTAGCTTGGTTTTTCGGCCCGGCAGCACTAGCCGATGATAATATCGCCAATTGCGAAATCGTGGTGCAACAGGCAATTGCAGCAGACGCTTTGCCAGAATACCCGGCGGATAAAAACGGTGTCCAAATTGCCACATTCCTGCCTGCCGCCGATTTTATCTTTTCGGTGTTTGACTCCGAGAAAGGGCATATGACCGAAATAGACGGCAAACCGATCCGGGCCGTTATGTGCATCCGTGCATCGGTGATACCAACCGAATTTGATTTAAAAATTATCCGTACCGGGCTGCCATTTTATATTTCGCCGAACTTTGACGCAAAGGACAGCGCTTTTATGGCGATCAATTCGACGGACAAAGGGTATGTATATGATTATGTCGGCCCAGATTTAACCGAAGATGACACGGAGCTACTGACGCTGCGCATGGCATTATATAACCAACAAGAAGACGAAAAAGAAGAAGATAAAGGTGAAAGTAAAGATGAAGATTGAAATTAAACAACTGCAGAATTTCGGCGAATTACAAATGCCCGCATATGAAAGCGATCTGGCCGCCGGTGTGGATTTACGCGCCGCCATTGACCAAAATACACCAATTGTCCTGCAAGCCGGCGAACGGGCGCTTATAGCCACCGGCCTAGCCATGGCCTTGCCGCCGGGCTATGAGGCGCAAATTCGCCCGCGTTCCGGTCTGGCCTACAAACACGGCATTAGCGTAGTCAATACGCCCGGCACAGTTGATGCGGATTATCGGGGCGAGGTGAAAATCCTGCTGATAAATCACGGCCAAAAACCCTTTAGCATCAACCGAGGCGACCGGATTGCCCAAATGATCATTGCACCCGTGACGCAGGCAGTGTTTAATGTGGTCGACACATTATCCGAGACCAAGCGCGGTGCTGGTGGTTACGGGTCTACAGGCATAAAATAGGAGAGAAATATGAGCATGGACAAACCCGGACAAAAACCAGGAAGAGGCAAAATTTACGACAGTATTTCGGACACAATCGGTGACACGCCTTTGGTGCGCATGCCAAAAATCAGCGCCGGTATTGGGGCTGATTTGTTGTTCAAGCTTGAATTTTTCAACCCTGGGGCCAGCGTCAAAGACCGTATTGGCCTGGCCATGATCGAGGACTTGGAAGAACGCGGTCTACTAAAGCCAGGCGGCACGATTATCGAACCTACGTCTGGAAATACCGGTATTGGTCTGGCTTTGGTCGCGGCGGCCAAGGGCTATAAAGCCGTGTTCACCATGCCCGAAAGCATGTCGATTGAACGCCGCAAATTGATCCAGTTGCTGGGTGCGGAAATTGTCTTGACCCCTGCCGCCGAAGGTATGCCCGGCGCGATTGCTAGAGCTGATGAACTGGCCAAAGAAATGCCAGGAGCCGTTCAGGCCGGGCAATTTGTCAACCCGGCCAATCCGGCTATTCACGCACGCACAACCGGGCCAGAGATTTGGAATGATACGGGCGGCAAAGTAGATGTACTAATTTCCGGTGTTGGCACCGGCGGCTCCCTAACGGGCGCGGGCGGGTATCTTAAGGGTAAAAACCCGGCCATGCACATAATTGCACTGGAGCCTGAAGGCAGTCCGTTCCTGTCCAAGGGCGAAAAAGGCCCCCACATGATCCAAGGCATTGGCGCAGGCTTTGTGCCGGATACGCTAGATACTGACCTGATCGACGAGATTGTCACTATTGATAACGAAACCGCCTTTGTGACAGCGCGTAATGCTGCCAAGCTAGACGGTGTGCCTGTGGGTATTTCGTCAGGAGCAGCTATTGCGGCGGCGCTCGAGGTTGGGGCGCGCAAAGACATGGCGGGTAAAACCATTGTCACCATTATCCCGTCTTTCGCCGAGCGTTATCTGTCGACGGCATTATTTGAATTTTAGGTGAAACGTGGACGCGGCCGAACTTGAACGCTATGCGCGCCAAATTGTCCTAAGGGAGGTCGGCGGGGCCGGGCAACAGGCTTTAGGACACGCACGGGTCTTGATCGTCGGGGCGGGCGGGCTCGGCGGCCCTGCCGGATTATATCTGGCGGCGGCAGGGGTCGGGCATATTGGCCTCATTGATGATGACGTGGTGGATATATCCAACCTGCACCGCCAAATCCAGTTTGACACGAATGATGTGGGGGCAAACAAAACCACAGCTATGGCCCAGACCTTAACGGCCCTCAACCCCCATATTCAAGTGCAGGAATACGACACCAAACTGGACGGGGAAAATGCCCGGGAAATTATTGGCGGTTATGATGTGGTGTTGGACGGGACGGACAATTTTGCCGCCCGCTTTGCGGTTAACGCCGCGTGCCTTAGCACAAAAACGCCCTTAGTCAGCGGCGCACTGGGGCGGTTCGACGGACAATTGGCCGTGTTTAAAATGGATTGGCCCAAACACAAAGAGGGTGCTTGTTACAGATGTTTTGTCCCCGAAGAACCACCAGACGCCGAGACCTGCGCTAGCGTCGGGGTAGTCGGCGCACTGGCCGGGATTATCGGCTCCATGATGGCTATGGAGACCATAAAAATCATAACCGGGGCCGGCAAACCCCTATACGGCAAGCTGTTCTTATACGGCGGCTTGGAGGGCGAAGCCCGAACCATAAACCTACCGAGAGACCCAAACTGTCCAGAGTGCGGCCAGATTACACTCTAAATCAAGGTCAGGTCAAAACGAAATAACCCTGCTTTGGTGTGTGGACCAAAGCAGGGTTATCTTTTTGTACAACACCGCTAAGAGCTGGGGAGGTCTTAAGGTCTTGTACGCGCCCCGGTTAAACTCCGATACGACCGCTGCAATCAGTCGTGTGTGAGGGACCGGTTTGGAATCGTATTGCTACAATTCGGGGTAAGACTAGCAGATTTTAGAAAAAATTCAAGGAAAATAAGACAAAGTCATGGCCATATCAGACATAAACACCTGAATTACTAGGTTTTTTTGCTTAAGTGAGAGCGCTCTAGTGCTTGGGCGGCAACACTCTGTCCGGGCAGCGGTGGCCATCATACATGGCGCGGATATTGATCATAATTTTTTCGCCCATCTCAAGGCGGGATTCGTGGGTTGCGGAAGCAATATGGGGGGCCAGAATGACATTGGGCAAATTTAGCAGGCCCGGGTGAATGTCTGGTTCGTTTTCATAAACATCAAGTCCCGCCCCGGCGATCCCGCCGCTCGCCAATGCATCTGCAAGGGCCGCCTCGTCTATAATCTCCCCGCGAGATGTATTGATGATAACCCCGTGGGACGGCATAAGCGCCAAACGTTGAGCCGAAATCAGATGACGGGTCTGGGGCGTACTTGGGCAATTGATCGAGATAATATCCATATTGGCCAACAGTGCGTCCAAATCAGGCCAGTATTTGGCTTGCAAGGATTTTTCGATAGGTGGGGAGACCGGGCTTTTGTTGTGGTAATGGACTTTAAGCCCAAAAGCACTGGCCCGCCTTGCAATGGCCTGACCAATACGACCCATGCCGACAATACCGAGTTTTTTGCCGCGCACCCTGTGGCCCAAAATACCGGTCGGCGTCCAGCCTTTGAAACCGCCCGCACGGGTCAGGCGGTCAGCCGCCACCAATCTGCGCGGCACTGCCAAGATCATGGCCATTGCGAAATCGGCCGTATCTTCTGTCAACACGCCCGGCGTATTGGTCACAATAATGTTTTTGGCATGGGCGGCGCCTACATCAATATGGTCGGTTCCCGCGCCGAAATTGGCAATCAGTTTCAAACGCGGCCCGGCGGCATTGATTATATCCGCATCGATTTTATCGGTAACGGTAGGTACGAGAACATCAGCCTCCTGGGCAGCCGCTTTCAAGTCGGTCTGGCTCATGGGTATGTCTTCTGGATTTAGTGTGGCGTCAAACAAATCCACAAGGCGCGTGTGAACCGCATTGGGCAATCTGCGTGTGACGATAATCTTAGGTTTCTTATCCATAGCCTAAACATGCCGGTTCTGGGCAAATTGGCAAGTAAAGTTTTATCCTTGTTTACAACTCATTTATCCTCTTGGCCCATAAACCCTTACTTAATGATCAAAAGCAAAACGGGGCTATCAAAGGTAGAAGCGGGATGACCATAAGGCAGATAAATTCAAAATTTTCCATGATCTGGGTGTCTACTATCGGTCTGTCAACTGCCCGGACGGTAATGGCTTGTCTGGCAATGGGGGCATATGCGTGGCCGAGCGCCGCCCAAACCCTTCCCGAAAACACCGAAGTTAAAAAACGGCCGTCTATGGCGCGTATTGTCGAAGATGTTCCAGGGCCGCGCGAACGTATGACTAGCGAGCTTGTCCGTTTTAGTGCGGATAAAACGCCCTCCAAACAACCTGTCCCGCGTTATGTGTCCCTTAAATACAGCCTCTCCAATGGCCGGACAGGCCCTAGCGGTGATCACCCGGTGAAGTGGCAATACAAACGGCGCGGCCTGCCCATGATTGTTGTTGCCGAAACCGAAATATGGCGCAAGGTGCGCGATGTTAACGGCGACGAGACTTGGATGAAACGACAATTATTGGGCAGTAAGCGCATGGTTCTAGTTCGCAGTGCCATTGCCATACGGGCCAAACCAAGGTCCGATGCCCCCAGCCGAACCCGTGCCGCCAAAGGCGCGTTGTTGGAGTTGGATAAATGTGATGCCAAAGACTGGTGCCGGGTCTTTGATAAGGAACGCAATATAAACGGCTACGCCCTGCGCTCAATGTTATGGGGCGCGGAAGATTTGTGAATGTCGATCTTTAAGAAAATACAGTGTAGTGGTTCATACTTGATCTGACAGTTTCCAGTTTTTCCAGTGGCGATTTGTTAGTTTCAGTATGAACCACTACACATAATTGTCGCGATTCCACGTTTTAGGACATTTTTTCAATTTAATATTCTGGCCTCTAAGCTCGGTTAATTCCATATAGCTTGTGCTGTTACTCTTTATCAGTCGCCCAAGGTTTTAACAGAAAGTCGTGGGCTGGATCGTCAAACCAAGTGATAGCCTGATATGGAATAAATATATGTTCGGGGCGACCATCAAAATATGCAATGACGTTTATTCCTAGTGGCGCTGCCTCAAGGTCTTTGTATTCGTGCTGGATATATATCCAGACTGTTTCCTTTTTTTCTTTATGCAGTGATAAAGTTTCATCGTTCAATACAATGTCTTTGTGGAATGGGTCGAATCCAATCCTAAACATATGTCCATAAGGTAAGCACGGCCATGTTGAAGCTTCCTCTATAACGGCTTGTATTTGGTTTTGTGCAATTGGAATTTCACGTATACGACTGTAGTCAATTGGTTGAACATTTTTTCTCTTAAGACGCCATGACTGGAAACCAGTGCATTCTCCCGTCCGATAATACATCTCGCGCTCTATTGGCAATGGTCGCAAGATAGCTAGTCCTGCCGTTATCCCCGCAAGTCCTATGATTACAAGTATAATGATATTTTGTTTAATGAAGTCCATAGCCCTCTAATACCAAAGAATACTCCCACAATCATCCATAAAAAACGCAAACTCCGTTTTCAAGCTGTACTCTTTATCTCCGTCATAAAAGTCACGTTCTCCCAAAAAGCTAACATTAAGTCTTCACTACAGCCTAGGGTCAGGACCTATTAAATACATCAATTCTGGCTATAGCGTCCGAATGTGGCTTGCCTATTGTGCAAGCTGCGATAGCTTTGCCCCTTAGGAGCTATTGATATGCCAAAACCACCTGCCGCATTTATATACACTGACCAAGCGGATATTACAGAACTGCTCAGTCAAATTGGCTCTGCGTACACAAATATGAAAGACGGGTCTGTGGCCCCGGTTTGGTCGGACCAAGCAATCAAAGACAATATTTCCGCCGTTGATTTTAGCAAACCAATCCCCCTTGACCAAGCCTTGCACGAAGCCGCAAATCTAATGGAACACGGCGATTTGCGTTCAGCCAGTGCCCGGTGTTTCGGGTATTTCAACCCGACATCCGCTTGGCCAGCGGTGGTGGGGGATATTTTGGCGGCGGTGCGCAATCCGCAAATATGTGTCACCTCGCATGCGCATGCTTCTGTGACGATGGAGCGCACCATTGCAGATATGGTGTGTAAAAAACTGGATATGCAGGCCGGCACGGCCCATTTCACATCCGGTGGTTCGGAAGCTAACGAAACCGCAGTATTGGCGGCATTGTGCCGGGCGTCCAGTGACTATATCGAACACGGCGTCCGGGCATTTGCAAAAACACCCAGCCTGTATGTGTCGGCGGATTCTCATCTAGCCTGGATAAAAATTGCCAAAGCCACCGGACTGGGCGCGGCAGCGGTGCGACTCGTCCCAACTACAGGCGATGGCCGTATGGACGCGCAGGGACTAGGCGCCATGATAGCTGATGACCGTCAAAGCGGGTTTTACCCCTTTATGATCGCGGCCACTTGCGGCACGACAGGGGCTAGCATGATCGACCCCCTGCACGCATGTTTTGAAATCGCCCGGGATAACAATATCCATTATCATGTGGACGCCGCTTGGGCCGGAGCCTTGATATTTGACAAAACCCGTTTGGGTTTGTTGGCGGGTATTGAGACCGCCGATAGCGTCACGATTGATGCCCATAAATGGTTGTCCGTGCCTATGGGGGCCGGGATCATTGCCATGCGCGACCCTAGTTTTGCCGCCAATGTGTTTTCCGTAAAAACTAGCTATATGCCTGATGGTGACGGACAAGATTTTTATATCACGACAAACCAGTGGTCGCGGCGGTTTCTCGGTTTGCGGTTATGGATGATGTTACGGGTTGTGGGTGAGACCGGTTATCGGGATCTGTTTGACCAGCATTTCGCCTTGGCGGATTATCTGCGCACACAACTGCCCAAATATGGTTGGACGGTTCGCAATACAAGTCCATTGCCCGTTATTGTTTTTGACGACACAAAGCACGGACTGGATTCCCAAAAAATTGCCGACGAGGTTGAGCGCCACGGGCGGGTTTGGCTAGGGCGTGTGGATTTTGAAGGCCGAAGCGTATTGCGCTTTTGCACGACTAGCTATTTAAGCACCAAGGCGGACATTGATTTTCTGATGGACGCGCTCAATACAGCGCGGCGCACACTCACCAAATAACAGTATAAACCTCTTTCATTCCGCGCCAACCGTTTAGCTTTAGTTAATCATGTTTTCTAAGATGGCAATATATGCTTTCATTCCCGACGCCTTGGTAAGTATTGGTTAAGCATAAATGTATATACCAAAGCCATGAAAGCAATTGAAATGAAAGCAATTGAAATGATGATCGAGCCGGGGGCGGAAGCCTTGCTGGCGCGCATGGGGCGCAGCATGGGGACCAAGGCGCGTTCCAAAACCATGAATTGTGCCATCAGTTATTTGCGCGAAAATGTGCATATGTCAGAGGTTTCAGCCTGGTTTAGCGAACTGCGGTTTGCACCTGCCCGGCGCACCACCGTCAGGCTCTCGCCGCAAAACGCCCAATATGCGGATATATTGGCGGCACTGGTCGGGCGCGGACGCCCGTCGATTTTGCTCGACATTGTTTATCTTGCCGCTACGCATATGGGCAAAGAAGATTTTGAAGCATTAAAATAAGAGGTGATTATGGAGCTATTGAACGGACAAATAATTTCGCTATTTGCCATGATGGTGTCGCTGATCGCTTTGGTGACACAATTGGTGTTTGGGGTCTTGTCAACCAGAAGGGCCATCGCCGAAACTGGCCGCCAAATCGCCGAAACCAAAAAACAGGAAAAACTGCACGCGGTCAACGCCGAGGAAATTTACAAAGCCGAAGTACGTGAATGGGGTCGGGCCGTCGTGCGCGAAATGGCCTATGCCCAGCAACTTTGTAAAATCAATCCCGAGAAATTTGTTACCTCAGATTATGATTTGGAGCGCGCCAAAACCGTGGCTCATTTGCGCGGTCTGTTGGATAAAGCCAAATGGCTATTCCCCAATTTGGCCACCCCGTCCCACAATGACCAAAGCTGGGATATTGATTATAAAGGCCGCTTGTCAGCACTGGAGTGCATATTGCACGCCTATCATGTGTTGGATACGGTCAAAGCGTTGGACGCGAAAAACCGCCAAACCAGCGTGACCAATATGCGCAATCTACGCAAACAATTCGTCCGTGAAATGCGCCGCGCCGTAGACCCACAAGTCCGAGGCGAAGACATAGAGCGCATCATAGACGAGGTAGAGGGGGAGATGAACCACGCAAAAGAAAACGGTAAGGACACAGAAAACGGTAAAACCAAAACGCGAAGTTCAGAAAAAATTATGAAATAGCACCAACCAATCAGAACAATTTCTAATTTACCCCTTTAATCAACCCCCTTCTTAATCAATCCCCATTTCAATCTATCCCCAAACTCGCCTTCAGCGGCCCTTCTTGCGGCATGGCTATTGCGTGGAAACCGCCGTCTACATGGTGGGTTTCGCCTGTGCATGACGTGCCGAGCGACGAAAGCATATAAAGCGCCGCCCCGGCCACGCCTTCAAGATCGGTATTTTCCTGCATAGCGGCGGTGGCTTTATTGAAGCGAAACATATGGCGACCAGACCCAATACCGGCGGCGGCCAGAGTTTTGATCGGGCCGGCGGATATGGCATTGACCCGGATACCGCGCGGGCCGAGATCAGCGGCCAGATAGCGGGTACAGGCTTCAAGGGCGGCTTTGGCTACACCCATAACATTGTAATTGGGCACGACCCGCTCCGAGCCGAGATAAGTCATGGTGATCATAGATCCACCTTCGCTCATCAAGGCGGCGGAGCGCCTGGCCGCATCGACAAAACTATAGGCGGAAATATCCATGGCGGTGGCAAAGCCTTCGCGGGTGGTTTGTTCAATGAACGACCCTGCCAATTGCTCGCGCCCGGCAAAGGCGACGGAATGAACGAGGAAGTCCATCTCGCCCCATGTGTCTTTGATGGCCGCAAACACCGCGTCCATAGACGCATCATCGGTCACATCACAAGGCACAATAATCGGCGAGTTCAGGCTTTCCGCGAGAGGCCGTACCCGGCGCTCCAACGCGTCGCCTTGATAGGTAAAGGCGATCTCGGCCCCTTGGGCGGCCAGTTGCTCGGCGATCGCCCAGGCGATAGAGTTTTTATTGGCAACCCCCATAATCAGCCCGCGTTTGCCCGCCATCAAATTACCAGTTGGATATTCCCGTTTTGCCATGCTTCTCTCCTATTTGCTATCAGGTTTTTCGCATATTACCCGGAGCATCCCCTAGAAGCCAGTACAATCTCCCCAAACACACACTTGTACAACGGTGCTTTCATGCTTACCTAAAGTTCACAAAAGAAGATGAAATGAATAAGGTGTACCGAGCGAAGCGAGGCAAGGGCTACCGCCCGTCGCGCTCCATGGCGCGCCCCTGCGGAGGCGTGCGCTTTTGCGCACTACCGCGAGCGATATAAAAAGGAGCCATCATATGCGCAATATTGAACTTACCAATTTGGAAACTTTGCCGGGGCGAACGATCGTCAAACATCTCGGCATGGTGCAGGGCAATACGGTCAGGGCTAAACATGTGGGGCGGGATATTATGGCCGGGCTTAAAAACATCGTCGGCGGCGAGCTTACGGGCTATACAGAACTGCTGACGGAATCTCGCGAGGAAAGTATCGGCCGCATGACCGAAGAAGCCAGCGCACTTGGGGCCAATGCAATCCTCAATATCCGGTTTTCCACCTCGTCAGTTAGCGCCGGCGCATCAGAGCTATATGTCTACGGCACCGCCGTGGTGGTCAGCTAATGTGGGCCGTACTGTTATTTTTAGCTTTGGTCGGGCTTGGGTTTTTCTTTGGCCGCATCAATGAAGCCAAACATTTTGCCTATCTGGATGCGCGAGAAGCCGAACTTGCCCATATCACCTTGTCCAACACCAAATATATCCCGGACGGTATCACCAACTCCGTATTTGTGAGCGGCAATGTGGTGATCTCCATAGACTATTTCAAACGCATCGGCGCCGCCCTGCGCGGTCTGGTCGGGGGGCGCATGGAGACATATACCACATTGGTCGAGCGGGCCAGGCGCGAAGCTATTGTGCGCATGAAGATTAAAGCCCAAGAAAACGGTATGACCCATATTGCCAATCTACGCCTGATATCCGCCAGCGTCTTCAAAAACGCCAAAACGGACATAGGCTCAATAGAAGTCTACGCCTACGCAACAGCCCTTAAATAGGCTCCACCCATTTTACATCTATAGACGTGCTACACCTTGCGCCGCCAGGTCTTGAATGCGGGTTTCTGGTCTGGCGCCGTAATGGGTGATGACTTCGGCGGCGCACAGACTTCCCAATTGCCCGGCGTCTTACCAGTCCAACCCCAATGCCCGCCCGGCCAAGACGCCCGCCGCGTATTGATCGCCTGCGCCCGTGGTATCGACAATTTTATCCACAGGCAATGCGGGGATTTCGTACACATTGCCGCCGTGTTTAACTAGCGAGCCTTTTTCAGACAGAGTAACCAAAGCCGTGGTGTCTGTGGCGGTTAAGCGGCTTAAAGCGTCCGTGAGATCATCGGTTTCAAACAGGGACAATAGTTCTGCTTCATTTGCAAACAAGATATCCACATGGTTATCCACAAGCTGCTTAAAGGAGGCCCGGTGGCGGTTAACACAAAACGCATCGGACAATGTTAAAGAGACTTGCCGCCCGGCCGCCTTGGCAATTTCGGCCGCTTTGACGAAGGCTGCCTTTTGGTCATTGGTATCAAACAAATAACCTTCAAGATAGGTGACGGCGGATGCACGGATAATATCGGCGTCAATGTCCTTTGGCCCGAACTCCACATTGGCCCCAAGGAATGTGCTCATGGAGCGTTCACCGTCCGGTGTCACCGCGATCAAACAACGAGCCGTGGCCGCATTTTTGGCGAACGGGAGCGGACAAGCCGTCGCGCCGCTAGCACTTAGTCCCGCCGCGAAACGCCGCCCCAGTGCGTCATTGGCGACCTTGCCCATATAAGCGGCCTGTACACCCAGTGCGGCAATGCCGGCAATGGTGTTGGCTCCGGAACCACCTGCGTCCTCGACCAATTTATGGCTGTGTTTTTTAAACGCGCCGTGCAAATGCAAGGCCCGCTTCTGGTCGATCAGGGTCATGGAGGCTTTGGTGATATCCTCGCGCACCAATACATCATTACCCACGGGGGCAATCACATCCATAATGGCATTGCCTATGCCCAAAACGTCGTATTTTGCTTGCATAATATTCTCCGTTTACAACCCCGTAGCCCTTACGGAAACGCCGAGATAAAGGCAAGTGGGTAGTAAGTGATTTATGGACTTGTTCTTTGACAAACAAGCCGCTAGTGCGACCATATGAATGAAAATATGAAAAAAGTCGCTATACTGGTTTCCGGGAATTTACTGCCCGGCCACCCGGATTTGCGCACTGATGCGTTTGAGCTTGACGAGGAAATCGGCAAATTACGTCCCGCTTTTGCCAAGCACAATATGCAGTTGGATGTTATCAATTGGCGGGATGCCCCGGACGTAGCGGCGGATTATGATGCTATGCTGCCTTTACTGGTCTGGGATTATTTCGAGAACAATCAGGACGCGTTCTTGCGAGCCATGGCGCAAATTTGTCAGCGCACGCAGCTGTTTAACCGCTTTGACACCATCCAGTGGAATATCAATAAATCCTATCTGGAAGACTTGGCCATGCAAGGCGCACCAACCATTCCGTCGCGCCGGGTCGCCCATATATCAAAAGCCGAGGTGCAAAGCGCCTTTACGGATTTTGGCTGCGATAAATTGGTGATAAAACCGGACATAGGCGGCGGGGCCTGGCGGCAGGTTTTGTACAAAAAAGGCGACGATTTTCCTGCCAAAGACCAATTACCGCCCGAAGGCGCACTGATCCAGCCGTTTCTGAAAAGCGTCGTCACTGAGGGCGAATATTCATTTCTATATTTCGGCGGCCGCTTCTCCCACGCCTTGCTAAAAACCCCGAAGGACGGAGACTACCGCATCCAGTCAATTTACGGCGGGCGTGAAGAAACTTACAGTCCGAGCCAACAAGAACGCGAACAAGCCCGCGCCGTGTTCGATATGCTAGACTTCACCCCGCTTTACGCAAGGGTGGATTTGCTACGCGCCGACGACGGGCGGCTGTTACTGATAGAGCTAGAACTCATAGAGCCATACCTATATCTGGAATTCGCAGACGGCAAAGGCGGGGACAATAAAGGCGCGCAGAGATTGGCGCGAGTGTTGGCTAGGAAGTTGGCGGGATAAGTTTCGCCTAAACCGCCAATTCCCCCTTGAACTCCAACTCCACCGGGCCGATCATGATTACGTGACCGTCTTTTTCGCGCCATTCGATATCTAAATCGCCGCCGTCCATTATTATTTTTGCGCTGCGCCCGGTGCGGTTTTGGCGGTTTGCGGCAACGAGTGCAGCGCAGGCACCGGTGCCGCAGGCTTTGGTCAGGCCTGCGCCGCGCTCCCAGACCCGCAGGCGGATTTCGGTGCGGCTCCTGATCTCTGCAAAGCCGACATTGCACTGCTGCGGGAACAGGGGGTGGTATTCAATCATCGGGCCGATTTTCTCCACCGCCGTCTCGTCGGCATTATCGACAAAAAACACGCAGTGGGGATTGCCCATATTAACTGCGCCGGGGCGGGCCAAGATAGGCGCATCAATGGGCCCGACCTTCACATCTATAACCCGCGTGTCCATATATTCTTTCAGGGGTATTTCGTCCCAGTTCAGGCGCGGCTCGCCCATATCGACGGCAACAGAAAACGCGCCGGTTCGCCAAGTCTGCAACAGCCCGGCATTGGTCTGCAAATTGATCTTATCACGTCCAGTTTCTTCCATCACTAGCCAAGGGATGCACCGAGACGCATTGCCGCAAGCATCAACCTGGGCCCCGTCTGCGTTCCAACTCTCCATGAACACATCCGCGCTTTCGGATTTTGCATTTTCAGTTTTAGGGGGGCGCATAATAATGATCTGGTCAGCACCCATCGTGCCTAATGGCCCGCCTGTAGCGGCTGTAGCTTTGGCTAGCTCGGACGTCATGGCAAAGCTGGTGTGTGCGCGGGCATCAAACACCCCGAACCTGTTACCGGCTCCGTTCATAATATAAAATTTCATGGCCTATTTATAGGCCTTGCCGCCCTAAGGGGGAAGGCGGAGGAACGGCTATTCTTATATGTGATTTAGCCGCCAGTTTACCAAAAGCCTGCTTGACGGCAAGGACTGGGTGGTTTATGTCCCACCAACTTGAAATACGGGCTAAATTAGCTCATAAGATTACGAATAGAACTCTAAAGGATATTGGCATGGCACGTCGTTGTGATTTAATGGGTACAGGCCCAATGAGCGGAAATAATGTTTCTCACTCCAAAGTGAAAACCAGACGCCGGTTTGAACCCAATTTGTGTAATGTCACACTGGCATCGGATACGCTTGGCCAAAAGTTTAAACTGCGGGTCACGGCGGCATCTTTGCGTACCGTTGACTTCAAAGGCGGTCTTGACGGTTTTTTGCTCGGCACCAAAAATGCCAAACTGACCGATAAATCCCGCAAAATAAAACGCGCGCTGGTCAAAAAAATCGCCGAAGCCGAAACTGAAGCCGCACCCAAAACTGCCGCCGAAGCCGTATAGACCTATTTTTCGCAAACGCTACAGGACCACATTTCGTCGCAAGGCGCTGATTGCGCTTGTCAGTCTATTGCTCCTTGGTATCTTAGCGGACATATTGCTGCCCCACCGCCATTTGCCGTGGCGCGGGCTAGATGTGGAGGCCCCCATCGGGTTGGCCACTGGCACAAAAATTTCCCTCATCGCCCTAGCCCCTAGCCGCGTCTGCCTGGGTAAATTGGATCAGGCCAAACATTTGGAGTACGCCGGGGCCGAGCCAAAAAAAGACGGCAGAACTTGTGGCTGGACGATTGCCGCCAATATGACCCGTGCGTCTGGTTCAACATTTCGCCCCCGTACAGTTACAGCCCAATGCCCAATGGTTTTGGCGGGTTATATTTGGCTGCGGGAAGTAGACGCTCACGCCCAAAAATATCTGGGCAGTGGCCTTAAGAAAACCCACCATGCGGGCACGTATTCTTGCCGCCGACAGCGCGGCAACGGCTCCGGTGTCTGGTCTGAACATGCTTTTGCCAATGCCTGGGATGTGACCGGATTTGAGCTTGAGGACGGGCGGGTGATCTCCATTGCCAAACACTGGCGTAGCGACGGCAGCAAGGCCGGCAAGACAAGGCGCAAATTTCTCAAAAAAAGCCGCAACTCTGCTTGCAAATTGTTCAATGTGGTGCTGACGCCGGATTTTAATGCAGCCCACAAAGACCATTTCCACCTCGGCCAAGGCCCAAGCTCGTCCTGTCGTTGACTGACCCGCTTGTTCTGAGCCGCAAAACAGCCTATAGTGACAGACAAAGGATAAAACATGCATTTATTAGGTATTATCATCGCAGTGGCCACGGCTATATTTTGGGTGACCAGAGCCGCCAGAGGTGCCAAGGATGTGGTCGATGTTGCTAACACATTGCGCAATATGCCGCGCAAGATGCGTTTTAAAAACAAGGCGGTCAAACGCGGGTTGGATTTAATTGACAACCCTATGGAGGCGGCAACGGTTCTCATGGTGTGTGTTGCCAAATTATCGGATTATGCCGCCGCTCACGACGGGCTGATTAGCGGGGCGTCGAGCGGGCGGGTTATAGAGATTTTGAAATCCTATATGAAAATCTCGGCGGTGGAAGCGGACGAGCTTTTGACCCAAATGCGTTGGAGCGTCAAAGGCCTGGCGCAACCAGACACGGCCTTAGCCCCTATGACCACCGTCTTATCAGGCTTAATCCGCCGCGCCGAAGCGGACGATCTATCCGACATGCTCACTAAAGTATCGCGCGCCGACGGGACACCAAACCCCGAGCAACGGGCCTTTATAGCCAGAGTGCGAGAGCGGTTAGGGTTAGAGGCATAACCGCCAATAAAAAACGGCCCGCCGATTGGCGAGCCGTTTTCCGTTTCAAAAATTATAACGCAAACTAGTCGTCATCGCCCGATAGCTCTTCACCACTTTCTTGGTCAACAACTTTCATGGACAAGCGAACTTTGCCGCGCTTGTCAAAACCCATAAGTTTGACATAAACTTCGTCGCCTTCAGACAAATGGTCTTTCGGATGCTCGACCCGCTCAGATACAATTTGGCTAACATGAACAAGACCGTCGCGTTTACCAAAGAAGTTCACAAATGCACCGAAGTCCATAACTTTGACCACTTTACCTTTGTAAATCACGCCTTCTTCCGGCTCGGCCGTTAAGCCCTCAATCCAGTCTTTGGCCGCTTCGATAGAAGCCGCATCACTGGACGCCAGTTTGATCGTGCCGTCGTCTTCCACGCTGACACGTGCACCGGTAACCTCGACGATTTCGCGGATAACCTTGCCGCCCGTACCAATGACGTCGCGGATTTTGTCAACCGGGATTTTGATGGTAACAATGCGCGGGGCAAATTCACCAACATCTTCGCGGCTTTCGTCCATAGCTTTGTTCATTTCGTCCAAAATATATAGACGACCACCATGAGCTTGCGTCAATGCGTCCGACATAATGTCCATTGTGATACCGGCGATTTTAATATCCATCTGCAAGGATGTGATACCGTCTTTGGTACCGGCAACTTTAAAGTCCATATCACCAAGATGATCTTCATCACCCAAGATATCAGACAAAATCGCTACATCATCACCCTCTTTAATCAGGCCCATGGCGATACCGGAAACCGGCTTGGAGATCGGAACACCCGCGTCCATCATGGCCAATGAACAGCCGCAAACCGTGGCCATTGAAGATGAACCATTGCTTTCCATAATCTCAGCAACCAGACGGATTGTGTAAGGAAACTCCTCGTCGCTCGGCAGAACCGCAGCCAATGCTCGCTGGGCCAGTTTACCGTGACCATATTCCCGGCGCGATGTACCGCGCAAAAATCTGGCTTCACCAACCGAAAACGGAGGGAAATTATAGTGAAGCATAAATTTGTTTTTAATGGTGCCAGTCAGCTGGTCTACGAATTGCTCGTCTTCGGACGTCCCCAAAGTCGCTACACATAAGGCTTGTGTTTCACCGCGTGTAAACAGGGCGGAGCCGTGGGTGCGCGGCAGGATACCAGTTTCGGAGACAATATCCCGAACTTGGTCAAGTTTGCGCCCATCAATGCGTTTTTTGGTTTTGATAACGCTAGAACGTACAACATTGGATTCGACGGATTTGAATGCGTCTGAAAACGTGCCGCCGTCCATGCCGTCCGGATTGTCATCTGATGCAATCAGTTTGATGCCTTTATCGCGGGCTTCACCAAGCGCGGCCTGGCGTTCCATTTTATCAGTTTTCTTATAGGCTTTGGCGATATCTTTTCCAAAAGCTTGGCCACGGATTTTTTCTCGTCCGCAAGATCAGGGGCGGCAAAATCCCAAGGTTCTTTAGCCGCTTTTTCCGCCAAATCGATGATAGCATCAATGACGGGTTGGAAACCTTCGTGGGCAAATTCAAGGGCGCCGAGCATGACCTCTTCGGTCAATTCTTTGGCTTGGCTTTCCACCATCATCACGGCACCAGACGTACCGGCAACAACTAGGTCAAGAGCGCTGTCTTCCATGTCTTGCAAGCTAGGCTGCAAAACATATTCACCGTCGATATAGCCGACACGGGCCGCAGCAATGGGGCCCATGAACGGAATACCGGACAGTGTAATGGCTGCAGACGCTGCAATCATACCAATAACATCAGGCTCGTTTTCAAGGTCGTGCTGTAGCACATTGATAATGATCTGGGTCTCGCTCATAAAACCTTTGACAAACAAAGGCCTAAACGGGCGGTCAATGAGGCGGGAAATTAAAGTTTCGCGTTCGGTCGGGCGACCTTCGCGTTTGAAATAACCGCCGGGGATTTTACCGGTGGCATAGAATTTTTCCTGGTAGTTAACCGTCAGCGGGAAAAAGCTCTGTCCCGGCTTAGCGGACCTAGCCGCGCAAATTGTCGCGAGCAATACGGTTTCGCCGTAGGTCGCAAGCACTGCGCCGTCGGCTTGGCGGGCCATGCCGCCGGTTTCTAGGGTCAGGGTTTTTCCGGCCCATTCCAGTTCTACTTTTTGTTTATTAAACATGTTTTTCATCTTTCACATACATCAGGGCGTAATTTCTATTTTTAATACGCACCAAAATTAGGGCAATTTATTATGCCCTTTACATAGTTAAGGCCGCCCTCATGGCGGCCTTTCGTGTCGGGCGGCCTAGCGGCGCAACCCTAAGCTTTTGATCAGGTCTTGATAACGACCCGCATCTTTTTTCTTGAGATAATCCAACTGTGTACGTCGCAAGCTCACCATGGCCAACAGGCCCCGGCGGGAGAGGTTGTCTTTTTTGTTGGTTTTAAAATGTTCGGTCAGATTGACAATACGCTCTGTTAAAATCGCGACTTGTACTTCCGGTGAACCTGTATCGCCCTCGACCCTAGCATATTTCTTTATGAGCGCAGCTTTGCGCTTTGGTGTAATCGACATCGTTTTCTCCTATTATACGACTACAAATTAAATACGCGTTTCGGACTTAACCGCCCGGCCCGCGCCTCACACAGGGCAATTTCTGCACCTTCAAATGTCGCCAAAACCATCCGGCTGGCGTCCAACCCTGCGATATTGCGGGGGCGAAACACCGCCTTCAAACTGGCAAATGCTGAAGGGTGCAGGACGATTGCCCGTCCTTGCTTCAGGTCGAACCGCTCATTTTCGCTAACGGCCAGCACCGGGATGTCGTCCAGTGCGGTCGAAAGCGGGAGCAGGGCTTCCATTGCGCGGGCCTTATGGCGCAATTCTTCTAGCGCGTCCAGTGAAAAAGACGCATCTTCTGCGAACGGCCCAACCCGTGTACGGCGCAGGGTTTTGACGCTACCCTCCGTCCCCAACGCAAAGGCCATATCGCGGGCCAAAGAGCGTATATATGTGCCTTCGCCGCAATCTACACGGAGTATGGCCGTATCATCATGTACTTCCAATACTTCCAACCCGTCAATTTGCACCAGACGCGGCTTCATTTCAGGCTCCTCCCCGGCCCGCGCCAGATCATAGGCCCGCTTACCGTCTATTTTAATGGCGGAAAATTTTGGCGGTATCTGGCTAATCTCGCCCATAAAATCGGGCAATATATCCGCGATCTCCTGTCCCGTAGGCCGTACATCCGACACCGCGACCACCGCCCCTTCCGCGTCCAGGGTATCGGTGCGCACCCCCCATTTGATCTCGACCTCATAGGTTTTTTTGGCCTCGACCAAATAAGGCATGGTCTTGGTCGCCTCGCCGAGTGCAATGGGCAAGATACCCGTAGCCAACGGGTCGAGCGTACCACCATGCCCGGCCTTCTGCGCGCCAAATATCCAGCGCACCTTACCCACAGCCCCCGTCGAGGTCATGCCCAACGGTTTGTCAAAATTGACCCAGCCATGTACGGGATTGCCTTTTTTTCGTCGTGCCATTTTTCTGTTCCTGTTGTCTTTCTTGTATTCTTTTTTGTTGGGCGTCCATTAGCGCAAAATTAAGAAATTGCTAACCTCTATTTTCAACTGGTTAATAACGCCGTTCTTTCACGGCATTTTTAGCTCGGTGTGTTTCTATCAGACAAATCATCACGAAAGCTAGCTAGCCCTTATGAGAAGATCATATGGGAAAATCAAATGAGCAAGATCAAATTATAGGGGATGTTTGTGAGACGAGGTACAATACTAACATTGGGCGCATCTGCCGCCTTTGGCGTTTTGGCAATTGTTATGGCGCGCGGCTTCATTGACGGTGCCGTCACCAGACAAAATGCGCAGCTACAGGCCAATATGGTTTCAGCCCCCCTTGAGGAACCCAGACTTAAGACGGTTCCCGTCATTGTGGCCGATATACAATTAATGCCCGGAGAGCCTGTGACCGCCCAGAGCGTCAATATTGTCCAATTTCCTATATCCTCAGTACCAACGGGCAGCTTTAGTGCCTATGAACAATTATTTATAGAGCCTAGAAATCCGGCTGTCGCCTTGACGCAAATTGTGCGCGGCGAACCTATATTGGGCTTTAAGATAAGCGCACCGGGCGGGCGGGCCGCCCTGTCAACCACTTTGGGCGATAATATGCGCGCCGTCGCTATTCGCGTCAATGATGTCAGCGGTGTTGCCGGATTTGTCAGACCTGAAGATCGGGTAGACGTGGTTTTAACCCGCGAAATTGAACCAAAAACCATTTCGCGCTACGCCAAAAAGGCCGAAGGGCCGGGCAAGAAACCGGTGTTTTTGGCTGAATTATTACTGCAAGATATTAAAGTCCTAGCCTCCGACCAAATATCTCATACAGGAAAAATCAACTTAGGCAAAACCAACGCCGTGGGCTTTGATGGGCCAAAATTGGCAAAAACCATCACACTGGAAGTCAGTGCCGTACAAGCCCAAAAACTGGCTCTGGCCCAATCTGTCGGTAGCTTGACCTTAGCCCTGCGCGCACCACTGTCGCGTGAACGGATCAACGCAAAGGCTATAAAAACCGCTGATCTGTCCACAGCTCAGCCTGTAAAACGCCGGGCCGTGCGTAAAAGAACCCCCGTCAGCCGAACCGCTCAGGTCGTCGTGGTCCGCGACGATGGTCAGCCGCGCCTGATCAATGTTCACCGGGATCAAGCAAAACAACACAGCCTAGCTGGCCAAATACAATGATGAAAGTCACAATGAAAAACACAATGATGCCAGACACAAGGAAAGACACCAAAATGAAATATTTGCCGCCGCATATGAAAAATATAACCAAGCTTGTTTGGCCAGTCGTCTTCCTGTCGGTGTTTTTCTCTACCCATATCACCGCCAATGCCAAATCATGGGTTGAGGCTAGCACCGAGACTAAATCCGTAAGCGCCCAAGTTCTTAAAGACGGCAATATCACTTTGCGCTCGGACGAAGCGTTCTCGGAAGTCCGCGTTGCCGACACCAAAATCGCTGATGTGGTGATTTTGACCAACCGGGCCTTTCATATCAACGGCAAAGCGCGGGGTAAAACCAGTGTCATGATCTATGACAACAAAAAACGTTTACTGGATGTTATAAATGTCGAGGTTAATCTGGACATACAAGGCCTGAAAAAAAGCCTTTACGAGACGTTCCCCAAAGAGAGGATCGAAGTGCGGCGCATGGCAGGTAAAATCTATCTGTCCGGCGATGTCTCTACCTCAAGGATCGCAGAACAAGCCAGTAAAATTGCGGCAGCCTACGCCGGCACTGAAGATGATGTCACTAGTGGTCTAGTTGTGCGCGATTCCCATCAAGTCATGCTAGAGGTCAGGTTTGTCGAAGCAACAAGATCCGCCATTAAAGAACTGGGCGTTGGTTTGCTCGTCCAACAAGCCGGGAAGTTTTCTTTCGCCAGCGGCGTCGGCGCCCTTGGCAATTCATCTGCTCTTAGCGCAATATTACAAGATAGTTTCGGACCGACCAATGTGGATGTCCGTATTGATGCGCTGGAAGAAAAAGGTGTCATCCGCACTTTGGCCGAGCCTAATTTGGTGTCCATGTCCGGCGAAACCGCAAGCTTTTTGGCCGGCGGGGAGTTTCCCATACCCGTGGCGGGCCAAAATGGACAAATCACCATTACCTACCGCCAATTTGGTGTCGGCCTGTCCTTTACACCAACGGTTCTGGACGACGGGATTATCAATCTAAAGGTCAGCCCGGAGGTCAGCCAACTTGACCCGACCAATTCGGTACGGGTGGCGGGGGTGGAGGTGCCGAGCCTCAGTATTAGCCGGGCCACTACCACGGTTGAGTTGCGCAATTCCCAAAGCTTTGCCATTGCCGGCCTGCTGCAAAACACATCAACAAACCGGGCCTCGCAAGTGCCGTGGCTTGGGGATGTCCCCATACTCGGCTCATTGTTTCGTTCGACGCGCTATAAAAATAATGAGACCGAGCTGGTGATCATTATCACCCCGCGTCTGGTTCAACCTGTGTCTGATATCAGCGAATTGGCCACACCACTGGACGGGTATACCAACCCCAGTGAATTCGACTTTTTTCTAGGCGGGAGTATTGATGGCAAGGGCACAAAAGCCCAGTCAAGCTCTGCGCAACAAACCAAAAATCCGGCCAATACCAAACTTGCCTTAGAAAAACCCACAGAAAAAACTACAGAAAAAACTACAGCGTCTGCCAGCTTGGCGACCCGCTATGGCCATGTTTTGAATTAGGAATTTTATGATGAAACGACACACACTTTCTATGCTCTCTTGCGCCGCTGTTCTCGCCGCCCTTGGTGGCTGTGCGACGGCTGGCCCTGCTCTTGAAGGCCGCCTAGATGCCAATCTCGGAACTGCCGTGCGCGCCAATATTGCGGCCCAGGCCGTCGCGCCAACCGCCAAACAAAAAGCCGATACCTATATTCCGTCCGACCCAAACCGGGCGGCATTGGCGCGCAAAAATTACCGGGAGGGTAAAGTAGAGGCCCCCGTCCCCGTCAATGCAAGCGGGGATTAAGCCGTGGCAGACCGACCCACAGACGATAATATTCTCGATCTGGTGCATGTGGAAAGGGACGATCTGGCTATTCCCGAACCAGTGGCGGAGCCAAAAACTGCCGACGCCCCACCCAAAGAAGCGCAGATTTGGGCCTATCTGGGCGTGGTCGGCGGGGTGGGCGTCACCAGTCTTGCGGTCCAAACCGCCTGGACGCTGAGCGAACGCAAAGCGAAAGTTTTGCTGGTCGATTTAAATTTCGAACGCGGCGACTGTGCCGCTTATCTGGACATGCCTGCGAGCCTGACCATAGCCGAACTTAACAAGGCGGAAGGCCGCATGGACGGAGAATTGGCCGCAACATTTATCAAACCCTATCTCAAAACTGAAAACAAAATTGACCAGAAATCCAAGCCGGGACCTACATTATCCGTTTTTAGTGCCAAGGGCGAGCTTGGCGGCAATGACCAGATATCAACTGGCGCATTGTTATCATTTCTTGATTGTGTCAGCGGCGGCTTTGATTTTATTGTGCTCGACATTCCGCCCATGTGGCGGTCATGGACACAGGCCGCTATAGGGGCTGCCGATAAATTCGCACTGATTACCGAGGCCCGTGTCCCGGCCTTGCACCTGGCGCGCAAACAGGCCACCGATATTACGGGGCTGTTAAAACTGCCGCAGCCTCCGGAAATTATTTTGAATAAATATGAAAGGCGTTCTGTGCGCGGCGGCTTAAACCTTGCTGATGCACACAAAGTTTTAGCGGTAAAGACCAGTAATCAGATCTGCACCCAGATCTGTGTTGACGACGAAACCTTGCGGGCGGCCATCAATACGGGCACGCCGGCGGGACGCCTAAAACCAAATAGCCGCTATACAAAATCCGTCCACCAACATGTGCAAAACTGGCTAGGGCTCACCAAAACCGCCCAACAAAAAGGCAAATCCGGCCAATATAAGCCCAAACCCGCCCAAGGCAAAAACAGGCGCACGGCAAGGCGGTAACCGGTTTTCAATTTATTCTATTTTAGCAATTCCCAAACCGCCCATAATAGACTACCCCTATAGCTAAAAGGGGCGCATATGGTCGCAGCGGCACTTAACCAAATGAACATTGATTTGATCAGTATCGAGATGGGCGGGCCTTGGGAAGCCGTGCTTGCGGCCATGTTGGCCGTCATGATGTTTGCGGTTGCGCTTGGGTTGCGGCCGGCCCATTTTGCATTTTTTAAAACCGACCCCAAGCACTATTTAGCGGGTGTGCTCGCGCAAATACTTGGCTTGCCGCTCTTGACCCTCGGTCTGGTTTATCTGCTTAATCCCCTGCCGAGCCTGGCCTTGGGTATGATCTTGGTGGCCGCATGTCCGGGCGGCAATATCTCCAATATTTTAACACTGTTTGCACGCGGTAATACGGCTTTATCCGTCTCTTTAACCGCCACCTCCAGTCTGGCGGCGGCATTTATTACCCCCATATCCATATTGTTTTGGCTCTCGCTTTATCCGCCGACCCGCGCTTTGTTGACCTCTATCAATTTTGATGTCTGGGGGTTTTTACTCCAAACATTATTTATTTTGGCATTACCCATATTGCTCGGCATGTTGGTTGCGCACAAAGCCCCCAAATTGGCGGGGCGCATCCAAAAACCATTGGCAATTATAAGCGCTAGCCTGTTGATCCTGCTGATCTTGTTCGGATTTTTTAAATACCGGGATTTAATCCCGCAAATATTCCTTATGGTGGTGCCTCTGGTCATGATCCATAATGCATGTGCTTTGGGCCTGGGCTATGTCAGCGGGCTAATAACACGGGCGGACAAACCGACCCGACGGGCACTGACCTTTGAAGTCGGCATCCAAAATTCGGCCCTGGCATTTGTTATATTGGTAACACAGATTTCCGGCCTTGGCGGGGCGGCGGTTTTGGTTGCTACTTGGGGTTTATGGCATATAATCGCAGGCGGTGCTATCATCGGCATTTTCAAACTTTCAGACAAAAAGCAAAATAGAGGGCAACAACATGTATGATGTAAAAATAACCGGCGGTCTTATTTATGACGGCACTGGCGGCGAAGCATTTTCGGCTGATATTGGCATTATTGATGGTAAAATATCCGAAATAGGCACATGTGCCGGCGCGGCCAAGGAAACGATCAATGCCCACGGCGCCATTGTTACGCCGGGCTATATTGATCTGCACACCCATTACGACGGGCAAATCTCCTGGGACGAAGAATTACAGCCCTCGGTCAATCACGGTGTTACCACCATTGTCATGGGTAATTGTGGTGTCGGATTTGCGCCGTGTAGAGAAGCCGATCATGAAAAACTAATCCGGCTTATGGAGGGGGTTGAAGACATTCCCGGCACGGCCTTGTCCGAAGGTTTAACATGGGACTGGGAAAGCTTCCCTGAATATATGACCGCCTTGGACAACCGGCCCCACACGATCGATTTTTTAGCTATGATGCCCCATGACCCTCTGCGGGTCTATGTAATGGGGGAGCGGGCGCTTTGCGAGGAGCGGGCGACAGACGCAGATATAGAAAAAATGCAAGCCTTAACCCGCGAAGCGCTTGCGGCCGGTGCGGTCGGGTTTTCAACTGGCCGCTCCGACGCCCACCGTAGCTCTGATGGTGACTGGACACCGGCCAGCGAAGCACATCCGTCCGAACTGGCCGGAATTGCCAAAGCTTTTAACGGGTTTGATTACGGGGTTTTGCACGCGGTCAATGATTTTGACCAAGAGCGTCCGGGCGACCAGTTTGACAAAGAATTTGACGTTTTGGAAAGTTTCTTTCGCGCCGCCCCCGGCCATAAAGCCTCCATGACATTGATGCAGCGCGATCTGGTGCCGGACCATTGGCGCAAGATCATTAAGCGGGCCGAAGATTTACAAAAAGACGGCATTGATTTGCGCTTGCAAGCAGCCCCGCGCGGTATTGGTTTGTTTTTGGGCTTGCAATCCACTTTCCATCCCCTCATGGCTTTCCCAAGCTATATCGAGATCGCGGATTTATCCTTTGAAGAGCGGGTCAAGCGCATGGGTGATCCGGCTTTGAAAGAAAAAATGCTCTCGGAAACGCCGGTGAAATTGGCCGGCAGCGGTACATCCGTGCCGCCCATGACCGACACCATGATCGCCATGACCGAGAAAATTGCCGGCAAGATGTTCAAGCTATCCCCGGATAGTTCTGGTCGGGCAAATTACGAACAAGATTATACAAGCTCGGCGGCGGCCGAAGCGGTTAACAAAAACGAAACCGTCTGGTCTGTGCTCTATGACTGGATGTTGGAAGACAACGGCAAAGCCTTGATCTATTTCCCGATCTATAATTACACCGATATGAATTATGATGCCGTCCACACCATGATGACCCATCCACTGGCACTACCGGGGTTGACAGACGGCGGCGCCCATGTGGGCTATATTTGTGATGCCAGCTTCCCGACTTATTTGCTGTCTTATTGGACCCGCGACCGGGCTGACAAAAAAATCTCCATTGCCCGCGCCGTGCAAATGCTCAGCGCTGACGCGGCAGATTTTCTGGGGCTCATCGACCGGGGCCGGATTGCAGTCGGCCTTAAAGCCGATATCAATATTATCGATTATGAAGGTCTATCCTTGGGCGTGCCTGAAATGGTCACAGACCTACCTGCCGGCGGCCAACGCCTGTTACAACCCGTCAACGGTTATAAAGCCACTCTGGTTAGCGGGCAAGCCGTGGTCGTAGACAACCAGGTGACAAAAGCGCGACCGGGCCGCCTTGTTAGAATGGGCCGTTAAACGGCGGCATTTCTGGCTAATAACCCTTACCAAGATTTCATGCAATTTACTGCTTTGTTCAGGCTTGCTTTTATAAAGTTTCTTTATAAGCAAGACAGCAAGGAGATATATGTGAATAAAATTATAAAAACCGGGCTTCTAACCACAGCCCTGGTCACGAGCCTGTTAAGCACGGGCATGCTCACCTCAAACAGTGTAGCCAAAGCTGCGCCCGAGGATGAACTCAACACAATTATACACCTGCCACAACAAACCACAGTCGTCAGGGTTAATCTTAAAGGCTATGTTTTCGGCCTCAGGGTGATGAAAGCCAATATTGTCGGTGGTCTTACCGAAAACTCCTACTCTATACGGGCTGATTTGTTCACGTCTGGCTTGGGTGCGCTGCTGAAGAAATTCCAGATTTGGGCAACAACCACCGGAACCATTGACGAAAACGGCCTCAACCCGATCCAGCACATTCAGCAAAACCTCAACAAGAAAAACCGGCGGGTGGAAATGAATTACGGCGCTGATACTGTGGATATTTCCATCGTGCCCAGACTTGGCTCCCAGGGTAAGCCACCTGCAAGCCAAGCACAACGTTTCGAAAGCGACGACGCATTATCCGCCTTGCTCAATATGATGATGCGCGGCTGTCGGTTCACCGGTGAGCCTTGTGTCGGCACGATCTCGGTGTTTGATTCCAAGCAACATTATTTATTGCGCATGGAGCGTATTGGGAACAAATATATCAAGCAAAGAGGCTTTAGTGGTGAAACCATTGGGTGCAGTGTTTATTATGTGCCGGTGTCAGGGTTCGATCCGGAAGACCTGCCAAGCGCTGAGGAAGCTGCAACCCCCGTCAAGATTTATCTGGCCAAATTTGATGAGGCGGGCCTGTATATTCCCGTGCGTATGAGCTATAAAATTAGCGTTTTAAAAGCAGTGATCAAAGCAAGGAATATAGAGATTACGCAACACTGAAATTGGGCTTTTCGTCCAATTTATTTAGCCTAAAATCTTTCGAGTAACCGTTCCAGATAGTCCCGCTCGATTTGCTCGCGCTCTTGTTCTGCGGAGCGTTTTCGGAGTTCTTCCAAAAGCTCGCGCGCCCGTTGCTGATCAGATTTCCCTAGAGCCTCATCATCCATTTCGCCGACCCCGTCGCCGCCGTCTTCCCGGCCAAACGGGTCGCCGTTATTACCCGTTGCACGGTTATTGCCGCCGTCCTTATCAGCGTCTAGCCGCTGGGCTTCTTGAGTTAACATGTCTTCACCGGCTTTGCGCAAAGCGTCTATGGCTTCTGATTGTGCGCGCCCGGCGCTGAAAAATTCGCCGTCTCGCAAAGCATCTTGCGAACGCTCCATTGCATCTTTGGCATTGTCAAGCGCGTCTTTTATGTTGCCGCCAGCCCCGGAGCCGTCTTCTTCATCACCGTCCTCTCCAACGCCAGATTTTTCCGCTTGGTCTTCCAACATGCGCAAAAGATCACCAATTCGGCCTTGTTTTTCAGCCAAACCACTTCCCGGCACGTCTTCACTGTCTTGCCCATCTTCGCTTTGGCCATTTTGGTTCTGGCTATTCCCTCTGCTCCATTGATCGGCTTCGGCCCGGCCTGCGTCCTGGGTTTCGTCGCGCAGGCGGCGCTGCTCGCCGAGAATATCATTAAGCTCTTCCAAAGCCTCCTTAAGTTCGTCGCTCATACCCTCGCCAACCCCAGATCCGGAACCACCGCCGCCTTCGGCTAGTTGGATTTGCATGTTCTCCAAAAGCTGTGCCAATTGCGCCAGTGCTTTGCGGGCAGCGGCGCTGTCGCCCATGCGGTTGGCTTCTTCAATGGCATCGAGCAGTGCTTGGATTTCGTCCATTTGGAAACTGTCACTGCCGCCCTCACGACCACCGGCATTATTTTTCGCTTTTTTGACCGCCTCCAGCATGAGCTGGTCCATATAGCGGTCAACCGCCTCATTATAGCGTTCGAACAATGCATCCACTTCGCGTTGGGGGGCGCGTCTGGCCATGGCATTATTTAAGGCCCGCTCGGCCCGCTTCATGTCCTCAAGGGCATCGCCGAGCAGGCCAAACTCTGCCCGCAGGGCAATGGCCCATAAATCTTCCGGTATGCCGGATAACTCGTCTTGTTCTCGCGCCAATTGCAAACGGCGGTATATATGGCGCAGGCCCATATAAACACTTGGGTCTTCAAAAACACCGACAGGTTTGTCGGTAACCGCGTTTATCAACAAGGCGGCGCGGCGCACCGGCTCAGGGGCGCGTTTTATGGACAAGCCCGGTTGGTCAATTGCAAATAATGGCCGGTTTTTGTCGGCGACCGGTTTAGGTGGTTTTACCGACGCATAGGTCTGCGTCCCTGCCAATATTAACAAACGTTGCTCCGCTACGGCTTTGGCCAAAGGTTCAACAAAGATTTTATCAGGCACAATAAAATCATGTAGTGCGGTTGAGCCGACCTGCCGCTTGCCGTCCACCGCCAATAACCGCCCCGTGACTTTCTTTCCGGCCCATTTGTGTTTGGTCAGATCTAGCCCGCCCGACTCTTGCTTTGCACTGCGAACCGAGGCGCCGGGTAAGGCAATGTTGATTTGTTCTTTCGTGTCCGGCGCGCTTTGTAAGGCCATAGACAAAACCAAACTTTGTACGCCGTAATCATCTTGTAACGAATATTTAAACTCCAACCGGTCGCGCTTGCCGGCGCTTGGCGGTTCATCAAATGTCACAATGGGCATTTGGTCAATAACCACATCCAGACCCCAAGCCTGCTCACTTTTGCCAATGCGAAAACTGGCCGTGCTAGTGCGGTCAATCACAGCGCGGGCTTCAAAGCTTTTGGGGCCTAAACGTTTTGGGGTGATGCGTAAGCTGCGGCCATTGTTGAGGCGGATAATCAAACGCGGTGCGGTTTTAACGCCGGAAATACGTGCAACAAATTGTGAGCCCTGCGGCACGGATAATGATTTTTGCCCTTTAAAATAACTGGGCGGACGGGCCGTATAGGCGGGCGGGTCAATCCAGGCTTCATAATGGGCGGATGTGCCTGATGCACCGGATATCCAACCCGGTGTCAGCGAAGCCCGCAAGCGTTCATAATTATCCCCTGCCCCGACCATAAAGGCCAACAGCAACACGGCGGGGAGTGCAAACCGAAGATAGTATTTATCAATGGGAGCAAGAGCCGGGCGCAAGCTAGAGGTTCCGGCCCGCTGAATTTGTTCGCGGGCCAGTTGCAAATGGTTTTGCCAAGCTTGGTTTTTGGCCGGGTCATTAATCGTGACAAGCGCCGGGGTGTCATAAAGTGTGTCCAAAGGACGGTGGGACAAGCCGCTATCATGCTCTACCCGCCTACGGGCCTGGGACCGGGTTGGGGCCAAAGTACGGCGGGCCGCAATCGTGCTTTTGGCGACAAAAAATACGGCGAATCCCAAGCCAATAAGCCGCCACGGATCGCCAATGCGCTGCCAAAGCCCGCTCGCGGCGGCGACAACAAATAGCAAAACAAACAGCACCGCAAGCGCCAAGACCGGCGCATAGGTTTCCCACAACAAATGCCTGTAGGCACGAGAGGTCAAACCCTCGGCGCGTTTGCTCAATAGGGCTTCAGGCAGGGACTTGGGCAGGGACTTGGGCAGGGGCTTGGGCAGGGGCTTGGGCAGGGATTTGGGCGGCGTTTGTGACATTATCTCGTTATAAGCCATTATTTAGCCAATAGTGCAACAATTTCATTAAAAATTTGCAGGGTTGTCCCGGGAAATATTGCAAACACATATTGTTTAATATTAAACTATCTTCTATATGGTTTAATATTAAACAATATAGGAGGCATTTATGCGCAAACGGAAGTTTTTGAAAATCATTGGCGGGGCCACGGCTGTACTTGCGGGCGGCACATATATCTGGGCCGCACCAAGGGCTAAATCCGCCCGCATTGCCTGGCAAAGTGCGGGCGCCTATTCTGACCCAATACGCTCAGCATTGTCCTATGCCGTCTTGGCCCCCAACCCCCATAACCGCCAACCGTGGCAAGTTGAACTTCTCAGCGACACCGCCGCCGTTTTATATTGCGACGACCAACGCCGCTTACCCGTCACCGATCCATATGACCGCCAAACCACCATCGGGCTTGGCTGTTTTTTAGAATTATTTGTACTTGCGGCACAGCATAATCAATACCGCGCCCATCTTGATCTGTTCCCCGAGGGCGCACACCCCAAGCGTCTGGATAGCCGTCCGGTGGCAAGGCTCAAACTGACCAAGGCCAAACAAACACCAGCGCCTCTGTTCACACAAATCACCCAAAGGCACACGGACCGAAAGCCTTATACGTCACAACTTCCGTCCGCTCAAAATCTTGCGGACTTGCAATTGGACGCCGGGCCGATGCTGAGCAGTAGTCAAGAAAACCGCTTGTGCGAAAACTTACGAAACATATGCGCAGATGCGGCCCGTATAGAATTTATGACCCCCCATACCCACGCGGAAAGTGTTGCTTTGATGCGGGTCGGTCGCAAGGCGGTGCGGGCCAATCCCGACGGTATATCTATTGAAGGTCCGTTTACGGAATTGCTCAATCGCGCCGGAGCCGTAAGCCCGCAAGCCTTGTCAGATCATGACAGCCCGGCCTTTAAACAAGGGCTGAAAATGTATCTGGACGGCATTGAGACCGGCAATAGTTTTTTCTGGATCACCACACCAGACAATCAACGCACCGACCAGATAGCTGCCGGGCGCGCCTATGCTCGCGCCAATCTAAAGGCTAGCGCCCTTGGCCTGTCCGTGCATCCTCTAAGCCAAGCCTTGCAAGAATATCCAGAAATGTCAGAGCAATTTGCCAAAATTCACAAGACGCTCAGCATCCAATCTCCGGCTAGATTACAAATATTGGCGCGGGTCGGTTACGGTCGCGCAAACACCCGGTCGCCAAGATGGCCGCTTGAAAACCGGCTAATATAGCCTATCTTGCCAATATGCATCAGACTTTAACTGAAATCGGAATCATTCACCAATTGGCCAGCACGGCCTTGCGCAAAGCTTTGCCAAAACCCCTGACTTTGGCCCAGTTTTATGTGCTGACCCACCTTAGTCGTGTGCCCGAGGTCAACACGCCGGGCCGTATCACCAAAGCCTTTCAACTGACCAAAGGTGCTATGACCCATACGCTCGGCTTGCTAAAAGGCCACGGCTTTGTAACTATTGAAACTGACGACAAGGACGGGCGCAGCAAACATGTGTATATAACCGGTGCGGGCCGCGAGATTATGGCGCTGGCGCTAAAAAACATGGCGCCGTATTTTACCGCATTAAATGCACAATTTGATGCTGGTGAAATTCAGTCCGCAACCAAGACCTTGGCGAAAATCCGCATATTCCGGGATAAAGCCCGCGATTAATATTTATGCCATTTTCCTGCAAAAAGCTTTACCAACCGCCGCACCCACCGCCGGCTTGTGGCCAGGCATTACCGTATCTGGAATAACTTATGGCACCGCCGCACGGGGTGATTGACGGTGCCATAATAGGCAAGACAACTGGCACCGGTACGGGATAACGCACATAAATCACCGGGCGCACGACCTGGATCTGCTGATAATGGACGCGGGTATGAGGTACAGGCCTTGGGCGCACCACAGGTGTTGGTAAATAACATCCCAACACCTTGCCCACTTGTGGGGTATAATCACTGGTGGGACATGGGGCTATGGAGAGAGATTTATTGGCATGGTTGACGGCGGAACTTGAATGGGTGCTGGATGTATGCGACGCATTATAGGTTATACGCGCCGAGCTTGTGTGCAAGATGGATGCGTGTGCGGCCCCATATGAGCCTGAATTTGTTGCCATGCAATACCCATCCGCAGCACGGCGTGAACCGGACGGACAGGCTGGGACACTATTGCCATATCTTGAATGACCAAGTGTTGAATGACTAAGTGTTGAATGGCTGGGTGTTGAATAACCTGAATGCGGCGCAGATGAATGCCCGGCTATCGACGTAATATAGCCGCGATTAGACTCGGTTACGTGTTTATGTTTTTTTCGTGTGTGCTTTTTGCGCTTATGTTGTTTGTGCTTATGCTTTTTAGGTTTTGTGTGCGTGTCGCCGCCATAACTTCCGTAACTTCCAGATCCGTAAACAATGCCAGGACCAACCGCGCCAGAGCCGGCATAGGCAGGAATAGACACGGCAATTAACCCTGCGCTCGCCGTAATCATGGCAAGGCCCGGGCTAAATTTGCGCAACAATGAAATGGCCATAATGTGATCTCCAGTTTAATTACTGAAAACCAACACAATTAACGCCAATCTCGCAACCATCTTCCCTTGCACGGGGAAAATTAACACTTGTAAATACCCCTTAAAACCGGGGATTTTAAACGAATCTAGAGTGCTCTAGAGCGCTCTAGCCCTTAATAACGCCAGTTGCCGCCAGCCAGAACGGGCATATGTCCCGGACTTCTAAATTCCCCTCTAGCTGAACCTCTAACTGGATATCTAGCCATGCCTCGGGCAAAGGGTTGCGTCGCCGTCACGGGTGCGCCGCCGCACTGGGTCGCCGTAGGCACTGCAACAGGTGTCGGCACCCCGTAAGGTACGCCGACGATCGGGCGGACAATTTGAATACGGGTCGGCGCAGGCGGCGGAGTCGGGCGGCGGCACAAAATTTGCGGCGCGGGCGGGCGCATTTTGTATACAGGCCTGATGGGGGCAATTGGCGCTCTCGCAATAGATAAAGGAGCCGGTGCCATAATAGGGCGCGGCATTATGGACCTGGGGATGGGCATGGGTACGGGAACGGGCGACGGGACAGTTGGCAATGGCGCCAGCTTTGGCCGGCAATACACTGTTGATGTGGGCCTGCACCCACTGGTAAACCCGGTCGGCACATCATTAAGTCCGACCCTTGGGGCGCGGCTGTGAATGCGCATGATATTGACATTAGGCGTATTTTTATAGGCGAAGCTTTTCAAATGCCCATAAGGCGCTCTACTATAAATATTTATCGGGGCCAGAACATCTGCACCACCGACATGGCCAATAATTTTGGCTGCACAATTATTTCCCGTGGCCAAACGACCGCCAACACTTGAACCAATCACACGGTTACATGTGGAGGTTTGCGCATTGTTGTAATTCATTGTGTAGTTATTCATAGCATTTGGCGAACCCGCCAATGCCGCAACACCGCCATTTAAAAACTTCCGCCAAGTGTTAATGCCGCAACCAAATAGATACGCATATGCGCTCTCCCAAAAATGGCTTGAGCGCACCAACGCCTTAGCCCACCAAAATTTCCTGCCCTATCCTGTATTCAGGTATAAAGCTCCTTGCTTGGGTCAAAACGATCCTGGTTAGGGTTTACAGAGCAGAAACTCTAAAAATCATAACTAATGCCGCCGCGTTCCCAATCGCCGTAGCGTGTGGGTTCGACCCCCTTGGGTCCCGCTTTTTCGCGTGGGAGAGGTTCGGTGTGTACCGCACATTTGCGCTCCTCGGCTTCCTCCAATGCCCTGCGGGCTTCTGGGGTAAGCTTCTTTCCAGGCGCTGCACTCGGAGGTTTTGTCATCATTGCCTCCATTTGCTAATATGACCACAATATAATTGGCTCATATCTACACATATCCAAACCTGACCCCACATTAACCGCGATGCCAAGGTCATGGCAAGCCTGAAAATGAATTCATCAACAGTCCCGCCGTGAAACAGTTTTGTAGCTTAAAAGCGCTAAAATACTCTTAAACAAGTGTTGAGCAGGCGTTAAGTATGGTTGTTAGCAGCTTGGTAACAGGTTGGACAATCAAGCAAGAATGTCTCGACACGAACCATAAAACCACTAAACAGGTTTTATGAAAATACCCCAGCAAAAACTTGAACAAGTCTTGGACAAATTCGACGCTATTGAAGCGCGCATGGGTGTAGCCTCAGACCCGACCGAAATTGTCAAATTGGCCAAGGAATATGCGGAATTGCGCCCCATAGCCGAAGGGGTTCGGGCGCTCAAGGAACGTCTGGACGAAATTTCCGAGCTTGAAGACTTGATCTCTGACCCGGAAATGGGGGCCATGGCCAAGGAAGAGTTACACGCCCTTAAAACGGGCCTTGGCGATATTGAGCATAAGGTCAGTATTCTGCTGCTGCCCAAGGATAAAGACGACAACGCTTCGGTTGTGTTGGAAATTCGGGCCGGCACAGGCGGCGACGAGGCGGCTATATTCGCAGGCGATTTGTTTCGCATGTATGCCCGCTATGCCCAGCTACAAGGTTGGAAACTGGAGGTGGAGACAGAATCCGAAGCCGAAATGGGCGGCTATAAAGAAATCATCGCGTCGATTACCGGGAACGGTGTGTTCGGTAAAATGAAATTTGAAAGCGGCGTCCACCGGGTTCAGCGCGTCCCCGTCACCGAAACCCAGGGCCGGGGTCATACCTCCGCCGCCACCGTCGCCGTCTTGCCTGCGCCCGAAGACATCGAGGTCAATTTTTCCATGACAGATGTACGGGTTGATACCATGCGGGCATCGGGCGCCGGCGGGCAACATGTCAACAAAACCGACAGTGCCGTGCGTATGACCCATGAACCAACCGGACTTGTCGTGGTCTGCGACGCTAAATCCCAACACCAAAACCGGGCCAATGCCGAAAAAATCCTCAAAATGAAACTGTACGACATGGAGCGCGAACGGCTGGACAACGAACGTGCCGGCGACCGTAAATCACAAGTGGGATCGGGAGACCGTTCTGAGCGTATCCGCACCTATAATTATTCCCAAGGCCGGGTCAGCGATCACCGGATAAATTTGACTTTGTATAATCTGGATAAAATCATCACAGGCGATGCATTGGACGAGGTGGTCAATTCACTGGTCGCGGCCGATCAGGCGGAAAAATTGGCGGCACTTGAGACGGATGTATAATGAGACGGATGTCTAGCCAAACCTACGCCGAACTGCGCAGGCAAGCCGTAGCGGTCTTGAAAAGCTTAGGCAATGAACAGCCCCATATTGATGTGCGCAGCCTTTTATCCCATGCTAGCGGACTATCCCGTTCACACTTGATTGCAAATGCTAAGGACAAGGTTCCCCCGCTTGTCGCCGAAAAATTTAAGGCATGTCTGGCCCGGCGCAAAACCCATGAACCCATAGCCTATATTGTCGGCGAGAAAGATTTCTGGACTTTGACCTTCAAGCTAAACCGGCATGTGTTAATTCCGCGCCCGGAAACCGAAGGCGTCATCGAACAGGCTCTAAAACTATTAGATAAACAAGCAAATGCCCGCATTCTTGATGTGGGTACAGGCTCGGGCGCAATCCTGATCTCGTTGTTACATGAACTGCCTAGGGCCAAAGGCCACGGTATTGATATTTCCAAACCCGCGCTAGAAACGGCAAAACACAACGCAAAAAGGCTCGGCGCGGCGGATAGATGCAGATTTTCCGTATCTGATTATCTTGGCAGTATTCAAGACCGTTACGATCTAATTGTAGCCACCCCGCCCTATATTACGGATGCGGCTATGACTGCGCTACCAAAAACCGTGGACAAGTATGAACCACATCTAGCCTTGAGCGGCGGCATTGACGGGCTGAGTGCTTACCGCGCAATCATTTCCCGCTTGCCAAACGTGCTCAAATCAGGCGGGCATGTGGTGTTTGAAATCGGTTATGATCAGAAAAAACCTGTAAGCAATCTGCTTGAAAACGCAGGCGCGACCAATATTGTATGCCTACAGGATTTGGCCGGGCATGCCCGGATTATCAGTGCGAAGTTTTTCTAACAAATAAATGCAAAAAAGGCTTGGACAATTCCTAACTAGCGGCTAGCTTATAGATCAAGGTACGCAGGCGGATATGAACATCTGCCGCACCAAGAATATTATAAAGAGTTATTTTATTGAAAAACCCCAAAGCTTGGAATTAGTAGGCTCGGGACGATATTACAAATTTTGAAATGCACACCGTTTGGCGGGGAAGACGGAAATGCGATAAACTACACGCCCGTATATACGGACTATCTTATGAGTAGACGCCCGAGAGGACGCGGCCGCAAGCCACAACACAACACCAATCACAATAAAAATCCAAACCGGTCTGTGGATAGTAATGGCCCGGATGTGCGCGTGCGCGGCTCTGCCAAGACGATCTCTGACAAATACACCTCATTGGCCCATGATGCCTCCGTCTCGGGTCACCGCGTAAAAGCGGAAAGCTATTTGCAACACGCGGAACATTATTTCCGTATTGTACAAGAAATTGCCGAAGAAGCTGCCGCCAAAGCAGAGTTGCATCAAAAAGAACAAGCCAGGATACAGGCGCAAAAACAAGAGCAACAGGCGCAAAAACAGGAACAGCAAGAACAGCAAGCTCAGGCACAGGTACAAAAACAAGAAGAGCAGACGCAAAAACAAAGTGCTGATGAAAGCAATGACGCTCAAGATGAACAAGCCGATAAACCTAAAAGCCGTTCACGCAGCTATCTAAACCGCCGCCGTTCAAACAATGGCGAAGCATCTGAAACCGAAGCACAAACCACCAACGAAGCCAGCAAAGAAAGCAAGCCGGTCACGAAGAAACTCAGAAAACCAAAAAAAGCGGAAAGCTCGACATCGGGAGACGAACCAGCGCTAGCAGAATAGCTTTATCCGCTTGTTAGGGCCTGTGGGCATTTATCACAAGCGGCATGAGTTGGCCCTTTTTGGCTACAAATCAGTTGGCTACAAATCAGGCCATTTTTCTTGAATGAGCTAGCATCTCGCGCACCGCCGCTACAATATCGCTGCGGGCGGCGGTTTTTTGGGCGGGTCTACTTTCGCGCCATTCTTTGTCGTCTTTGATAGCCTTGGCCATTTCAGCACCCAATTCCAGATCTTTTATCGTGACCTCGCCCCGCTCCATTTCGTCGCTGCCCATCAAAATAGCCAATTTGACGCCGCGCTTGTCGGCATATTTTAGCTGCTTGCCGACATTGCCATTACCGACAAAAACTTCGGCGCGGATATTGGCGGCGCGTAATTGACGTGCTATGGTGAAATATGCACCCAACAATGATGTATCAAACACGCAAATCATCACAGGTGCTTGCTCTGCGCCTTCCACCAAACCCATGCGCGACAAAGCACTGGCAAACCGCGACACGCCGAACGAATATCCGGTTGCCGGAACCTGTTGTCCCATAAACCGCGACACCAGACCGTCATGACGGCCACCGCCGCCGACCGACCCGATACGCACCGGGCGGCCCTTTTTGTCTTTAATATCGGCTAACAGTTCCGCTTCAAATACCGGCCCGGTATAATAACCAAGCCCGCGCACAATAGAGGTATCAAACACCACGTGGCCCGGCCCGTAATCACAGGCGGTGAGAATATCGTCGATGAGTTTAAGTTCCGCAACGCCCGCCTGGCCTTGGGTGGATGTTCCCATCAAAGCTTCCAGGGTTTTCAAAGTCTCGCATCTATCCGTATCACTAGCCGTCGTGAACCCCAGAACCGCTTTAATGGCGCTCACATCCAGTTTAGCGCCATCGGTATAATCGCCGCTCTCGTCTTTGCGGCCCTCGCCGAGCAGGGCGGCAACGCCGTCAGCACCAAGTCTGTCAAGCTTGTCGATGGCCCGCAACACTTGTAATCTTTGCTCAGCCCCGGCTTCGGTATTTGGTACGCCAGAACTTTCCAAAATCCCGTCTAACAATTTTCGGTTATTGACCCGCACCATATATTGGCCCGTGTCCAGCCCCGCCGCCGCCATTACATCAGCCGCCAACATGACCATTTCCGCGTCCGCCGCCGCGCCGGGTGCGCCGACACTATCTGCGTCGCACTGGATAAATTCCCGGAACCTTCCCGGCCCCGGCTTTTCGTTGCGCCACACCGAACCGGCCTGATAACGCCGATAAGGTTTGGGCAGATCATTATAATTTTCGGCCACGAACCGGGCCAATGGCGCGGTCAAATCATAGCGCAAAGCCATCCATTGCTCGTCGTCGTCGTGCAGGGCGAACACACCGGTATTGGGCCGGTCATCATCGGGCAGAAATTTACCCAGCGCATCGGCATATTCAAATGCGGGGGTTTGCAAGGGCTCAAAGCCGTAACTCTCATAAACCGAAAACGCGGCCGCGACCAAGCGGTTTTCAGCCCGTAGCATATCAGCGGATTTATCTTCAAATCCCCGTGGTTTTCTGGCTTTAGGACGCTGTATTTTGTTTTTATTTTTTGACATAATGGTTGCGTCTTAGGACGCTTGGTGGTTTCTCGCAAGAGCAATTAGTGCAGATGTGGAGCTGTCGTGTTCCCCGTCCGCACCACCTTGTAGCTCGTCCAGTATTGTGCCGGCCAATTCCTTGCCAAGCTCAACGCCCCATTGGTCAAAGGCGTTAATGTTCCAAATCACGCTAGCCACGAAAACCTTGTGTTCAAACAAAGCTATTAACGCGCCCAAGCTGCGCGCGTCGAGGCGCTCCAACACTATCGTCGTGGACGGACGGTTGCCGGGGAAAGTCTTGTGGGTAGCTAGCACGTCAATATCCGCTGCGGCTATGCCTTTTGCTTTCAGTTCTGCGCGCACCTGCGCTTCGGTTTTGCCAACCACCAGGGCTTCGCTTTGGGCAAAGCAATTGGCCAGAAGTGCGCTTGTGTGCGCCGGGCGGTTCTCTGCGTCGCAAAGCACGGCGATAAAATCAACTGGCACTACATCCGGACCTTGGTGTAAGTATTGAAAAAACGCATGTTGAGCATTGCTGCCCTCATCGCCAAATATGATCTGGCTAGTTGGAGGGGCCATATGCCCGTCCAATGTTACAGACTTGCCGTTTGATTCCATTTCCAGTTGCTGCAAAAATGCCGGTAATTTTCGCAAACGTCTGGCATAGGGCACCACGGCCCGACCCGAACATCCCAAAAAATTACGGTTCCAAATGTCAGTAAGTGCCAGAAGCACTGGCAAGTTATTTTCCAACTCCGCGTCCCTGAAATGCGCGTCCATATCCGCCGCACCTGCTAGCAACTCGTCGAACATATCCGGGCCGTAAACCAGTTGCAAAGACAAGCTGACCGCTGACCACAAGGAGAAGCGCCCGCCGACCCAATCCCAAAACGCGAATATTTGCGCCGGGTTTACGCCGAAAATCAAAGCTCCGTCCCGGTTGGCGGTGACGGCTATCATGTTATCCTGTGCGTATTTCCCGAGCCAGTCTCTGGCCGCAACACCGTTCATACGGGTCTCTAAGGTGGTGAAAGTTTTGGAAACCATGACGACCAATGTGGTTTTTGGGTCAAGCCCATTTAGGGCATCATTGATCGACGCCCCGTCCACATTATTGGCAAAACGAAGTTCAAGCGCAGGCCTCTCGCTCGCCGCAAACCCGTCCACCAACAGGCGCGGCCCCAAATCCGAACCACCAATACCAATATGCAGCACGGCTTTGTATTTTCCGCGCGCCCGTATGTCCTGCGCAAACTTACGGGTACGGATACCCATAGCCGTAACTTGTTCATTGATACGCGCATTATCACAAGACCCGCGCAAGGCCGGGTGCATAACCGCCCGATTTTCCGTGGTGTTGATGGGTTTACCCGCAAATAAATCAGCCCGGCGTTTTTCTACACCCGCTTCGTGCGCCAAAGCAAAAAGCGTCTGCAAAACATCCCGTGAAATCAGTTGTTTGGATATATCCACATAGAGCCCGCTATGTGTGCCGGTCATGCGGGCCGGGCGGGCGGGATCATTTTCAAATAATGTGCAAAGGGGCGCAACGCCTTGCTTTGCCAAAACTAAAAGCTTGTCCCAATTTGCATGTCGTTTCACCATAGCCAAATGTATAGCGCAAATAGCTAATCCGTAAACTCATATTTCACCAGTAAAAGCGGCGCGAGGATTGCCGCCAGGAATACTGTGTTAAAAATCACATTGGACGCCACACCTGAAGCCACCGGCCCGGCACCGTCAACCACATACCAACCGATAAAAGCCCAAATTGTCACCCATATGGTTTTTTGTCAGACATTATCTTCGTTACGGCGGAACAACCCAGATTGACAACACAAAGGCGGTGATCCCGACCCGGCTTAACATTGGCGGTAAAACCATTTCCGTGTTCTCGACCATCGTAAATTTTAGCACGGTTCAGGACATTGCCTTAAACGATTTAAAAATAGAACTGATGTTCCCTATGGACGCGGCTAGCAAGGCTTATTTCGAATAGCCCTGTCAAAGGTTGACCCCTCCTCCAGCCGAGGCGTTTCGCTGTCCATATCATCTTCAAGCCCAATAATCTCCGGCATGGAGCTTCCGGCTATGCCTTGCAAGTCGCCGTGCATGCCGAGTGTGCTAGCGATAACTGCATCAATTTGAGTTTCGCGTTTGGCCCAGCTTTTGACCATGCGTTTTTTCTCGTCGCCCAAATCTTTGCGCATATCATCAAATTTCTCGACAATGGCTTCGATGCGGTGGCGAAATTTGGTGCCGGTCAGATATTCATAGACCAGATCGGCCTTACTGGCCTGCCCGTCGCGCACCGCTGTTAACCCGGCCAGTTCGATCAAACTTAGGCGCAGAACCTCCACCAGAGATATGGCACTGTCATAACTGGTGACCCAAATGCCGTCGATTTGCTTAAATGTGGTTTTTTCAAATTCCTTGGGCAAGGTGGTGCTCATGAGAATAGCAATATCTGCCCCGGCGGCGCGCTGATCATTTTTCAGTTTTTGCAGCCAGCCGGCGCTCCAGTTTTTAGCCCGTTTGGTTTCCCACAGGATCGCGCCACACATTTTGCCATTAGGCGACATCACCGTCTGAACAATATCGCCGCCGGTCACACCTTTGGCCACAGGTTTTATTTCGTCATAAGGAAATTTACGGGCTAGCACATTCTCCAGTTCAAGCTCCAATACCTCGCCTTGATGTTGTTGCGAGCCTTGCTCGGCCCGGCGTTTGAGATTGTCGATTTGGGTGCGCATGGCGACAATGGTCTGCTCGTTTTCTTTTTGCTTGAGTAAAAAGGTACTTTCCTGCTCGGCCTTGGCTTTAGCACGGATTGCTTCCACCTCTTCGGATAAGCGCTTCTCCACGGTCAGTTCCAGTTCGCGCTTTTGCTCTTCCAAAGCCCGGCGTTCTTTCATAATCATGGCTTGGTCTTCTTGGGCCCGTTCCAATTTGGCATCATTGTCTTTGAGAATTTCGCGCAACTCGTCGGCTTCTTTGGCCTTGGCGGCGATTTCGCGGGCAGAATTGTGCGCCGCCTTCTTGGCTTCCTCGCGGGCTATTTCGGCGCGGGCATCTTCAACACCAAGGCGCAGTTTTTCGTTCAAAGCGGCTTGGGCTTTGTCCAGTTCGGCTTTCTCGGCGGCAATTTCTGCATTTTTACGGGCTAGCTTTTCGGCGGATTTAGCCCGCTCCTCGGCCAATAATGGCCCGGCCAGGCTTTCATTAAGCTTGATAGATGTGCCGCAATCGGGGCAAATGAGTGTTGGGTCAGACATAGTATTTTCCATTGTTGTCTCGTCTCTATATCTAATCCACACCGAAATGAAAAGCACTATTTGTTCTATATATGTTCCGACTAGTACAGCACAGAGTTTATGTGCTACCGGGGCATATGAAAAAAATATTGAAAATCGGAGGCGGACTGGTTGTGGCCACACTCCTCATAGCGGGAATTTTTTTGTGGCATCCTTTGCCGCCCAATCCAAACCCGGATGAACTTGCCGCACATACGCAAGGCTATGACGTGGAAATCGTCCGCGACAATTGGGGTGTGCCGCATATTTACGGAAAAACCGACACGGATGTGGCTTTTGGTCTGGCCTATGCCCACGCCGAAGATGATTTCGAAACCATACAAATCGCTGTGGCGGCGGCCCGGGGCAAGTTGGCCCATTACCAAGGCAAGGGCGCAGCGGTTACGGATTATCTGGTGGCATTTATGGGGGTATGGGACACCATAGACAGACGCTACGCCGGGGACGTAACGCCCAAAGTTAAGGCGGCGGCGCAAGGCTATGCAGCCGGGCTTAATCTGTACGCATCCCAAAACCCGGACACGATTTGGCGCGGTCTGGCGCCCTTTACCGCCCAAGACGTTATAGCCGGGTTCGTGTTTAAAACCCCGCTATTTTACGGGCTCGACGGAACTTTGCTGGAATTGTTCGGCGATGAGCGCGTGCAGGAAATCGCCCTTGACCCGGCAGCGGGCCGCCAAATCTTTCATGGCGGGCCAAGAACAATGGCGCAGCGCGGCTCTAACG
>JAJRSJ010000013.1 GCA_024278855.1 Alphaproteobacteria bacterium | reverse complement strand
TGGCCCAACCAGAGCAATGGCTTTCTTTGGGTCTGTTTCCATGATGGTTTCATGGCGGCCCACCAATGATTTGGATATTTTCTCAAGTTTTTGTATATGGTCATCCACAATCAAAATTCGCCCACCTCGATAATCGAGAAGCTCTAGGACCGGACGAGAATTTTCCATGCTCTGTCCCGTATGGCTGAGCAATTGGTCGGTTACCATTTTTAGGCGCAATAATGATTTGACCCGGGCCAGAAGATTAAAATCGTCAATGGGCTTGGTGATAAAATCATCCGCACCTGCCTTTAGGCCCCGAATTCTGTCTTTGGTTTCTTCGAGGGCTGTCACCATAACCACAGGAATATGCCATGTTGCAGGATTGCTTTTTAAACGTTCGCAAACCTCAAACCCGTTAAGGCCCGGCATCATGGCGTCTAACAATATCAGATCAAATTTTTCGCTATTGGCCAGTTTTAAAGCCTGCTTGCCGCTCATAGCGGTAACAACGTCATAATATTGAGCTGCCAATTTCACTTTTAGCAAATGAAGATTAGGTGCCAAATCGTCTACAATTAAAACCCGCGCACTCATGAGCGCACCTCCAATTACCCTAAGAATTTCCGTATGGTTGCTAGAAACGAAGACACGGTTATGGGTTTGGAGATATAAGCCTCACAGCCGCCCGCCCGGATCCGCTTCTCATCGCCTTTCATGGCGAAAGCCGTTACGGCAACAACGGGAATGTCTGCTAAGGCCTTGTCGTCTTTAATCCATTTGGTCACTTCAAGGCCGGAAACTTCGGGCAATTGAATATCCATCAAGATTAAATCTGGTTTGTATGATTTTGCCAGTTTTATGGCTTTTAAACCTTCTCGGGTTTCCTTGGTGTCATACCCGTGGGCACACAGTAAATCAGAGAACAACTTCATATTCAGCTCGTTATCTTCAACAATAAGTATTTTTTTGGGCATTGTTTGCAACATATCTACCATTTCACCATTCGAACGCTTATGCGCCTGTTTTGACTTTCCCCCTCCTAACGCAATATAATTAATTAACGGTGTGCATTACGGTAAGGATTTGTTAGAGCCTCATTAACCAGATAGGAACCATTTGACTGGCTTTTCCCGTTCGTTGACTAGGCGAATTTCGAGCCTTTGCCTTGCTGGCAATAAACGGAATTCAACGACGTCCAACGTACGAGAAAAGCCAGCCTACGGTGGGAAATATCTGCCCACCGGCTACGTTGCGTCCCTTGTCCGATGTTAGTGCATCGCCCTGCGAAATGCGCCTTACCGGATGAACAGATATTTCCCATCAAATTGCTTCCTATCTGGTTAATGAGGCTCTAAAGAACATACGGCGAACAAGGTAATATTGTGTAAACAAAAAGATGCCAATGGAACAGATGGATAACAAAGGATTGTGCCAGGATTGTGGCGCATATGTTGCGCAGCGGGCTGCTGCCTGCCCAACCTGCGGTTCGCACAAACTTTTGTACCATTCCGAACTCTTTGATCTGTCCATTGCCCATGTGGATTGCGACGCGTTTTTTGCCTCCATCGAAAAGCGGGATAATCCTGAACTGGCGGACAAGCCCGTGATTATAGGCGGCGGGCGGCGCGGTGTTGTGGCGGCGGCGTGTTATAATGCGCGTGTCTACGGTGTGCGTTCGGCCATGCCTATGTTCAAAGCGCTTAAAGCCTGTCCCGAAGCGGTTGTTATATCATCTTCACTGGCAAATTACGCCTATGAGGGGAAGCGCATCAAAAAGCTTATGGGCGAATTGACCCCTTTGGTGCAGTCGCTTTCTATTGACGAAGCTTTTTTGGATTTAACGGGTACGGAGCGTTTACACGGCGTTGCGCCCGCCGTGACACTGATAAAATTACAACAGCGGATTTTGCGCGAAATCGGTGTGACGGTCAGTGTTGGTCTGTCCTATAATAAATTTTTGGCCAAGACTGCGTCTGATCTTGATAAGCCCAACGGGTTTGCGGTGATTGGGCGGGCGGAAGCGTTGGACTTTCTCGCCCCTAAACCGGTCGGGTTTATATATGGGGTCGGCCCGGCCTTTAGCCGTAGCCTTAAAAAGTCTGGTATAATAACCATAGCTGATGTGCGCACCCGCTCCGATAGCCATATGATGCAAAAATTTGGTGAAGCTGGTCTGCGTCTGGCCCGTCTCGCACGGGCCGAAGACTTTCGAGCAGTAAAATCTACAAATATACGCAAAAGTATTTCCACTGAAACCACCTTTGATAGAGATATTGGCGACCAAGAAGAGCTAACGGACAAGCTTTGGCAGGTGTGTGTTAAAACCGCCGACCGTGCCAAAGCCAAAAATATGGCCGGGGGTGTCATCACTTTGAAATTAAAATCCCGGCACTTTAAAACCGTCACCCGCCGCCGCACATTAGCGGAGCCTACACAATTGGCGGATACGATTTTTCAAACATGTCTCCCTTTATTAGGCGCGGAGTTGTTGGATAAAAAAAACGGTAAAAGCACAGGCCAAAAATTTAGACTTATTGGCGCAGGGTTATCACAGCTTTGCGCCCCAAATGGGGACAGCGGCGATTTACTTGACCCCAAAGCTAGCTTGCGCCGCCGGGCTGAACGCGCCAGCGATATTGCCCGGGGAAAATTTGGCAAGGACGCCGTAATAATAGGCCGTAGCTTAAACAAGAAACCCCGGCCAAAATAGGCGTAAGGTTTATCTACGACTGTTGCGGCAATTTTGCTCGGCGCGGCGGCGTTCTGCGCGGATTTTATCAATGCAGTTATCTTGTTGGCGGTGGCGGACGGGGCGGTAATCTTTCAGCAAGTCCGCTAAAGCTATCTTACCGTCTATTTCGCTTTGGTCGTCCTTATCTAGCCGTTCCGCCAATCCTTGCAAAACCTGGATAAAGGTTTCGCGGGTAACACCTCTGGCGAAATTGGGCGCAAAGGCAAAATTGCTCGGCGCGGCGTGTTCAGACCCCAACGCAGCTACCCGCCACATTTCCAACTCGACCAATGATAAATAATCATCCTCGTCCCGGTCGGCCCGTCCAAAAGCTTGCGAAATGCCGGTCTCAACTTCCTTGCGGTCAATTACATAATCACCATTTGCATCGAAACTTGCAAATAACAAGGCGCCTGCGCGGGGTATTTGTATCACTTTTCCCGAATGGCCAATTCGCGCCGAAGGTTTTAAGGTTTGTACGGTTCCGTCTTGTTCTTGAACGGGAATATCCGGTCGGGGTGTTTGTGCTATTACTTGACTGGTAGCGGGTATCGCAAAACTTGCGCCTACAAATAAGGCAGTTATAAAAAGTCCAAGGCGCATATATGTCTCCGGCAGGCTTGAGAGTAGGTATGCGGCAAGATTGCTGAATACGCGGAATAAGGCAAATGAATTTCACACAAGGTTTAGGCTCAAAACCTATAGCCTCGCGCTTAGTTTAGAGCCGCGTGCTTAAGTGCTTAAAATGGCCTGCGGCTGGAAATGGCGGCACTAATTGTGCCGTCGTCGAGATAATCAAGTTCGCCGCCGACAGGGACACCGTGGGCGAGGCGCGAAATTTTTACGCCCGCGCTCGCCAAATGGTCGGTAATATAATGGGCCGTGGTTTGTCCGTCCACCGTGGCATTCATGGCTAGAATAACTTCTGTGATTTCCAAGTCTGTTGCCCGTTCAATCAGTTTTGCGATATTCAGGTCTTCTGGTCTGATCCCGTCAAGGGCCGACAAACAACCGCCCAAAACATGATAGCGCCCCCGAAACGCCGCCGCCCGCTCAAGCGCCCAAAGATCGCCGACCTCTTGTACGACACAAATGATCGTTGGGTCGCGCCCAGGGGCTGAGCAAATATGACATGGGTCACTGGCATCTATATTGCCGCAGGTTTCGCACGGCCTTATTTTTTCGCCGACCTGGCCCAGTGCATCGGCCAAAGGCTTGAGTAAAATATCACGTTTTTTCACCAAAGCCAATGCAGCTCGCCTAGCCGAGCGCGGCCCTAGGCCTGGCAGTTTTGCCAACAAGGTGATCAGGTTTTCAATTTCCGGCCCTGCGGGAGAAGCGGGCATAGGGTCTCCAATGATGATTCGGCCCAGACTAACCCGCATTTTGTCTTCTGTCCTCTTTCTTCTGGCTTCTTGCTTCTGGTTTCTGACTTATCTTCCCTGCTTTCGGGGTTGTGTATTGCCTTTACATTGGCTAGCTTTGCCGAAATTTTACAGGGGAAGAACATGTTGAAATCTTGGCGGGCAATGACATTGTGGAAGCGGGTATTTATCGGGTTGGCAATTGGTGTGCTGGTCGGTCTAGGTCTGCATTACGGCTTGGGCGAAAATGGCAAAAATATTGCGGAAAACTGGTTCAAACCCTTTGGTCAGGCATTTGTCAATTTGATTAAAATGTTGGTCGTGCCTTTGATTGCAACAACTTTGGTTTCCGGTGTTATCGCTATGGGCGATCCCAAGCGGCTTGGCTCCCTTGGAATTCGTACAATCGGTATGTATATGCTAACCACGTTTTTTGCCGTCTGGCTTGGCCTTGCGGTCGGCACGATATTCCAGCCCGGTGCGGGCATGGGTGATGTGGTAGGAGGGGCGACCGCTAGTGTCGGCACTGTCACAGACAAATTGGCCACAGCCGGTGCGGCCCAGAAAGGTTTGGCGGATTATTTGCTCGCCATCATTCCGAGCAACCCGATTAAGGCACTTGCTAACGGCGATGTGTTGTCGATCATATTGTTTTCCATTCTTGTCGGGGTCGGCATTTTGCTGAGCGGCGACAAAGGTCGCCCGCTGGCTGAATTTTTTGATTCTGCCTCAGAAGTCGTGATGAAAATCACCATGATGATCATGAATTTAGCCCCTTACGGTGTCCTTGCCTTGATGGCCTGGGTCATGGGTGTCAACGGGCTTGGCATTCTCAGCGCCATGGGAAAACTGGCCATTGCGCTTTATTTGGCATGTTTTTTACAAATCATATTGGTTTACGGCGGTTTGATTGTGCGGACTTTATTGCGCCTGCCGTTAACACGGTTTTTCTACGGTATTGCCGACGCCCTCGGGGTTGCTTATTCAACCGCCTCGTCCAATGCCACTCTACCCGTAACCATTTCGTGTGCCAGACATAATCTAGGTGTGGAGAAATCTGTTGCCGGTTCCGTACTCCCTATGGGTGCGACCATCAATATGGACGGCACGGCGATTTATCTCGGCATTGTCGCCTTGTTTGCCGCCCAGGCTTTGGGGTTGGAGTTGAGCTTTATTGATTATTGCATGGTGGCTCTAATGGCAACTTTGACCTCGATCGGTGCGGCGGGCATACCGTCGGCCGGGTTATTGTTGGCGGCGGGTGTATTGACCCAAATCGGGGTGACCCCGGAACAGGCTACTTTGGTCATCGCCTTCATTTTTCCGTTTGACCGCTTGCTCGATATGATGCGCACGGCCACCAATGTAACTGGCGATATCGCTATTGCCTGTACCGTTGCCAAATGGGAAGACGCGCTCGACGAGGACGTGTTCAAAACCAAATCAGTGGTTTAGGACTTTATTTGCGGCCAACCTTATTTGTCGGGGTGTAACCGTAGGCGGCCCATAGCTTTAGTTTGCGGGTTTTACCGCCGCCCAGATCAATTTCTATGGTGTCTATAAATTCCAGGCGTTTGAAATCGTCGCTAAATTTATCTTCATACCCCATATAATAATTGATCATCAATACGGGGGCGTCCGCGATTTTGCTTGTCTCTAGGGGTACATTGGCTTCGGCGTGGTTATTGACACTGGTATTGAGACGCCACATGCGCATGGGCAAGCCAGTATTTTGCTCTAGGCCGTAATAAATCATATTATAGAACACCAGACGGTTATCTGTCGTGATCGCCCCGAAGGTTTGCCCTTCATGTCCCGCATTCGCGGTTTGAGCAAGGAGGGTTTGTGTTTGCGGCCAACCGCGCAAGCGTTTAAATGCATTTGCCTGCCCAGCCATATTTGCGAAAGACGGCACCAATGCACCAAATGCAAGAATACTGCCCATGGCAATATTGACCCAAACGCCGGCTTTAGTGGCGCGCCCAAAATACAGTACACCGTAGCGGGCAACTAATATTGCGCCGCCTGCATAAGCTGTGACGGCCCAATTGGCATTGGCCCGCGACAATAAAGCTTCCAGCGATATGACGGCGAGCGGACTGAGTACAAACAAGGACAATAGCAATGTCTTTCGCTCCAATTTTCCGCGCAAGACCGCAACCAAAGCCGCACCCAATAAACCAACATTACAGGGCCAAACACCCCAAATTGGCTGCCCCAAAACTCCAATAATTCTAGCGGGTGGAACGGTATACCTTTGAGATTGGCATTGGCGGCAGTATGGCTGATGGTGGCAAAATCATTGCGCACATTCCACCAAATATTAGGCGATAATACGGCCAAACTGACAAGCGCTACAGCGACACCGCGCCAGGATAATAATGCGCGGCGGGTTTTGGTGTCGATGAAAACAGCCAAAATCAAAGCAGGCAAAAAAACAGCATGGCATATTTTGACAACATGCCAAAGCCAATTGAAATGCCGAGAAGTCCCGCCCACTTCATGCGAGGTGTTTCGCGCACATGAAAAAAGGCGCTCAATCCTAAAGCCCAGAATAGCAGCAAAGCCACATCAGTGCTGACAATACCTGAGCTGAGCCAAACGGCAGGCATAAGAAAATAGGCACAGGCTGCCCAAAACCCGGTGCGCTCATCATAGAGCAACCGTGCCGTTCTAAATAATATATAGGCGATGATCGGGTGTAACAGTGGTGACGACATGCGCACCGCCCATTCCCCATTGCCGAAAATACTGGTTGTTGTACCAATTACCCAGGCAATCATTGGCGGTTTAGAAAAATAGCCCAAATCCAGATCACGCGACCAAGCCCAATACTGGGCCTCGTCGCCGTGTAGATTAAGAGGTGAAAAATACAAACCAATCAACCTTGCCAGTCCCAGGCCGAATAGCAGATAGAGCGTCCATCTGTGATAGTCAGGTTGTTGGGAAATTTTAGTCATATGCCATGTCCTTGCCATTATGTTGGCAAAAAATAAACTAAATTCGGTGTTAGTGACAGCTATGGCGCATGTTCTTGTATTTGATTCTGGTGTTGGCGGTTTAAGCGTGGTGGCGGAGTTGCGTGCGCTTATGGCGGGTGTCTATGTCACTTATGTGGCGGACGACGAATTTAGGCCTTACGGCGATAAAACCGAAACCCAGTTGCAAGCTCGCTTGCCCGGCCTGTTACAAACATTGGTTATGGCCGTAAATCCAGACATTGTAGTACTTGCTTGTAATACGGCTTCGACAACGGCATTACAGGACATCCGCGCATATTTAAGTATCCCGGTCATAGGTGTCGTGCCAGCTATTAAACCAGCCGCACACTTAAGCCGCAGCAAACACATTGCCGTCTTGGGGACGCCGGGTACTGTACGGCGCAAATATGTAGATGAATTGGTCAATGATTTTGCCAAAGATTGCCGCGTTTATTTGCAAGGCTCCAGTGCGCTTGTGGGCTTGGCAGAACATAAACTGGCCGGGAAAAATGTCGATATTGCAAATATAAAAGCTGAAATCGCGCCTATCTTTGCTAGCACGGGAGGGGCGAATATAGATGTGGTGGTGTTGGCTTGCACACATTTTCCGCTCTTGCTTGATGAGTTGAAGTTGGCTGCACCTCACGCCGTTAACTGGATGGATTCCGGAACTGCGATTGCCAAACATACCCGTTCAGTCCTGAAAAGCTTGGATTTGAAATCGGTGCCAAACAGGCCGCAAACCGTATTACTCATCGGTGGTCAGCACAATAAAACCCGGACACAGATATTCGAAAATTATGGTTGTGAAAAAACCGTAATTCTATGAGCCGGAAAAATATTTCCAAGCCAACCAACCGACAATCACAAGTCCGACAAACCCGAAAGTAAATTTGGCAAAATGCTTTTTGATAATAGCTTCCGCTTGCTCTCCGAATTTCCAAACCACGGCAGCCAGAAAATAAAATTGCATAAACCGCGACACAATACAGGCGATGAGAAACACCGCAAAGTTCAGCTTAAGCGCACCGCTTAACACGGTAACGACTTTGAACGGAACCGGGGTCAAGCCGCCGACAAACACAGCCAAAGCACCGTATTGATCAACCAGGCTTTGATAGCCGGTGATTTTTTCCGCTTTGCCCAGGCTTTCCAACATTGGCTTGGCAAGTGCTTCATAGGCAAACCATCCGATCAAATAGCCGGCAATGGCTCCAGCCACAGAAGCGGCCGAACAAATAAACGCCAACCGCCAGGCCTTTTTGGGCGAAGCCACCACCATAGGTAGGAAAATGACAGCGGTGGGTATCGGGAAAATAAAGCTTTCAAAAAACGAAACCCCGACGAGCGAGCGCTCCGCATGTTTGTGCCGGGCCAACTCCTTGGTGTTCTCATACCAACGTTCAATAAATGCAAATTTAAAAATCATGGTTTCCCATAGCGGCAAAAAGTTTATGAAACCAGTACATAAATAAAAAATCTAATAAGCTTTAATCTGCAGGTGCAAAAGGCAGTATTGAGGACAGTATTCTGGGCGGTAATAGAACCTAATACACCTGATCACCATCGGCCCACTCGCCTTCAAATTTGCGTCCGTTTTTTCATGTGTACAGGCCGTACCCATGTTTGAGATTGTTTTGCCATTGGCCAGTATAGGTGTCGCCGCTTGTATATGTATTCGTACCAAGCCCGTGTTTTTTATCGTCGCTCCACGCCCCTTCATACTGGCTACCATCGGCCCAGTTCATGGTGCCTTGACCATGCTTTAACTCATTTTTCCACTCACCGACATATTTGTCACCATTGGAATAGATATAGCTGCCGATACCAGTGGCATAATCATTTTTCCATTGTCCGTCATAGATATTTCCGTCGGCCCAGTAAAATACGCCTTTACCATGTTGATGGCCATTTTTGTGTTGGCCTATATATTTATTCCCACTTGGATAAGTATAAATGCCGTAACCGTTTTCGCAATTTCCAGACATATATTTGGCATGGGCGGGCATTTGGCATGGGCGGGGGGCGGCCAAGATATGGCCAAGCCAAAACTAAGCCCCAAAAACAATACCGTTTTCATATGTCCGACCATCAAAGCGATTCTACATTAGATTTCGTTGCTCTAGCCAATGGATGTACTGTATTTACCAGTTCTTTCAATCGCCCGTTCAAAACATGGGTATAGATTTGGGTTGTGGATATATCGGCGTGGCCCAGGAGTTTTTGGACGCTGCGCAGATCAGCGCCTCGGGCTAGCAAATGGGTGGCGAAAGCATGGCGCAAAACATGCGGCGAGATTTTCGCCGGATCAAGCCCAGCTTTAATTGCCAGACGTTTAAGTGATTTGGCGAAATGCTCGCGGGTGACATGTCCAAGTTTTGAGCCAGACGGAAACAAATATTTTTCGGCGCGGACTTTGGCAATAGCATTTGTGGGCAAGGTGACTTCGCGCATTTTTTTCCACGCCTTGATAGCATTTACGGCTTTTTTTGTAAGGGGAACCAAACGTTCCTTGCCGCCCTTGCCTTTGATAAACAAGCATTTATCGCGCCTTGATGTTTCTGCTAAAGGGATCGCCACCAATTCGCTGACCCGTAAGCCGCCAGCATAGAGAATTTCAAGTTGGCAATATAAGCGGTAATCACGCGGCGCATCATAACCGTCTGCGCCTTGAAACTCTGCAGCGCGAAACAGTGCGTCTATATCAGCTTCACTTAATATTTTAGGCAGGGGCCTGCCTTGTTTTGGGCCGCTCAGGTTTTTGGCGGGGCTATCTTCGCGCAAGCCCTCGATCTGTAAGTATTTGTAATATTGTTTTATGCTCGACAAGCGCCGGGCTGCCGTTGATGTGGCCAGGCCTTCATTGACCCATGCCGCTAATACAGCTTCTAAATGACCTTGCCCGGCATCAGGCAAATTTTGCCCAAAACCCTTGAGTTGATGCGCGCACAGCTCCAAATCGCGGCGATAGGCCGATATGGTATTGTCGGACGCACCGCGTTCCGCACTCATCATATCTAAAAATGGCTCAATCATGATTGAGCAAATCTTTGGCCGCCAGTTGTCGGGCCATATCCGTCATGCCTGCATTTACCATGGCGCTTAAAATGGCGGCAAAACTGTCGGACCGCATTTGTCTTGGCGATACTTCCCCAAATATTTCTGCGACCCTAAGGGCCAGTTCAGCCTTTGCCCCGCGTTGTGCGAGCGCTTGTAAAGCCAGCATATCGTTTTGATTTACATCTTGCCCTGTAAGTTTGGTGCGCGACAATATATCTATTGCCGTGGCCGACATATTTACCCCGAGTGCCTGGGCAATATAACTGTCACGCACGGCCCGTGCCCGTGTAGAGGGTTTCGTTAAACGGGTTTCAATGTCCACGCCTAGCTCGCCTTGGTAAAACCCGCCGCCCAAGGCATCAGACGCCAATGCGATGCGCGCGCGAAAGGGGGCGTCCTCATCCAGGGCTAAAAACAAGGCTCGCAATATGCCAGTATCGTGCTTGTTCACGCCCAGGCGCGCTAAAATTCCCACATTATTTTTATCGCCAGTGATCTCGGCCAATACAGTGATTTGGGCCAATACAGAGGTGGGAATATTTGAAATATGTGTTTCCAACGCGGCGGCAATCGGTATGAGCGCCTCATTTTTATCCGCCCGCGCCAATAAAGCCTGGGTTAATTGTGCGGATAAATTTGTGTCATGACTGGCCGCCAGTGCCAAATAGACCTCGCCCCATCTTTGCCCACTCCATGTTTTTTCACCGCGAATAGCCTCGAAATTCTCCATGTTTTCAAGGGGAAAACTGGCCAATCCGCCCAAGACGCTACGGATTTGTTCTGCACTTAAGATTTGCGCCGACGCAAATAAAGCTTTCAGTCTAATATCGGCTGGCTGTTTTATGTCCTGTGCCGTTTGTGCGGACATTATTTTCGGCAAGTTTTTTAGGTTTTGCTTGCCGATTTTACGCACCTCACCGAGCATGGCAATGTGCAAGGGTGTCGTCACATTTGTTAGTTTTAGGTTGGTGCGACTTCCGGTTAATTCGCCCAAGAGAGCATAAAATATTTTGTCTTTATGGCCCAAGCGGGACAATAGGTCTGCTGTAATTTCTGCCGCCGGAAGTTCGCCGCGCACACTGTGGCAAAAGCCCCGTAATTTGGCCCAATAGGGTGCTTTTCGTGCTAATATATGGGTGTCGCTTATCTCGCAAGCCGTCTGGATATCGCCGCCCAGTAAGGCGCGTTCCGCAAATATTTTGGAAAATACGGAATCGCTTTTGCTCAAGTCTAAGCGGCTGACCAATTGATCAGATGCGTCTAAATGACCAAGCCTAAGCACTGCCGCCAACCGCGCTTGCATATAAGCTTCGCGTTCAGCAGTGTCGCCAGATTTTGGCGGGGCGCCGCCGGACAACAAAATTATTCGGATTAAATGCCGTGCCGTGCCATTTGCGCTTGTGTCTGTTGTGTTTATAATTTCTGTAGCGCGCGCCGCTGTCGTGCCTTGCCACAAATTTTTGCCTAACCTGTCTGCGCCAGGTTGTAAAACTCCTGCGTCATATGTGTTGACTGGATTAAGGTCGTCTATGTTGATCTGGGCCCATGCGGGCGCGCCGAACGTTAATATACACGCCATACCTACGGCTAAAGTTAGGACCCACACCGGATTATTTCTCAAACGTATCAGGGACATTGACAACAATTTCTTGCCGATCCAAATGCACGCTGTCAGATCCGCGCAACAACCAATAAGATGCACCGATCAGCACAAGCAATAAAATTATTACGACCCAGCCTGATTTTTTCATGTTGTCTCCTTTTTATGTATCTCAAAGATTTACATTGAGAATATGGCAAATTCCAGACATAGTGTGTATAAATAAAGTAAAAATTCCTGTCTTTAGGCTCAACCCTAAAGATCAAGAGGTAAAGGAGTGTTAAAATGTGCGCTGACATAGCTGCACTTGATAGGAAAACAATGGGCGGAAGGTCAATCGCCTTGGTCGGGCTGATGGGCGTGGGAAAAACCACGATTGGACGGCGGTTGGCCAAGCGAATAGACATGCCATTTTTTGATTCCGATGAAGAAATTGAAAAGGCTAGCGGACGCACCGTCAAAGGTTATTTTCAAAGCCACGGAGAGGATGCATTTCGTGCGGGCGAACGCCGCGTTATCACGCGGTTGCTCAGCGCGTATCCTATTGTACTGGGGACAGGCGGCGGCGCTTTTGTCCCGGCCGCCACCCGAAAAATATTAAATGAAAACAGTATTACCATATGGCTGAAAGCGGATTTTAAAACCAATATGGAGCGAGTCAACCGCAAGCGTGACAAACGTCCGCTTTTGGATGTAGATGATCCCGAAGCCGCCATGCGGGCTTTAGCAGATGCCCGCTATCCGCTTTATAGCGAAGCCCATTTGTGCGTCAGGGCAGGGGCTTGTTCCCACGCAACCACGGTTGGGCGGGTGATCGAGGCACTTAAAAAATATCTGGAGACGGCAGATGCGTGAAGGCACCAAAACTTCGCCGAAAACTATTATCGTAGACTTGGCGGAGCGCTCTTACCCTATTCATATTGGCAGCGGCCTCTTGTCCGGTGCTGGTGAATTATTGGCACAGCATATTGGGGCCGGGAGAATCGTAATCATTACAGACGAAACGGTTGCTAGCCTGCATTTAACATCTCTGATGTCTGGGTTGGTCGGCGGACAAATTGAGACAATAATTTTGCCGCCCGGCGAGGCGACGAAAAGTTTTGATGTATTACAAGATGTGTTGGACCAATTACTGCGGGCCAATTTTACCAGAGACGATACTTTGGTCGCTTTTGGCGGCGGTGTAATAGGCGATTTAACCGGATTTGTTGCCAGTATTTTAAAGCGCGGCTGCAACTTTGTGCAAATTCCTACAACCTTGTTGGCTCAGGTTGACAGCTCGGTTGGCGGTAAAACCGCTATCAATACCCCTGCGGGCAAAAACCTGGTGGGTCAGTTTTATCAACCCAAATGCGTTTTAATCGATACGGATGTTCTCGCCACCCTAGACGACAGGCACATGCGGGCCGGATATGCGGAAGTTTTGAAATACGCACTCATTAACGACCCGGGTTTTTGGGGTTGGCTAGACGCCAATGCGGGCGCAGTCCTGAGCCGCGACGAGACCGCTTTGCGCACGGCAATTGCGACGTCCTGCACCGCCAAGGCGGCCATCGTCAAACGCGATGAGTTTGAGCGCGGCGAGCGGGCTTTGCTCAATCTCGGCCATACATTCGCCCATGCCTTGGAAGCGGTGGCTAGGTATAGCGGCTCTTTACTGCACGGCGAAGCGGTCAGTGCCGGCATGTTAATGGCCTTTGAGTATTCCGAAATTCTTGGCCTGTGCGCGAGCGAAGACGTGGAGCAGCTGCGGACCCATTTGACACAGCACAAAATGACAATGTTGCCCGGTCTACCTACAAAACTTAAAATCGACCCGGGTGCACTCCTAGCCTTTATGGAGCGCGACAAGAAAAACACTAGGCGTGATATAAATCTTGTTTTAACACGCGGTATCGGCAAAGCTTTTATACACCGCGCCGCCGATAAAACCTCACTACTTAAATTTTTAAAGAAAGCATGCAAATCCTGATGAGCGAAATTTTTACCCTCGAAACTATTGTCACTTTGGTGGCCATATTGGCTTTACTCATAATCGGGGGGTTCTTCTCCGTCTCCGAAACCGCCTTAACCGCTGCATCGCGGTCGCGCATTCATGCCCGCGCCAAGGAGGGTAGCAAGGGAGCATCCATTGTTGCAAAATTGCTGGAAAGCCGTGAGCGGTTAATCGGGGCTCTTTTGCTCGGCAACAATCTGGTCAATATTATGGCCTCCGCGCTGATGACCGGGCTTATGTTGTCTATGTTTGGGGATATTGGTGTTATGATTGCGACTGGCATTATGACGGCATTGATACTGATCTTTGCCGAAGTTCTACCCAAAACTTACGCGATCACGAGGCCGGATGAGGCCTCGATAACGGTGGCCCGCCCGGTCAGTTTCGCAGTTTTATTGTTCGCACCAATTGTCAGTGCCATACAGGTTTTGGTCAACGGGATATTGCGTTTGTTTGGGGTCAAGTCAGATGTTGGTTCGTGGACAATGGCCGACGAAATTCGCGGCGCGGTTAATCTGCACACCCATGAAGGCCGGGTTGATAAAAGCGAGCGCGACCAGATTTTAGGGGTTCTCAATATCGGGGATTTGATCGTCGAGGAGGTGATGATCCACCGCAAAAACCTGGTGATGATTGACGCAGATCTAGAGCCTGAAAAAATCGTCAAGCAAGTGTTGGATAGCGGCCATTCGCGCTTGCCGCTATGGCGGGGTGAAAAAGACAATGTAATCGGTATTTTACATGCCAAAGACTTGCTGGGGGCTTTGTCAAAAACTGGCGGCGAAATGAACGGGCTAAATATAGACAAGCTTCTGCGCGAGCCGTGGTTTGTCCCCGAAACCACATCGGTTCTGACCCAACTTCGGATGTTTCAAAAGAGGCGTGCCCATTTTGCTTTGGTGGTCGATGAATATGGTGCGCTCATGGGGGTGGTGACATTGGAAGATATTATCGAGGAAATCGTCGGTGACATCCAAGACGAATACGATGATGAGATTGAAGGTGTAAAACCCGGCAATGACGGCTCGGTTATCGTGGCCGGGGATGTTCCGGTACGCGACTTAAACCGGGACAGAGATTGGGATTTGCCGGACGATGACGCTGTGACCATAGCTGGTCTAATCATCCACGAAAGCCAAACCATCCCGGATGTCGGACAGGTTTTTGCTTTCTACGGCCACCGCTTCGAAATAATGGCCAAGCAAAAAAACCAGATTACTTCAGTTAAAGTGAGGCAGGTTGGGGAAAGAGGTTAGTCGGCAATGACCTCAAGCCTGAGTGCATGTACCCGTTCTACCATTAAATCCGCCAGCACATCCATTACGGCGCGGTGGCGGGCCAGACGGGTCATTTTGGTAAGGGTTTCTGATGCGATTATAACGTGGAAATGGCTTTCGCCACCTTGATATTTAGCTGCATGGGCCTCGGCGCCCGCGTGACCTGCATGTTTATAGCTTTCGTCGATCACATCCAACTGCGTTGGATTGAAAGCTTTGTCAAGTTTTTCCTTGATTGATTGCGCAATTGGCCCCATTTTAATTTGCCTTTTTTAACATGCCCCATTTTGGATTATGTGGGGCGAAAAGTGAGTTTAGAGTATGAGCGACGGATTTAAATACCGCATGAAGGGTATGGATATCAGAATTAAGCCGCCGGGCAAGAAATTAAAGCCGGAAGATATGCCGTGCGAATGGGCCGGGTGTTTGTCCAAAGGTGGCTGCAAGGCGCCTAAAAGCCCTGACCGACTGCGCGAATATTATTATTTTTGTGCCCCCCATGCTCGCGAGTATAATAAAAATTGGAACTTTTTCTCTGATATGAGCGATGAGGATATTACCAAATGGCAGATCGGTGCCCGCCACGGCCACCGCCCAACTTGGGATGTGCGCCAGAACACCTCTGATCGTGCCAAAGTACGGCGCAAAGCCAAAGCGGGTGTGGCTGATTTTGCCGATGATTATAATATTTTCGGCGACGGAGCCGAAGTCCCAACTGAGGCTCCGCGCCGGCGTCTTTCCAAATTGCAGATCAAGGCGCTTAACGATCTGGGTCTGGACGAATTTTCTGGCCCCAAAATGGTGCGTGAGCGTTATACCCAACTGGTCAAGCAATTACATCCCGATGCGAACGGAGGCGACCGCACCACAGAAGCCTCTTTCCAACGGGTCGTAAAGGCCTATAAGGTCTTGAAAACAACCAAGTTGGCATAATTTATGAGTGACATTTTTCCTATATTTAAACCCGATACCGAAGTGTCGGCCAAGAAACTGTTTGGCGTTGATTTTGGTGCCAAAATCCCGGCGTTTTCCAAGCCCGGCGAACACACACCTGCCATAGATAAAGCCTACCGGTTTGACCCTGAAACCACTCGGGCTATTTTGGCGGGCTTTGTCTATAACCGTCGGGTCATGGTGCAGGGCTATCATGGTACGGGCAAATCCACCCATATCGAGCAAGTGGCGGCACATCTCAACTGGCCTTTGGTGCGCATCAATCTTGATAGCCATATTTCGCGTATCGATTTGATCGGCAAGGACGCCATTGTCCTCAAAGACGGCAAGCAGATCACCGAATTTCGTGAGGGGTTATTGCCCTGGGCTTTGCAAAATCCGGTAGCTCTGGTGTTCGATGAATATGATGCTGGCCGCCCGGACGTAATGTTTGTGATCCAGCGCATATTGGAGGCCGATGGCCGTTTGACATTGCTTGACCAAAACCGTGTGATTACGCCGCACTCCGCATTTCGTCTGTTCTCGACCACCAATACGGTCGGGCTCGGCGACACCACCGGACTTTATCACGGTACCCAACAAATTAACCAAGGCCAAATGGACAGGTGGCAAATCGTCACCACGCTCAATTATCTGGCCCACGACGAAGAAGCTGCCATAGTGTTGGCCCGCTCGCCGACATATGACACCGCTGAAGGTCGCGATATAATCGCAAAAATGGTACGGGTCGCCGATATGACCAGAAATGCGTTCATGGCCGGAGATATCTCCACGCTCATGAGCCCGCGCACCGTCATGAACTGGGCCGAAAACACCCGCATTTTCGGCGGTGATTTGGCGCTAGGCTTTCGCATGACATTCCTAAACAAATGCGACGAACTGGAACGCCCACTCATAGCCGAGTTTTACCAACGGGCTTTCGGTGAGGACCTGCCGGAAAGTAGTGCTACGGTGTTGGTGGCTTAAGTTGTGGGGCGGCCAAGCTCATATTCCATTATACCCGCTCACCCCTGCGCATGCAGGGGTCTATCTCTGTACTATCGGGAAAAATCGCAGTGCGAAGCCTTCCACTTGGAAACCCTGCGATGGATACCTGCATGCGCAGGTATGAGCGGGATATAAATGACTAACCCCACCCCCATTGAAACATACAAACGCGCACTATCTGCCGCGACTAAGGCCTTGTCTGGGGAACGGGAATTGGATGTTCAATATGGTGGTGAGGTCGGTGTACTTTCGCGGCGCGGCGAGGAAACCCAAATCATTTTGCCTGTGCCAGCGGCCCAACCCACCAAAAAAGCCATTGCCAAATCTCGCGGTGAGGCGGATGCTTTGGCGCTTCGCCTCGCTTTGCACGACGCAGATATTTACGCCAAAAACCTGCCTCAACCCGGCCCGGCCCAGGCGATTTATGAAGCGTTGGAACAGGCCCGGATTGAGGCGCTAGGCGCGCGGGTTATGGACGGGGTTGGGGATAATTTACACGCCGCGCAGGATGCGCGGGCGCGGCGGCGCGGGTATCACCGGGACGACCTTGCGCAAAATGATGCGCCCTTGGCCGAAGCCATTGGCGTTCTGGCCCGCGAAGTTTTTAACGGTCGCCCCGCGCCAAAAGGTGCCAAAGGCTTGATGGCGGCATGGCGGGATTATATTTTGGAAATGGGCGGTGCAGAACTGGATAAGCTCTCGGATAATCTCGCAGATCAAGCGGCATTTTCGCAAGCGGCGCAAGACCTGCTGCGCGCCTTTGATATGGGCGATGATTTGGCCAATATTGACCAAGATGCGCCCGAGGACGACGAGGCACGGGACGACGAGGACCAAAACCCCAATAACGTAAAGGACGACGGGCAAGAACAAGACCCCGGTGCGGCCAGGTTGGCCAAAGCTGATACGCAAGATGATGATGAGGAGACGGACTTAGTTGACGGCGATGATGTTGAAGCTGAGGGTAGCGAGGGCAACCAAGTGCCTGACCCGTCCGAGCGTCCGGCGAATTTATCCAATATGCCCGCCCCTTATCATGTGTTTACCACTGCCCACGACGAAGTAATCAAAGCCGAGGATTTGTGCGAACTGGACGAGTTGGAGCGCCTGCGTACTTATCTCGACGGTCATATGAAAAACCTAAGCTCGGTGATCGCCCGCCTCGCCAACCGTTTGCAACGCCGTTTGATGGCCCAACAACAAAGATCATGGAGTTTTGATCTGGAGGAGGGGTTGTTGGATACGGCCCGTTTGACCCGTGTGATTACCGACCCCATGCAACCATTGAGCTTCAAGGTGGAAAAGCAGACGGAGTTCAGGGACACGGTAGTTTCGATCCTTTTGGACAATTCCGGCTCCATGCGCGGCCGCCCGATCATGATGGCGGCTGTGTGCGCGGATGTATTGGCGCGGACGTTGGAGCGTTGTGCGGTTAAATGCGAAATTCTAGGGTTTACCACACGGGCCTGGAAGGGCGGTACGTCGTTCCAGGACTGGCTGGCGGCGGATAAACCTGCCAACCCAGGGCGGCTCAATGATTTGCGGCATATTATTTATAAATCCGCCGACATGCCGTGGCGGCGCGCCAAAAACAATCTTGGCTTGATGATGCGCGAAGGTTTACTCAAGGAAAATATAGACGGCGAGGCTTTGGAATGGGCCTATGGGCGTTTGATGGCCCGGCCTGAGCAAAGGCGCATTCTTATGGTGATTTCAGACGGCGCTCCCGTGGACGACGCGACCCAGTCGCGCAATAAATCGGGAATATTGGAGCAGCACCTGCACACCGTTATTGATAAAATAGAGAACCGATCCGAGGTTGAACTTATTGCCATTGGTATCAATCATGATGTTACGCGCTGGTATAGCCGCGCAGTTACTATTACGGACATAGAAGAATTGGGCGGCGCCATGACAGAAAAACTGGCCGAGTTGTTCGAGGAAAAGGCGATAAAACGTGGTCGTGTATAATTTCCCGCCAATCATCGGTGTTTAACATCTGTGTTTACAAATGGTAGATTACGCCTTGCGGCTAATCCACCCTACACGTACACTTGTCCCATGAGTGATGAAAAAAAGACACCTGCCCCCACCCCCAAAAAAACGCCGCTATTTCGCGCGGAAGCCATTCGCCACCGTACCCGCGCCTTATATGGGGATGTGGTGTTGGCGGCACCTTTGTCAACATGGCTGATTACCGGGTTATTGGTGATGATCGTCTTGGGGGTTGTTGCATTTGGGGTTTTGGGGTTGGTGCAAATTGATGGTGAAAATATACCGGTTTGGCGCTGGATATTTGGGTCTGGTTCGTGAGGTTTTTCTCTCGTAATAAACTGCCCGTTGTGTTGCAAACCGAAGCGACCGAGTGCGGGCTGGCCTGTTTGGTGATGATCGCCCGTTATCATGGCCATGATATTGACCTCAATGCTCTCCGCAAAACCGCATCTATTTCCCTTAAAGGGGCTAATTTGAAACAAGTGATGGCAACGGCGGCAAACCTGCATCTTGCATCGCGGCCCATGCGGGTTGAGCTTGACCAACTTCATAAAGTCCAAACCCCGGCTATTTTGCACTGGGACCTCAATCATTTTGTCGTGCTGAAACAGATCGTTGGCAATAAAGTGCATTATATTGATCCAGGGCGCGGGCTGCGGGTTACGGCTTTGGAGAAAGTCTCGGATCATTTCTCCGGTGTAGTGCTAGAGCTATCCCCGGCCGCAGATGTTAATTTGTTGCAAAACCGCTTACAACCAAAATTATCCGATCTTTGGGAGCGCATGGTCGGATTGAAGCGGGCCGTGTTGCAAACCTTGAGCCTGTCAGTGATTTTACAGATGACAGCTTTGGCCGCGCCGTTTTATTTACAACTGGTTGTGGATCGGGCCATTGGCCCAGAAGGCGGGCAAGGCGATAGCCAGTTTTTGTTTGCGCTTTTATTGGGCTTTGGTGGTCTGGTTATCATAAGGGCGCTTAGTGAGGCCGTGCGCGGTTGGGCCGTCTTGGTTTACGGTAACCAAATGAGCTTTCAAATGGTTGGCAATATCTTTCGCCACCTGATCCGCCTGCCAACCGCATGGTTTGAAAAACGTCATGTGGGGGACATTATTTCGCGGGTCGGCTCGGCCCGCCCGATCCAAGAAGCTTTGACCCAGAGCGTAGTCGCTATCTTGCTCGACGGTTTCATGGCTCTATTTACCTTGGGCATTATGTTTCTTTATGCGCCAAAATTAGCCATTGTGGTTTTGTTTATGACGACATTGTTGACGCTCGCGACTTTGGTGATATATCCGTATTTGCGCCGCACCGAAGAAGAAGCTATTGTCACCAAAGCCATCGAAAACACCTATGTCATAGAAAGCATCCGCGCTTCGACCACGGTCAAATTGTTTGGCCGTGAAGCGTCCCGTGAAGCGAGTTGGCGTAATTTGTTTGCTGATACCATCAATGCGTCGACCGCTCACGGCCAATGGCTAGTCTTGCAGAAATTTTTCGAGACATTTCTGATCGGTGGGCAAATCGTTATTGTGGTGTATCTAGGCGCCAAGCTGATTATGGGTGAGGGGGGCTTGTTTAGCATCGGCATGTTATTTGCGTTTTTAGGCTATCAAATGCATTTCACCGAGAGCATAAAAAAACTGCTCAGCGAAGGCATTAAAGTATCGCTCTTGTCTTTGCATCTCGATCGGTTGGCGGATATTGTTTATGAAAAATCTGAGGTGGTCGAAGCCGCAGACCTAAAGCATAAAAACATTTTGGGCGCGATTTCCCTGAAAGACATTGATTTTCGCTATTCGGATAACGACCCCTTTGTCCTCAAGGGGTTAAACCTTGAAATTCCGGCGGGGAAAATGACAGCCATCACCGGGCCGAGCGGCGGCGGTAAAACCACATTGATGAAATTGATATTGGGACTTTATGCGCCGAGTTCCGGCACTATTGAAATAGACGGGCAGCCAATGGCGGACATGCCTATGGCCAGTTGGCGGGCCCAAGTCGGTGTGGTTATGCAAGATGATAAACTCCTGTCCGGTACCATAGCCGATAATATTAGTTTTTTCGATCCTGAGATTGAGATGCAAAAGGTTTACCGCGCCGCTATAGCTGCACAAATCCACGACGAGATTGCCGTTATGCCCATGAATTATTTGTCCATGGTTGGGGATATGGGCAGTGTGCTGTCCGGCGGTCAAAAGCAAAGAGTTTTATTGGCCCGCGCCCTGTATCACGATCCGAAAATCCTGTTTTTAGACGAAGGAACCGCCAATCTGGACGCGGCTACAGAGGCAAAAGTTTCTGAAGTGTTGGCCCAAATGGACATAACCCGTGTAGTGATTGCCCATCGCCGCCGCCTAATTGACCAAGCGGACACGGTTTTTACGGTAAAATTCCCTTAAAACGCGAAAAAAACCCCATTAACTATACTAAATTCTTGTATTTTAAAAATTCACAATTTATTAGTTATAATAGTTAGGGGGTTGTTTACCATTTTTAGTAAATGATCCTTAATCTTAAACTCTAACCTGGAGACATTCATATGCGTGATTTGACCATGGAAGAAGTAGAAATCGTAACTGGCGGCCTTCCAATTGTTATCGAAAATTAATTCAATTTATAAGACATGTTGTGGGTGATCCGTTTATGCTTGCATAGGCGGATTTTGTTTTTTTGGAGATAGGGTTTCATACTTTTACTATTAAGACTGCAATAGTAGGAAAATCCTAACGTTTTTATGCTCTTATGGCCACAATCGGTTGGCGTAAGGGTTGGTGTGCAAAACAAGCATCGAAATTTATCAATATATAACACGGCTTTTGGGTGGATAGCGGCTATATTTTGGCCTAGCCTGTTAGCTTTGTTTTTGGGTGCCGTACCAATTGCGGTTATGGCGCAATCTGGGGCACAGGTTAAAAACCCCGATACTATCGTGGATAAATCTCTGGTGCCCAAAGCAACTGCGGAATTGGCATTGCGGATTGCGCGTAAAATCGAGCAAGAACATTTAATCGTTGCGACACGCAGATCAGTCGAAGAACTTGGACTGGACAAGCTGCTGGGCAATGACAGGTTAAAGGTTTTACGGCAATTGTCTATGGATGCCGCTTATTTTCGCAATAGCCTACCAAAAAATAAATTATTGGAAATATATAGACGAGAGGCTGAGGCGAGGGCAAGCAAGAGGGATATCAAAATTGCCCATCTGTATGATTTGCAATTTGGTTTACTTGATTCAGCTAATAGCGAAGACGTTCGTTTTGGATTGTACGAACAAATCACAGGTTTTTATGAGGATAAAGACTGGTTTGTAGCCAACCGCGCCTATTTACTGGCTGGTAGCGGGCAAATTTTGTTCAGACAATTTGATGTTGGTCTTAAAGATGCCCAATCGGCTTTGAATTTGATCCCTAATGAACTTGGGTCAGATTATGATGAGGCCAGATACGAAACCTATGATTTAATCTCATATCTCCAACTCATTTTATATAACCTTGAAGATGGTGTCGGCACTACGGAAATGGTGATTGAAAAAGGTTTGTTAACCGGGCGCCAAATTGACGGGATCAGCCTTATCAATAATCTTGCGTATTCCTTTAACAATTGGCGTGAATACGAGACGGCGGAGAAACTGGCAGAAATATTGTTTCGTTTGAACAATAATTCTGGTCAGGGTGTGAACGCTTTGGTCTATATTCGCTATGCCCAATCGCAAAACAATGCTGAAAACTATCAAGGTGCGCTAGAAACAATAACAACCGGGTTGCAATATAGCAAAGATCCGGCGCGGCAAATCGGACTTCTATCGGAACAGGCCATTGCTCTGGCTGGCCTAGGGCGGGTGCGAGAAGCACACCATGCTTTGGATCAATTTAATAAAATTGCTTTTGACAACAACCTGAAAACTGGCGGGTATAAAAAAAACAGATTACGGGCGCAAAAACTTATTGCCATGGCCGAGGGCGATATAGCCACTTTATCACGTTTGCAGAATATTCAGACCAAAACCATTATCCAGCGCTTGCTCCGGTTTCAAACTGAAGGCATTTCTGGCTTGCATGCGAGTTTGGAAAATGAAAAGGCCCGGCAAAAAGAACGCCGCGCAGCTCTTGAAGAAACGGCGCGCCTGGCTCTGGCGAAAGCGGCAGCCAACCAACGTGTTGCCTATATTGCCGGTATATTGGCATTTTCCCTGTTGGCCCTTGCCCTTGCTTTGATCTGGTTGAATGTTAGCCAGCGCAAATTGGCCAAGTCCATACAAAAAGAAGCGGCGACCATGAAATTGGCAAAACTTGCCTCAGAAGCGGGTGAGCGGGCCAAAAAGCAATTTTTATCCGTTATGTCCCACGAATTTCGTACACCTCTTAACGGGATAATAGGAATTGCTGATATATTATCCCAACACGGGGCCACAAAGACCCTCAAAGACCAAAGTAAAATAATACTGGATTCAGGTGAAAGCTTACTAGAATTGCTTTCGGGAATATTGGATATGACCTATTTGGAAGCAGGCGATTTAACAGCCTTTACAACACCCGCCGACATACGCAAAATCGTCGCGCAAACCTATGAGAAATGGCGACCGAAAACCAACCCGCAAAACATATCTTTCACGTATGGTGTTGCTGCTGATGTTCCGGAAAAATTGATGCTCGATGTGAAACGGGTTGAACTGTCTTTGAAAAACATGGTTTCAAATGCCGTGAAATTTACCAAAGAGGGCCGTATTCATATTCATGTCACCATGCAAGATGTTGTTCGCCATGCAGATGATGACGAGAATGTACAAAAACTGTCCATTATTGTTGCTGATACGGGCATAGGCATTAGTGACAAAATGAAGAGCAATTTGTTTAAACCATTTGTACAGGCCGATAGCTCCATGACCCGCAATTACGGCGGTGCGGGTATTGGGCTGACGGTTACACGTGGTTTTGCCCGCCTGATGGGCGGTGATGTGGTGGTGACAACCAGACAAGGTTACGGCTCGGAATTTGCACTGAGCCTAAAAACAGTTGACGTCGCTTTGGCTAAAATTGAACCTGATACGAACTTGCCGATCTTTACCTGTGTGCCTGAAATGGAACACGGCATTAGCTTCCAACCAGTTGTTACATTGCCAGAAATGGAAGAGCGTGAACGGAAAATTGAAGAAAAACGCGAGAGCAAGATTACCGCTGATAGCGAGCAAGACATTATACCAATGACCGCTGCGCCATTTGTTTATGAACTGATAAATCCAGAACAGGATGTCAAAACTATAAATATTTCAAGCCACCGGGGGGTGTTTTCCCGCCGCACGGCTCGTTCCGGCGACAGTCCAATTACCCCGGACCAGTTGGAGGGTTTAAATGTTCTTATCGTCGAAGATATATTGGCCAACCAAGAAGTTGTCCGTTCATTGTTAGAGCCTGCTGGCTGTACTGTTAGCGCCGCATCTAACGGGATGATTGCTATCGAACTCATGGAAAATCAGGTTTTTGACGTGATCTTGATGGATATTCGCATGCCGATAATGGACGGTATTGAAACCACCAAATATATCAGAGAACATGAAGGCCCCCATCAAAATGTGCCGATCATCGCATTAACGGCGGATGCGTCTGCTGAAAACAATGCCATTTGTCTGGCCGTAGGCGCAGATGTATTTTTGACCAAGCCTGTGGTTGTCAGCGAGCTGTTTTCGTCTATCCGCTTTGTCCGCGAAATGAAAATACGCCGCGCAAAGGAAAAGCTTTCAGCTTAACTGACTTTATACTAGATTTGCCGGATGACCACATATCCTATTTATTAAGTAGACGCATTTACCGACAAGCTATTTGCTGGAAACCCGGCGGCGGTTATTCCTTTGGCAAAATTCCTAAACCCGACACTTATGCAAAATATTGCCTTTGAAAACAATTTGTCGGAAACGGCTTTTGTTGTGCGCCGCCAAGATGGCAGTTTTGATCTGCGGTGGTTTACGCCTGTTTCGGAAGTTGATTTTTGTGGACATGCGACCATTGCAACGGCCCATGTGTTGTTGTCAGAATTGCAAAGCCCCTCTCCATTGGTTTTTCATACCAAAATCGGGCTACTGAAAGTCACAAATAACACCCAAGAATGTGACCAGAAAGATGATATAGGATACACAATGTGCGCACCTGCATTCCCTATGGAGGAAATGCAGCTTACGCCCGATTTACAAAGCACTTTTAACGGCCTGCCAAGTGCCGCATGGCACGCGCGTAAAAACGTGTTTTTGATGTTTCCCACCGCAGATGCTGTGGCTAATTTCAACCGGACTTTAATGCTATCAAAGCATTGTCGTCGCAACCCTGTGTCGATGACGGAATAATCATCATGGCGCAAGGGGGCGGAGAGAATTACAATAAATATGATTTCGTATCCCGTTATTTTGTACCCGCCTTTGGCATTGATGAAGACCCGGTCACAGGCTCCAACCATGCGTCACTGGCACCGTTTTGGGCCAAAAAATTGGGCACAAACAAGCTGATAGCCTATCAAGCCTCCAAACGGGGCGGGGTGCTGGAATTGACGGTTTCTGACAACCAAGTGTTTATAACGGGGCGCGCTTTAACTTATTTGCGCGGAGAGATTTTTATACCCGGTGAGGTAGATATTAACCATGAACGGCATATTGCAATAATTTAACCCAAAGTGCGCCTATAATTTAATAGACTTTGAATACAAATATAGGCAGTTTTAGTATTGTATTTTTTGGGATATGATCTTGGAGAATTTAATGACGCATCAAAAGAGGATTGTCAGCATTTGCCTGATCTTTTTTGCGTTGACCGTATTGTTGTCCGCCCAATCTTGGGCGGCACCGCCCAACAAATCCGGCACGCACAATATGTCTTTGGCAAATGACGGGACTTACCGCGAAAGCTTTGTTTCGTCTTTTGAAGACTGCATGGCGTTGTGCCGGGCCGATAGCGGTACGTGCCGCGGCGCCGTATCTGAGCAGCCGGATGTTACCAAATCTTTGATCATCTGTCGGCTAAATAATGGGTTTGGCGCAAATCCTTTATTTCCCTCCACACCGCCAACGCCCCTTAATGTGCATGTTGCAGTGTCGGATTTGAATGCTTACCGCCGTTTGCACGGACTTGGCCCGGTTGTTTTCAATGACAAACTTACAGCCGCATCTCGTGTTCATGCCAAAGACTTGGCCGCACACGGGACGATTTCTCATTCAGGTACGGACGGCTCCGGCCACGCAGAGCGGGTCCAGAGGCAAGGTTATTATTTTTCCGTAGCCGCAGAGAATGTGGCAACCGGACAAAAGAGTTGGGAGACAGTGTTTCAAGCCTGGAAGGATAGCCCCGGCCATAATGTGAACTTATTGCGAAAGGGTGTGACGGATTTTGGCATTGCTTTAGTTTATGAACCCAAGACCACTTACCAGACCTATTGGGCCATGGTGGTCGCCTCGCCGTTTAAAGACATGTCACTATATCCCTATGCTATAATGCCTCCAACAAAGCGGGCCGCTAAAACCCACTAAACAATTTGAAATCTGCTGAAAAGTTAACGCATCGCTAAGAAATCGAGCGCACTCTTTATCCCAGTGATTCGTTTTAAGGGCGTTTGGATGCACCGTTTATTTAGTATTTTTGCCGGACTAGTTTTGGCGTTTTTTGGCCCAAGTATGGATAGCTACGGGGCTGAACAAAACACATATCGTGCCGGCCAACCCTATATGAAAACCCAAGCGCAAACCCATGTGCAATGTGAGCAATACTGCCGTGGTGATGCCGGATGCAAGGGTTGGAATTTCATTCGGACTAACCCGCGTAATCAGTTCGGAATTTGCGAGCTTAATGGGCGTAAAGTCTTGGCCCAATCCAGTCCGGTCAGTATAAGCGGTGAGATGAATTCATATGCAGTCAACAGGCCCAATCATACTATTCCAAAGCAAGGTCGCACGGTGCGGGTCGGCACACCGATTGTACCCAGGAGAGTGTCCAGAAATGTGCCCAGAACTGAGATCAGAGGCGGTGCTTTAAAACACAATTCTGTTGCCGCACATCCCCAAATAAATATGCAGATGCCGCAAAATACGCCAACCGCAAAAAAACAAATACCAGAGCAGATACAAGAACCAATGTTGGCACAAACATCAAGATGGGCGCAAAACAGGGAGCGGCAGATTTACCGAAAGCAAATGTTGGCGGCCCAAAGACATGCTCAGGAACAGTCCTATAGCAAGAATTTTGGGGCCAAACATGTTGGAACCAGAAGTGTTGGAGTCAGAAGTGTTGGTGCGGGCCTATCTCGACAAACTTTTGTACCTCTAAGCCAGCGCGGCTTTATACCTCAACTAAACTTCCCTACGCAAGCGTCCGTCCAAACGCATGTCCAAGCGCACACAAATGTGCCGCAAAACCTAGCCCCGGCGACACTGCCCAATTTGATGACTGCCCCGCCGCCAATAAAAGCGCCACCGGTTGCCGCCACCAAGCCAGTTTCCCGACCAGTTTTCCAGCAACCCTCATTATACGGTTCTTTGCACGATGATTTAGTTGATTTGACCCAGAATATGACATCCGTGCCGCGCCCGCAAACTGCGCCAGACCGTGTTGACAACCCGGACGCGCCCTTATCCACTAGCCGGGCTATACCAACAAAACCGGTTAAGGTAATAGCACTTGAACGCCCTGAAATCTCGCAGTTGGCAGGTGGTCTTTAGGGGCTTTTTGATCTGACCAAAATAGTTGTGGCACCTTTGAGGGCGAGACGGGCCCAGGCGAACATAACAAAAACCACAAATGCTGCCGTAATGCCGAACAAAATAGCCGTGGCGAAACGCTCCACATCTTGTCCCAGTATAACCAAAATAGTTTGCGCCCCGGATAGAGAGGTAATAGCGCCCAAAAAGACCCAAACCCCCACCCAGTAAAATTGCACAAGTTGATTTTTCTGCCTAAATTTCAAAGCCGGAAAACAAAAAGTAGCTGTAAAGCCTATAGTAATAAAAAACATAATAGCGGCTGCGATATATTGTCCCGACATGACACACTCCTAAGGCGAATTTAACTTTCACACTTCACCTCGCAAGAACGGAGCCAGACGACGGCGCCAAGGTCATAAAAGCTCCAGAAACGTCTTGCCGCAGTTTGTAGGGGACTTTAAGAACGAAGCATTATGATAGAAAATCAGCGCCATTTGTTCGACATGCCAGACCATATTGCATATTTGAATTGTGCTTTTATGTCGCCGTTGATGAAATCTGTCGTGGATGCGGCCAGTACAGGTGTTCAATATAAGGTGCAGCCGTGGACATATTCTGGCCCTGATTTTTTTACCTACCCAGAAAGCTACCGTGAATTAGCGGCGCAGTTGATCAATACTAGCGCCGATAATATCGCCGTCGTGCCGTCTGCCAGTTACGGCCTACAAATTGCTGCCAATAATTTACCCTTGCGGGCCGAAGGCGAAATATTGGTGCTAGAAGACCAATTTCCCTCCAATATTTATCCTTGGCGCGAAATGGCCAAAGCAAATGGCGGGGTACTCAATACGGTGGCCAGACCAGTAGACGGTGCCCATAAAGGTGATTGGACGGCGGCGGTGTTACAAGCTATTGGCCCGCACACCGAAATTTTGGCGCTGCCCGCCACCCATTGGGCGGACGGCGGTTTTCTTGACTTGGAAATTATTGCCAAATCAGCGCGGGATATTGGGGCGAACTTGGTGCTTGACTTAACCCAGTCATTGGGGGTCATGCCTTTTGATATAGAGACTGTGCGCCCTGATTTTATGGTGGCGGCAGGGTATAAATGGTTGTTTGGGCCTTATTCTTTAGGGTTTTTATATATTGCGCCCAAATGGCAAAACGGTACGCCTATGGAACATAATTGGATGAACCGTAAAGGCTCGGAGGATTTTTCCAGATTGGTAGATTACCAAGACGGTTTCCAGCCGGGCGCACGGCGTTTTGATATGGGCGAAAAATCCAATCCGGCGCAACTCATGGCCGCTAGCGCCGCCTTAAGTCAAATTTTGGATTGGGGTGTGGACAATATCTCAGACACACTTGGAACACGTAATGCCGGTATTGCGAAACGCGCCCGTCAAATCGGTTTGCGGGTCACAGAGGATAAATTCCGCTCGCCCCATTATGTCGGACTGGAGTTTGAAAGCGGCGTTCCCCCGGGGCTTGCGGACAGGTTGGCGGCGGATAGTGTTTTTGTCTCCGTGCGCGGTAATTCCGTTCGCGTCACCCCGCATTTATATAACACGGACGCAGACATTGACCGCTTGTTTGCGGCACTTGACTATGTTATGGGCGGGACATGAAATTTGGACATTACATAGGCATACGAATTATGCGAATTATTGGCCCGGTTGCTTAAGGCTGCCGGGAATTTTGTGCTCCCCCAAGTGGATTATAAAGGGGGTTGCTTGTTAACACTTCCAATTTAAAGAAATTCTCATGACTGATTCAACGACCAACCCACCTAGTGGGCGCGATTACCGCGAAACTTTATTCTTACCCAAGACCGATTTCCCCATGCGGGCCGGACTGCCCAAAAAGGAGCCTGAATGGTTGGCCCATTGGGACAAAATCGACCTGTATAATTCTTTGCGCAAGCAGAGTGCCGACAAGCCCGAGTATGTGCTGCACGACGGGCCTCCTTATGCCAATGGTCATATCCATATGGGTACGGCCATGAATAAAATCCTGAAAGACATGGTGGTCAAAGCCCACCAGATGTCGGGCTATAACGCCAATTATGTGCCGGGTTGGGATTGCCACGGGCTTCCTATTGAATGGAAAGTAGAAGAAGAATTTCGTTCAAAAGGCCGCAACAAAGACGATGTACCGGGCGGCGAGTTTCGCACAAGATGCCGCGAATATGCAGGCCACTGGCTCGACATCCAGCGCGAAGAGTTCAAACGCCTCGGCGTCATAGGCGACTGGGACAATCCCTATATGACCATGAAGTTCGAAAGCGAGGCGGTCATCTGCGCCGAGCTTCTAAAAATCGCCAAATCCGGACAGTTATATAGAGGTTCCAAACCAATCATGTGGTCGCCAGTAGAACGCACCGCTTTGGCCGAGGCTGAGGTGGAATATGCCGACCGCAGGGCAACGCAGATTTATGTTAAATTTCCGGTTCGAGATGAGTCGGGATTTATCTTTGAAGATAATACAAAACTGATTCCAAGTTTAGACGGCAATACTTCTATACTAATCTGGACAACAACACCTTGGACTATCCCAGCCAATAGAGCGGTAAGTTTTTCTGAGCGAATTACTTATGGTCTCTACGAAGTAACCGAGATGGAAGAGGCTGAATTTGAGCCTTGGTCAAAGCTGGGTGACCGCCTTATCGTTGCTGATGATCTTTGGGATGACGTTGCCAAGGCAGGTTTAATCAAATCTTCCAAAAGACTGGCTCGCGTTCGTGGGTTTGATGGTATCCTTCTTAATCATCCTCTAAAAAATATGAAGGGTGCGGACGGCAAGTTCGATTTCCCTGTGCCGATGCTCGCAGGTGATCATGTGTCTGCCGAAGCGGGGACGGGGTTTGTGCATACTGCGCCTAGTCATGGCGAGGATGATTATGTGGTTTGGATTTCTAACCAAAAGAAACTTGAAGATTTAAACATAGACCCAATTGTCCCTATGACCTTGGATGATGATGGGTGCTACACCGATGTTATGCCAGCCCGGTTCCAAGGCCTCGATGTTATTCGCACCAACGGCAAGAAGCGTGGGCAGGACGGCAAGGCTAATCCGGAAGTTCTCAAGGCGCTCATGGAGTGCGGCAACTTGCTGGCGCGGGGGATTACCACTTTGCGTGATGCCCATAGTTGGCGTTCGAAAGCCCCGGTGATCCGCCGCGCTACCCCGCAATGGTTTGTCTCTATGAGTAAAGGTGGTTTGCGCGATAAGGCGGTGGCGGAAATCGAAAAGACCGAATTTATTCCGCCTCGTGGTAAAAACCGTTTGTTGGCTATGGTCAAGGACAGGCCCGACTGGCTGATTTCGCGCCAACGCAATTGGGGTGTGCCGATCACGTTGATGGTGCACGCGGACGGGCGCTTGCATACGGAATTACCCGAAGCGGACGCCATCAACGAACGCATTCTTAGCGCCGTCAAGGCTACGGGTGTGGACGGCTGGTTTGATGCGGATATTACCGAATTGATGGGTGGTGTTTCTGCAGAAGGATGGACGAGAGTCACCGATATTCTGGACGTTTGGTTTGATAGCGGTTCAACCCATGCCTTTTGTCTCAAAGAGCGCGACGATCTCAAAGACCGGGCTGATCTGTATCTTGAAGGTTCCGATCAACACCGGGGTTGGTTCCAATCATCACTCCTGGAAAGCTGCGCCAATTACGGCGAGGCCCCCTATGATGCGGTTCTCACCCACGGTTTTGTGGTGGACGAAAAGGGCATTAAAATGTCCAAATCTCTGGGCAATACCATTGCGCCAGAGCAAATCATCCGCCAATACGGCGCCGATATTTTGCGCCTGTGGGTGGCATCAAGTGATTTTACAGATGATTTACGCATTGGTGATGAGATCATAAAAACTGCCGCCGATGCTTACCGCAAACTCCGCAATACACTCCGTTATATGGTCGGTGCTTTGGACGGGTATGATGCTAAGGACGAGGTAGCATATGACGACATGCCCGCCTTGGAAAAATGGGTGCTACACAGATTGTCCGAACTGGATGTTTTGGTCAAAGACGCCTATAAAAAGCACGACTTTAAAAAGGTCTACTCAGCCTTGTTTAATTTTTGCACCAATGATTTATCAGCATTTTATTTCGATGTCCGCAAAGATGCGCTTTACTGTGACCCGCTAAGCTCAACCCGCCGCCTTGCCTGCCGCACCGTTATGGACAAGCTATGGAACCGCCTGACATTATGGCTGTCTCCGGTGCTGTGTTTTACTGCGGAAGAAGTGTGGCAAACCCGTTACGGCAATGATGGTTCGGTGCATTTGCACGAATTTCCTGACATACCAGATGGTTGGATCAATCCTATTCTGGGTAGACACTTTGAGCAGTTCTTAAAGGATAGAACAATTGCTATGGATTACTTGGAAAATTCAAGGAGGGCTGGGGAAATTGGTTCAAGCCTTGAGGCTCGTCTAGATATTAAACCACTCGGCGTGTTTAAGCAAACTGTAGAGTTTTTGTTTGGTGACACGTATGGCCTTGGACATACATATAATAACAACAATAACCCAAAAGATATTCTTGCAGATTATTTCATAGTTAGTGAAGTGTCTTTTAGTAAGCCAACTGAACAACAAAGTAAGACTGAGATGGCAATCCGTGCACTTAGAAAGAACAAAAATAATTTTACCAAATGTGAGCGTTCATGGAAATATTTCAAGGCGGAAGGCGGCGCGACGATTACGCCGCGCGACGAAATTGCGGTTAGGGAATGGGATGCAGAAAATGGTTAGTCTCTCCGTTTTACCAATGAAAACTTGTTTTCGTTACCTCTCCTTGGGGAGAGGTCGAGCGCAGCGAGGGTGAGGGGATATATGGTTCAGAAAACACAAATATTTGCGTTTGATGCAACATCTTGCATTATTTCCCCTCACCCGCAGCTCGCAAGAGCGAACGCGACCTCTTCCCAAGGAGAGGCAAAATTGGGTACAAGGTTGAGGTTGGGTATGAGAGGACTATCAGAATGATCAAACTTCGTAAAAACTTCTGGTTTTGGGGCGGGGTGTTGCCTGGTGCTATCGTGGTGTTTGACCAATTGACCAAGCTTTGGGCCACCAACAAATTTGGTGTATCGCACAATATTTGTTACACCAATCCCTATCCGGGTTTGCAGATTGAAGTTAGCCCGGTATTTGACCTGGCACTGGTCTGTAACCGGGGCGTTAGCTTCGGGATGTTCTCTGGCAGTCCTGAAATATCCCGCATTGTGTTTTCCGTGTTTGCTGCCGTCATGGTGGTTGTTTTGCTGGTGTGGCTGAACCGGGAAAAAGACAAGCTCACCTCCCTGGCATTGGCCTTGATCATCGCGGGTGCCATTGGCAATGGTATTGACCGGGTTTTGTACGGTGCGGTGACGGATTTTCTCAATTTCTCGGATATCGGTTTTAAATATGTATTTAATGTCGCTGACAGTGCCATCAGTGTTGGTGTTGCCGGCTTGCTTCTGGCTATGTTCTTGCAAGGCCGAGCCGAAAAGAAAGCAAAGCAATCGGCAGATAAACAATAAAAATAAGCATAAGTTAACTGGGCTTGTGGGAATTTATTGGTTAGAAGCACCCAAACTTTAGGAGCAGTCATGACATCTCGTAATTTTCTTTTTGGTGCCTTGGTCGGCGGTGCGCTTGCGGCTACGGGCTGTGCATCCATGTCCAGAACTTTGGGTATGGAAAAAAGCACGCCAAATGAATTTAATATTCTGACAAAGCCGCCTTTGGTCGTGCCGCCGGAATATAATCTGCGCCCGCCCAGAGCAGGCGAGTTAAATGTTGAGGAAAAATATGCCACAGTTGCGGCTCGCAAGGCTTTGTTGGGGGAAATTGACCCGGCCAAACCGAGCCAGGGCGAAGCCGTGTTGATTGCCAAAGCTGGCGGTGGTCGTGCCGATCCGGCCGTGCGCGTAATCATTGACGGGCAAAATTCCATTGAACGTAAAAACCGTGGATTTTCTGACCGGATATTGTTCTGGCGTAATGGTAAAGCCGTTGGCCCGGACGGACAGCCCCTCGACCCTGATCAGGAAGCCCGCCGCCAACGGGCCGTGCAATCCGCCACAGGCGGTAACCCCGTAGAAATAAAACGCCGCCCCGGCGGCGCTAAATTGCCGGGCTTATAATTAAGCCCTTGTAATTCAACCCTTGTAATTAGACTCAAGTATAACATTTTTATCGACACATTTTTATCGACCCTAGTACCGGTTGGCGCTAGGGTCTTTTCATGTCCAATCCAAACTCAACGATTCGCAGATTGCCCCAACACACCATCAACCGCATTGCGGCCGGGGAGGTGGTTGAGCGTCCGGCCAGTGTGATTAAGGAATTGGTGGAAAATGCTCTGGACGCCGGAGCGGCGCAAATTGATGTGCGCTATGAGGCGGGCGGGCGGCGCAGCCTCACGGTCAGCGACGACGGCAGGGGCATGACCAAGGATGAATTGTTATTGTCCATAGAACGCCACGCCACTTCGAAACTGTCTCCGGACGCGGACGGTAAATGGGATTTGCTTAATATTGTATCTATGGGGTTTCGCGGTGAAGCCTTGCCGTCTATTGGCTCGGTGTCGCGCCTGAGCATCACAACACAAGTCTTGGATAATGATTCGGCTTGGGCGTTATCCATTGAGGGCGGCGAGCTATCGGGGCCAAAACCGGCACCGCGTTTTGGGTTGTCGGGTACGCGGGTTTCGGTGCGGGATTTGTTTTACGCCACCCCGGCCCGGCTGAAGTTTCTCAAGACGGAGCGCTCCGAAAGCATGGCCATGTCCGACACATTAAAACGCCTAGCTATGGCGCGGGCTGATGTCGGGTTTAGTTTGCACAACGGGGTGAGGGCGACGCTTAATTTGCCCGCAGAAACCAATAATGACGAGGGTAAATTGAAGCGGTTGGCCGATATTCTAGGCCATGATTTTCGCGATAATGCTTTGACCATTGAAGCCGAAAGAGACGGGATCAAGCTTACGGGCTTTGCCGGGCTTCCGACATTTTCCCGTGGTTCCTCTACCCATCAATATTTGTTTATCAATGACCGCCCGGTGCGCGATAAATTATTATACGGCGCGGTGCGCGGCGCGTATCAGGATTTTCTGGCTCGGGGTCGCCATCCCGTAGTGGCACTTTATGTGGATGTCGATCCGCAATATGTGGACGTCAATGTGCATCCGGCCAAGACCGAAGTACGGTTTCGTGACCCGGCCATTGTACGCGGGCTTATTGTCGGAGCTTTGCGCCACGCACTGGCCGGGGCTGGGCACCGGGCCTCGACCACCACCAGTGCTTATGCGCTCGGAAAAGCGCAAATCGGCGGTAATTACCGTCCAAACAAATTTGGCAATTACCAAGCTCCGCCCATAGCGGACGCGCAAGCTCAACCGCTCATAGACGGGTTTTCTGCCAAAGTGGAAGAAGCCCCGGCGTATTATTCCGAGGCACCACAAGGCGATATGCCTGTCATACAGGATTTTTCCGACCGCCCCCTCGGCGCGGCGCGGGCGCAACTCCATGAGACATATATCGTTGCGCAAACCGCAGACGGCATGGTCATCGTCGATCAACATGCAGCCCATGAACGTCTGGTCTATGAGCGCATGAAAACGGCTATGAACGAGGGGGGGGCGGATAAAGGCGTCGAACGGCAGGCCTTGCTGATTCCCGATATTGTTGATCTGGGCGAAGTAGACGCCTTGCGGGTATTGTCCAGGGCAGATGAACTTGCGACAATGGGTCTGGTGATCGAGCCGTTCGGTGTCGGCGCGGTGTGTGTGCGCGAAACACCTGCGCTTTTGGGCGAGATGGATGTGCAAGGTCTATTGCGTGATTTGGCCGATGATCTGCGTGATACGGACGAAACCCTGTCTTTAAGTGAGCGCTTTGAGCATGTGTGCGGCACTATGGCTTGCCACGGTTCTGTGCGCGCCGGGCGTAGATTAAACGCTCAGGAAATGAACGCGCTTCTGAGACAAATGGAATCCACCCCCCATTCAGGCCAATGTAATCATGGTCGTCCGACATATGTTGAATTAAAACTTGCAGACATAGAGCGGTTGTTTGGCCGACGCTAACACATGCAGTATTAGATTGTTATTTGCTTGAAATACTGATATTTTTACGCCCTATGAGTGTTTGGAGGTTTTATGCGTATTATTGGTTTCGTCGTTTTTTTGGTGCTGGCTTTTGGGGGGGCGCAAACGGTTTTGGCAAAGCCGTCTTTGGATGATTATGCGGGCTTGCCGGATGTATCTTATGCGAGCTTGTCTACGGACGGGCGCTATGTGGCGTTGACCCGGCCTTTTAAAGGCAAGCCGGCAGCCTTTATCTATGATATTGACAATCCCGGCACGCCAAAAGTCATTGGCAACCCAGATGATAATATCGATATGGACAGCTATAGATGGCTTGGGCCCAAGCATTTGGTATTTACATTGAGCCGTTCGGTCAAGCCGCCCAGTGGTCAAAAAAGCCAGGAAAGATATGAAATCCGGCGCTTGGCTTCTTACAACACAGATACCGGGAAATTTGCCACATTAATGAGCAAGGGTGCACGTGAAGTTGAGGCACATAACCCGTCCATAACATGGGTGGTAAACACTTTGCCTGCTGAACCAAACTTTATTCTGATGGCCGCCTATGTACATGATGCTCGCAGTTCAGGGTTAGCAAAAGCCCAATCTATGGGAAATAGGAAAAGAGGTGGCGGTTTTCGTATCAAGACGTTTAAAGTTAACTTAACCACTGGAAGAGCGAAAAGCGGTGAGTTGGCGACCCAAAAAACTGTGGATATACTCGTTGATATTAAGGGCAAACTTGTCGTTCGTTATGATTTTGATGAAGACCGAAAACAATATTCCGTCCATTCCCGAACAAGTGGGAAGTGGAAAGAAATTTATGAGGAAAAAGGCACGGAGCGGGCGTTTAATTTGCAAGGTCTCGCGCAAGCACCAAATACTGCTATTATTTCAAGATATGGCGCGAACGGGTTTCGTGAACTGGTCGAAATGTCTTTGGAAACCGGGGCCGTCGGGAAGCAGATATACAGTTCAAAAACGAATGATTTTAACGCTGTTCTCAGAGACAATAAAACCTATAATATTGTCGGTGTTCGTTATCAGGATGACCATCATAACCGTGCATATTTTGATAAGGATTTGAGGCAGTGGCAAGCCGAGCTAAAGGCGAGCTTTCCGGGGCAGCATGTCATGCTTTTCGCGTGGAATACACAGCGTAGCCGGTTTCTGGTTTATGTAGAGGGCGGCGGCAGTGCGGGTGAATATCATTTGTTTGATACTGCGGATATGTCCTTGTCGAAATTGGGCTCTCGGTATCCGAAAATTACCAACACCCACATTGCGTCCGTTTCAGCTTTTGATATTACGGCGTCTGACGGGCTGAAAATTCCCGGTTATCTAACTTTACCGCCCGGTAAAACCAAAGCCCATATTCAGACGATGGGGCCCTTCGCACTTGTCGTCATGCCCCACGGAGGCCCGGAGGCTCGGGACGATGCGAGTTTTGATTATTGGGCGCAGTTTCTTGCCGCTCGGGGCTATGCGGTTTACCAACCTAATTTTAGAGGTTCATCAGGCTACGGTGTTGAGTTTCGCAATGCGGGCTACGGCGAATTTGGTGGCAAGATGGTGGGTGATGTCATTGACGGGGCGAAAGCATTGGTCGCCCAAGGGGTAGCTAATCCGGATAAAATGTGCATTATGGGGGCGTCTTACGGTGGTTATTCTGCTCTTGCCAGTAGCGTGAAGGCTCCGGATTTATTTAAATGTGTCATTAGTATCAACGGGGTGAGCAATGTGGCTGAGCAATATTCCTGGAGTGTCGAAAAATACGGTAAAGATAGCGAGACGGTCAATTATTGGCGGCGGTATATTGGTAGGGACAATTTACAGGCAAGACCAGGGCCAAACAAGCCGACAACGCTTTGGTCGCCTGCACGCCAAGCCCACAAAATCAAATCACCCGTGCTTGTCATGCACGGCAATGAAGACACCACCGTACCCTATGAACAGTTTATGAGTATAACAAGGGCGCTAAAAAGTGCGGGTAAGGATTTTGAAGGCGTGACTATGAAGGGTAATGACCATTATTTGAAGACTACAGAGGCGCGCAAAGATATGCTGGGGCGTTCCATTGCGTTTTTGGATAAACATATTGGGCGTTAGCGCCTGCCACCTGTCTCTACACCCAATAAATTGACCAAATGTACCACAAGCATAAAACCGGTCGCCAGACAGGCCATAGCGATAATAATCCACGGCACCATGCGCGGACTTAGCTTGTCATGTTTGCGGGCATGGAGATGATAGCTCAACACGCCAATAGCGGCGCATACGGTTATAGCTATCAGAGTTGTGGTGATTTGTGGGGTCATGGGCCTTTATATAAGCGGTGCATTGGCCGGTTCAAGGGTTTGTTCTTTAGTGCCTTTGTCTATGCCTTTGGCGGGTGTTTGCGTACCTTTATGGTCGGTTTTTCGCCAGTAATCAGGCGCGACCAGAATTTCGCGGCTTGCCATAAGAACAGGTATAAAATTCATCAGCCAATAAAAGGGCAAGAGCACGGCATATTTCGCCAAATGCAATTTTCCAGCGCGCCGCGCACCTATCATGGCGCTTAGAATGGCGGCACCATACCCCCCGAGCAATACCGATAAGATCAACATAGGGTTCTGTAGTGTATAAGCATCCGTCAGGCTAGCGATATACAGCATGGTCATGACGATGAGGCTAGGTACATGCAAATAGGCGGCCAATAATGTGGCACCAACGGTGATTTGCAGTGAAAACAGGTTTTTTATACGGCTTGCCAGGTGAAAATGCCCACCATTTGGGGCCGTTTTGTAAAACCGCATATGCACGCGCCATGTCTGCATGAACCCTTTGAGCCAACGTGAGCGCTGGGCCGTCCAGTTGGTGTATGAACTGACGGCTTCTTCAGCAGTGGACAGTGATATAGTGCCAATTTTAAGTCTATGTCCCTCGTGTTTCATGGCGGTAATGCGGAAGCTTAGATCTGCATCTTCGGTCACATTGTTTGCGTCCCAACCGCCCGCAGTTTCCAGTACAGATCGGCGAATATGGTTGCTGGTGCCGCCCAGTGTAAATGGCAGGCCAAGTTTGGCCAATGCCGGGTTCCAAACATGAAACAAGGCCGCATATTCCAGGCCGAAAAATGACGTGAGCAGGTTTTCACGGTCATTATAATACCCAAGTGGGGATTGTACGGCGGCGAGACTGGGGGCGGACATTAAGGCTAAGGCCGCCTGTTTTAACTGCCCGGAGTGGGGCCGGTCTTCGGCGTCATAAACTGTGATTATATCGCCGCGCCGGTTTTTAGGTATGGCGGCCAAGGCTGCGTTTAGGGCTTTTGGTTTGGTGCGCGGTTGGCTTGGCGGAACTTCAAACAGTCTAAATGGTGGCCGTAGATTTCGGCGCACAGACAGGCACGTAGGTAAATCGTCCGCCTCGGTGACAAGTACAATGTCTATACGGCCCTCGGGATAATCGATCTTGGCCAAATTATCCATAAGGGTTTTGACCATATGGGCTTCACGAAATAGCGGTACAAGCACGGTGAAACGCGGCCAATTTTCTGGGGTGTCAATGGGTGCCTTAGGGCATTGCATGCCGTCTTGATTTTGCTCTCTGGCGGTTATCAAAATGGCCACAATCCGCAAAACCGCCATCAGTATTACAAAGATACTGGCAATCAGCAAAACCATAGCCATCAACGAACGCGGAAAAAACATCAAAATATAACCGAAAAGGACAAACGCACTTATCCATTTAACCCGGACGAAACCCTGTTTTTCGGTACTCGCCCACAGCCAAGCCTGATATGGTTCAAGCCTATAGCACGGCCTAGATATACCCTTAAACCCCATACGCTGTCCCAATGCGCTAACCCAATATGTCATGCTATATGCGTGACTAAAAAGCGTGGTGATAATGTGCAACCCAATGCGCCACGCTAAACATATGTTACAGGTTGGCTCCGAAATACGCCAGAATAAAGTGTGTGGCTAAATAGTCACACAAGCTGTTTTATTACTTTTGTGTAATTATCCCACTTGCCATTGACGCCTTGGCTGACTACAAGCCATCCTGAAGAACAATAATAAAATTTTTCAAGGTCAACATTTAAAGAGGGTCAAAATGAAATCATTAGATTTGAAAACAATGCTGCTTGGCGGCAGCTTGCTAGCTGGAACATTTGCATGCAGCACAATTGGTTATGCACAGGAAGCACCTGTGGTCGACGAAGACGATGTAATTGAGCTTGTCGATGAGAACGTCGATAAGGTGAAAAAGAAAGATACAATCATCGTCACAGGCTCACGGATTAAGCGGGATACATTTTCCAGTATTTCCCCTTTGCAGGTTATTACAGCCGATACATCCATTAAGGCTGGTCTGATTGATCCGGCGCAAATTTTGCAACAGTCCGAATCAGCTTCGGGTACGCAAATTGATGCGACATTTAACGGTTTTGTCTTGAACAACGGTCCTAACTCGCAAACACTTGACCTTCGTGGTTTGGATGCGTCGCGGACTTTGGTTTTGATCAATGGTCGCCGCTTTGCACCAGCCGGTGTGGAGGGTGCGCCTTCTAATGCCTCTATCAACCAAATTCCAGGCTCATTAATTGATCGCTACGACCTGTTGTTGGATGGTGCTTCATCTATTTATGGTTCAGATGCGGTTGCGGGTGTGGCCAACGTTATTTTGCGTAAAGACTTTGATGGTTTTGAGGTTATTGGTAATGGCTCTATTGTAGAGGCAGGCGGTAACACAAATTACACGATTGCCGGTAACTGGGGCGGTAATAATGACCGTGGGTTCATTGGTGTCGGTGTGGAATATGATTTCCGCGACGAAATCCGTCTGTTTGATAGTGAGTTCTTGGCAGGCTGTACGCGAAATGTTGAAATTACTGACACGGGCGAGATTCGCTTCCGCGATATTTTCGACCAAACTCGATATGATGTTTGGTTTGGGGATATAAATGCGGCAGAATCGACACGCGGGCCACTTGGTGAATGTGTACCGAGCCGCATTACTAACCGTATCCAAGAGTTTAGTCGTGGGTTTAGAACTTCATTTGGTTCTATTTATGGTGTAGACGGCCCCGGTAATATTGGTATTCCGGGATATGTTGATCAAACATTCCAAGGCATTCCAATTGATGCGAACGGCGATGGTGTTCAGGATTTTGGTTTTCAGGAATTTTCAACCAATGGTACGGTTGACCGTACTTTTGTTAGTGAGCAAAAGCGTGCATCCTTAATGGCTTACGGTGAATATACCCTTGAAGGCGACATGAATATTACGTCATTCTTTGAGGCTCTATATGTCGATACTCAGGGCCGCGTCGATACAGGTCAGCCACAGCTTTTCCCGTTCGTCGGTGCTGGAAATCAGTTTAGCCCTTGCGGTACGAATGCGCCTACGGATTGCGGCGAAGGTGTTGGTGCTGTAGTTACGGATCCAGACTTTGTAAGGCGTTGGGGGCAGTTTTATGCCGATACGGATCCAAACCGCGACGGCGATACGAGTGATCAGCGCATTTGTGCTACATTTGGTATTCCGGCAGCGGCCTGTACGCCAGCTATCTTTGGTTGGAGTCCGGCTACAAGATTTGGGCCGGTTCTAACGCGACCCGTCGTCGGTGTTCGTGGGGACCGTAATAATGTTGAGACTACACAGAAAAACCTGCGTTTGGTTGGTGGTTTTAAAGGTGATTTGCCCCAGCTAAGTTTTGGTTCCTTGAGCAATTGGTCTTTTGAAACATCGCTAACCCACAGCCGTTCTGTTGGTACGTCTGTTCGTCGCGGTATTCGTGAAGACCGTTTAAATTTTGCACTTGGCAATAATTTTGATAGCGGGTTCCCGAATAATTTCCCGAACGGGAGTGCGCCTTGTACGGCCGCGCCTGGGCAAGTGGTGCGGCCTGATGTTTTGGCTGGTTGTGTACCGGTTAATCTGTTTGCGCCTCCATTAACGAATGTAACTTCGGGTGATTTTGCGACGCAAGCGGAGCGCGATTATTTGTTTGATGAGCGTACGTTCGAGACCATTTACAAGCAAACGGTTTGGAATACCAGTATCACTGGTATTCTAGCAGATCTCCCTGCAGGTAGTCTGGCCGCCGCCTTTGGTGCGGAATACCGGATTGATGATCTGGAATCAAACCCGAATGACGTGGCTCGTGACGGTTTGTTTTGGGGTTTCTTTGCAGATGCAGGCGCTGTAGGTAAGAAAGCAACACGTGAGGTATTTGCGGAATTTGATATTCCGTTAATTGCTGACAAAACATTCTTCCGCAAGCTTGAGATGAATATTTCGGGCCGTTTGACAGATGATGAATTTTACGGGACAAATTATACCTACGCGGTCAAAGGCGGCTGGCGTCCTATCGATTCCTTGCTGTTAAAAGCGTCATTTGGTACATCGTTCCGTGCGCCCAATTTGCGTGAGAACTTCTTACGTGGGCAGAGCGGCTTTGGTAGTTTGCTTGACCCGTGCTTGGTTCCCGCCGCAGCTCGTCAGGCAGGTATAGGTGGTGGCCCTGATGTTTATGACGCATCAGCAGATACCCGCGAGGTAGATACCCTCGCCCGGTGTGTGCGTGAAGGTTTAGATCCTACATCATTGGGCTTGAACACGATCAATGTCGGGTTCCAAAGCACTGAGGTTTCTAGTTCCGGCTCATTTGCTCTGGATCCGGAAACATCTTCAAATCTAAATATCGGTTTCAGCTATGAGCAGCCCTTTACGGATATGTTCGACCTGGATATCGGAATGAATTACTACCGGATTGAAGTCAAACAAGGTATAATTGAGCCAACTGGGCAGTTTGTTTTGAATCAGTGCTTCTTGGGGGATCAGCCTGTTGCCGACCGGTCTCAACTTTGCGATAATATTAGTCGTGACGGGGATCAGTTCGTAGATCTTGTCAATGCTGGCTTCGCGAATATTGCTGATGATGTTGTTTCGGGTTTCGATTTTAACGCACGCCTAGCGAAAGATTTTAATGCTTTCGACAAGCCCATGGATTTCTCTCTTAACTTCCGCGTTAACAATATTCAGCAACGTTATTTCATCAACTTGGATGATAATGGTAATGCCAGTCAATTTGACCTTGAAGGTCGTTTTGGCTTCCCTGAGTGGACTGGTAATGTCCGTGCGGATTTAAACATTGATGATAAATGGAATGTTTCTTGGACAACGCGCTTTATTGGTTCAGTTCAAAACGGTGATCCAGATCCTTGGGGTGATGCTTTGGGTACAAGCGGCGCTCTGGCTGATACTTGCGGCGGTACATTTGTTGGCGATGTTACATGTCGTGACGTTAACTTCGCAGGAAAGTATTATGTACACGCTGCTTCCGCTAGCTACCGGGCTGATACTTGGAGAGTAACTGCTGGCCTGTCCAATATATTCAATACCGCACCGCCATTAGTGGATGGTTCGGAAGTATTATCAATTGCTAATGTGCCTATTGGTAATGGTTACGATTTGTTTGGACGTCGCTTCTTTATCAATGCGAGTAAGAGCTTCTAATCAAGCTGTATTTTAGCTGAATAAAATGGCGCGAAGCATTTGCTTTCGCGCCATTTTTCGTTTAATCAATGTGCGATATTACTTAAATTCGAGGTTATTAATTATGAGAATCATAAAAATTTCTAGCATATTATTTGTGCTAGCCCTGTTAGTAGTCAGTTTACAATCAACATCATATGCTAAAGAGGCATTGCCGATTGAAGACTGGTCCATTCGTCATTCCGTAAGTGCGGCTAGCATTTCGCCTGACGGCAAACATATGCTCATTATGAAGTTAGAGAGCAAAAAGGGTGAAAATATTCTAGAAATTTATAGTACGGATGATTTTTCAAAACCGCTTCGCCGCTTAAATGCAGCGCCAATGGAAATGGTGAATGCGCGTTGGGTCTCTGATAACCTGATCGTGGGTACGGCTTGGAAGGTTGTGAAAAAAAGAATTAAGCGACCCGAGGAAGATGTAAAAAAGTATAAAACCTTTATATATAATCTGGAAGAGAACAAGTTTTCTGAAGCTGCAGGTAATTTTCAAATTGTCAGTGTGTTGCCAAAAGAACCTGATTATGTCCTTATCGGTCGGGGAAATTCAGTAGGTGATAATTTGGGTGTTGACCCATTTGCTGCGTTTCGGCCGCGTTCATATTTTAAGTTAAATCTCAAAACCGGCACTAGAAAACTGGTGATAAAAGGCAGTGAAAAATATCCCAGTGCCAGTTTTGATCTTGATGGCTATCCACGTTTTAACCAAGGTATTGAGGCTGGTACAAATGAGCTTGTGACCTATTACAGAAAGCCTGGCGATAAGTCTTGGACTGAATTAGCCCGGCGCTATGATTTTGATGAGCATAAAAATTTGTACAGGTTCCTATCGGGATTTTATGGTTTTGCAGGGACAAAACAGGACGATCCAAACACTGGTTATGTCATAGATGCACGTGACGGCTCTGATAAAGCTGCATTGTGGGAGTTTGATTTTAACACCGGTCAATTCGGTAAAAAACTTTTTGAAGCACCAGATGCAGATGTGGTTGGTGTGCTTCGTCATTCCATGTTCTGGGCCGGCAATAATAAACTGGTTGCCGCTATATACCCTGGCGAAAAAATGGAACGCCATTGGTTTGATATGGAGGAGAAGGCCCTGTATGAACAGCTCGAAAAAAACATTGAAAATGCTTACCAGATAAGCATTTCAAGCCGTTCCAGAGACGGCAAAACTATGATTGTTCAAAACCGGGGACCACATGATTCAGGGTCATTTTGGTTGGTTAAAGATGGGCAAATGTTTAAACTCGCGAGCCGCAAAGTTACTATTCAACCCAAAGACCTTTCGAATGTAGAATTTGTTAAATATAAAGCCCGCGATGGTTTAACTATCCCGGCTTATATTACCAAACCTGAAGGTAAAGGCCCGTTCCCGACCATAATACTCCCCCACGGCGGCCCACATATTAATGAAGTCATCACCTATGATGAACTCAGTCAATTCCTTGCCAATAATGGCTATCTAGTGCTTCAACCACAATACCGGATCAGCACTGGTTGGGGTAGGAAGCACTTTGATGCGGGTTACGGCCAGCACGGTCTTGCCATGCAGGACGATAAGGACGACGGTGCCAAATATCTGGTTGACCGTGGGCTGGCAGATCCTGACCGTATGGCAATGTTTGGTTGGTCATATGGGGGCTATGCGGCTCTTGTAGCGGCGTCCCGTTCCCCCAACCTTTATCAGTGTGTAATAGCGGGTGCGGCGGTTGCGGATGCGAAAAAAGTTTACCTCGGCCGCAGAGGCGGTGGCCGTATAAAAGCTCTTGACGACTGGTCAAAACGAAGAGGCGGTTATGTGGGTATCAATCCAATAAATGAAGTTGATAAAGTCAATGTGCCTATCCTCATGATTCACGGAACTGTTGATCCTCGGGTTATGTTCTTTAATTATAAAGACTATAAGAAGGCTATAACCAAAGCGGGCAAGGGTAACTTATTTCATTCAGTTGTTCTGAAAGGTGCAGATCACGGATTTTTCACATATACTTTTGATATGAGAAATCAACTTTATTCCGGCGTACAGGATTTCCTCAAGAATGATTGCGGGCCAGGCGGTTTATAGTCGAAGTTTAGCAATAAAAAACCCCGCTTAGGCGGGGTTTTTTATTGGGTGTTGTATGGAAAATAGGTGGTATTTCCGCCTAACCATCGTCCATTTTCAGAGCTGCTATAAACGCTTCTTGGGGGATTTCTACGCGGCCAAACTGGCGCATTCTCTTTTTGCCTTTTTTCTGCTTGTCCAGAAGCTTACGTTTGCGCGATGCGTCGCCGCCGTAACATTTAGCCGTCACATCCTTGCGCATGGCGGCGATGGTTTCGCGGGCAATGACCTTGCCGCCAATGGCCGCTTGGATCGGAATTTTAAACATATGGCGCGGGATCAGGTCTTTAAGCCGTTCGCACATCATCCGGCCCCGGCTTTCAGCGCGTGAGCGGTGAACCAACATGGACAAAGCATCTACCGGATCGCCGTTGACCAGAATACTCATTTTAACCAAATCGCCGAGTTTGACGCCAATAGGCTGATAATCAAAACTGGCATAACCCTTGGAGATGGACTTGAGCCGGTCATAAAAATCAAACACTACCTCGTTGAGCGGCAATTCATAGACAATCATGGCGCGGCTCCCCACATAGCTCAGCTCTTTTTGCACACCGCGCCTGTCCTGGCACAGTTTGATGATGCCGCCGAGATATTCGTCTGGTGACATAATCGTTGCCGTAATCCACGGCTCGTGAATTTCTTCGATTTTCATCACATCGGGCATGTCAGCCGGATTGTGGAGTAATTCCTCAGTGCCGTTGTTAAGTTTAAGCGTATAAACTACCGACGGCGCTGTGGTGATCAAATCCAGATCAAATTCGCGCTCCAGACGCTCCTGGATGATTTCCAAATGCAATAGACCGAGGAACCCGCAGCGAAACCCAAACCCAAGCGCCGCGCTAGTTTCCATCTCAAAGCTAAAGCTGGCATCATTTAGGCGCAGACGGCCCACAGCAGCCCGCAGGGCTTCAAAATCGGCGGCGTCTACCGGGAATATACCGCAAAACACCACTGGCTGAACGGGCTTAAACCCGGGTAGGCTAGTTTCACAGGGGCGTTTATCATCAGTAATAGTGTCGCCAACGGCGGCGTCAGCCACCTCTTTGATGCTAGCGGTGAAAAAACCAACCTCGCCGGGCCCAAGCACGGCTTTATCTTCAGGCTTGGGGCGAAACACCCCGACTTTATCCACAGTATATGTGGCACCGAAATTCATCATGCGGATGCGTTGGCCTTTCTTAATCTGACCGTCCACAACCCGAAACAACACGATGACCCCCATATAGGTGTCGTACCACGCGTCCACCAGTAGCGCCTTGAGCGGCGCATCAATATCTCCTTCGCTCGGCGCAGGCAAGCGGGTGACAATGGCTTCCAATGTCTCTTTAATGCCAATGCCGGACTTGGCAGATGCCTCGATAGCATCCGATGCATCCAGCCCGATAACATTTTCAATCTGGTCGCGGACACGCTCTACATCGGCGGCGGGCAAATCAATTTTATTGAGTACGGTTATAATTTCGTGGTCATGCTCTATGGCTTGGTACACATTTGCCAAAGTCTGCGCCTCGACCCCCTGGGATGCATCCACCACCAATATGGAACCTTCACAAGCCGACAATGACCGCGATACCTCATAAGCAAAATCCACATGTCCCGGCGTATCCATCAAATTGAGCACATAGTCTTCGCCGTCGTCGGCTTTGTATTCTAGGCGCACGGTTTGGGCTTTGATGGTGATGCCGCGCTCTTTTTCGATATCCATATTGTCAAGCACTTGATCGCTCATTTCGCGGTCACTCAGCCCGCCTGTATAATGGATAAGCCGGTCAGCCAGGGTTGATTTACCGTGGTCAATATGGGCAACAATGGAAAAATTGCGAATATGGGAAAGCTTTGTTGTCATAATGTTTTTCACATGAAAGTATCTGTTGTGCGATTTTCTATAGACTTACTGGCTATGTGCAAGTGTTGTTGCACTTTATTAGGCTAAACCAACACCGGAACCTCCTGGCAAGTTAAAAACGAATATGCGCTAATATAGGTGAAAGCCAACGCAAGCCCTTGTTAAATACCAAGAGCTTGCGTACAAGCTTGGCGACACAAATTGATTGAGGATGATATGAGCATACATTTACACAAGGGTGATTTACCGGACGGGCTGGACTTTGGCGCATCTGTCGCAGTGGATACGGAAACCCAGGGGCTTTCTTTGGTGCGCGACAAGCTGTGCCTCGTGCAATTATCCGCAGGCGACGGCGATGCTCATATTGTACAGATGAACAGGGGCAGCTATGACTGCCCGAATTTAAAAGCATTATTAAGCGACAAAAAAATAGAAAAAATATTTCATTTTGCCCGTTTTGATGTGGCAATGCTCAAACAAAATTTGGGTATTGATGTGGTGCCGATTTATTGCACCAAAATAGCGTCCGCTTTGGTGCGCACATACACTGATGCTCACGGGTTGAAAAACTTGTGCAAGGAACTTCTGAACGTTGATTTGTCCAAACAGCAGCAGTCCTCTGACTGGGCTACTGAAGATTTGACCAAAGCGCAAATGGCATATGCGGCGTCTGATGTTTTGTATCTACATCAGCTTCAGCGCATCTTGAGTGCGCGGTTAATGCGTGAAAACCGTTATGACTTGGCCAAAGCTTGCTTTGAGTTCATGCCGACCCGCGCTGCACTGGATTTGGCAGGGTGGAACGGAGTTGACATTTTCTCGCATGCCTTTAGGTGAAATTCTCTAGAATTTTATAAAATTTTCACTAACGAAACTGTAATCTATTTTATGCAATCTGGTATCGCCTAAACTATGAATTTGGGCTATAAGGCCGGGATTTTAGCATTCGTGAGCATAATGATATCAACCAACGCAGATACAACGGTCTCTATGCCTGCAAAAGATAGTCATGCGCTTGCATTTTGGCAACCGCGCCGGGCCTTAACCTTGGAGGCGGCTCGGCGGCATTCTTCGCTTGTTCGCATTGCCCGTCTTGTGTTAATTTGTTTTGCCGTATTTCTCATTCTATTACTGCTCTGGTTTTTTGTTAATACACCCAAGAGCATGCCGTCTGAAGATAACCCTGATGAGACTGTAAAAATGATCCGCCCCGTTTACAAGGGCCGTACATCCGATAATTTGCCTTACCGGATCACGGCAGACGAAGCCGTTCGGTTCGTCCAAAACCCCGACGAAACCAAATTGGTCAACCCGGTGCTTAATTTTCTACGTACAGACGGCGCGCAGGAAAGCATTGTGCTAGCGGCAAGCGGCTTGTATAATGCAGAAACCCAAGTATTAGAGTTACAAAATGATGTAAATTTGCAAACGGATGATGGTACGGATTGTAAAACCACACATGCACGAATATTCGTAAAAGCCAAACGGATAGAAGGGGACAGGCCAATTGATTGCACAGGCGGGTTTGGCAGGGCAGGTGGCAATGCCTACGAAATCAATGAAAACTATTCCGTCCTCGTGTTCAAGCAAGGAATGACAGCCTATATTATACCGAAGAAAACGCCAAAACTGCGAGGAGCGCAAGAATGAAAACCACCTCTAAAATAATCCGCGCCGTCTTGATGCCTTGTATGTTGTTTGGCATGCTATTTGGCTTGCCCTTGACTAGCACTGCACAAATTTCATTTGGCGGCCAAGAGCCAATTGATGTTAAGGCCGAGCGGGCGACCTATAAGGGGGCTAAGACCGTGTTAAGTGGAGATGTCAATATTCAACAAGGCAGTGCGACCATATTGGCGGACCGAATGGATTTGTTCCGGGTTCAGGGCGAACAATCCGAAGGTGGGTTCGTACAATTGGGTAATATCAGCCGCATAGTCGCCGTTGGAAATTTTAAATATATTACCCCGCAAAACAGTGTAACAGGTGACAAAGGGGTTTACGAGCGGGATAAAAATATTATCACGGTTACTGGAAATGTTAAATTCACGCAAGACAGTGGCAATACGGTTACTGGCAACAAGATGATCTATGATCTAACAACTAGCCGGGCTAGAGTGGACGGAAATTGTAGTGGCCGGGATTGTAGAAAAAACGAACGAGTCGTCATCAAAATAGGCGCGGATTAAGGGAACGGTGTATGAATTTTTTTAAACCAAATACGAAAATAATAGCATTGGCAATAGGCGTAATAGCCCCAATGATATTTACTCCAATGGCACATGCACAATTTGCCGGCAGTTCCGCGCCGGTCGATATTACTTCAGATAAAGTCAGCTACCAAGGCGAAGTCACTATGCTAACGGGCGGGGTTGATGTCCGCCAAGGTGATGTACGGGTGTTGGCTGACGAGATGGCCGTATACACAACGTCGGCAGGCGCATTGTCTCAAGACGGTATCTCGCGTATAGTTGCCAATGGAAACTTCTACTATCTTACGCCGGAGCAGGATGTGCGTGGTGATAGGGGGGTGTATACCCGCACGGATGACACCTTTGTTGTCACAGGTAATGTGATTATGAAGCAAGCGGACGGCAATGTGATTACCGGGGAAAAATTAATCTATAATTTGACCACTAAAAACGCGGTTGTTATTGGCAATTGTGAGGGGCGTAAATGTGGCTCCAAAGGCCGGGTCAATATTTTGATTAAAAACAGCCAAAACTCTACAGGCAATGATAGCTAAACTATGAGCGACCACCCACAAACTGTCCCGGATGAAGGACTGGCGGCCTTGGAAATTGGCAAGTCCTATAAAGGTCGTGCTGTGGTCAAGGGGATTACTTTATCTGTAAAACGCGGGGAAATTGTTGCGCTTATGGGTCCGAATGGCGCTGGAAAGACCACTAGTTTTTATATGATTATGGGCCTGATCGAGGCGGAACGTGGCCGTATTGTGTTGGACGGACAAGATATAACCGACTTGCCCATGTATCAACGGGCCCGGCTCGGTGTAGGCTATTTGCCCCAGGAAGAAAGTATTTTTCGCGGGCTTACGGTCGAGGAAAATATCCGCGCCGTGGTGGAGCTTACCGAGAAAGACCGCTCCAAAAGGGACGACAATGTGAACGCGCTCTTGGACGAGCTTAATATCGGCCATATTCGCAAAAGTCCGGCTTTGGCCCTGTCTGGCGGGGAGCGCAGGCGGGTCGAAATTGCCCGGGCTTTGGCATCCAGACCATCATTTATTTTGCTGGACGAGCCGTTTACGGGTATCGATCCCATCGCTATCAACGATATTTCAGATTTGATCCGCTATCTCAAAAAACGCGGTATCGGGATTCTCATTACCGACCATAGAGTGCGCGAAACCCTGGACATTGTTGACCGGGCTTCCATCATGTTCCAAGGCGATGTCTTGTTCGAAGGCACGCCGGACGAAATCCGCGCCAATAAAGATGTGCGGCGGGTTTATCTGGGCGAAAAATACGCCTAGGTGCAGATACCATTTGAGTTGACTCTGCTTTATTTCTTGTAATGTTGAACTGCGGCTTTGGCTGCATTGTGCAAGATAATGGCTATGAAAAACAACCACAAGCCATCAAAATAATATCCCTTAATCAGTTGCCAACTGCCGTATGCCATAAGCGCATAGCTGAAAAACATGCCAATCCGCCCCGCAATCCTAGTTGCTTTGGCATAGTTTCGCAAAATTTTCCACAAACCGGCTTGTAAGATTTTCCCGCCGTCCAGTGGGAATGCGGGGATGATATTGATAGCGGCAAGCAAGAAATTCATATAGGAGAGAAAACTGACCACGGCGATTATAGCTGCGCCAAGCTCAAGGTTTATGGCTAAGCCGTTCAAGCCGAAAAACAAAAACCCTAAGAGGAAATTGACAAATGGGCCAGCCGCCGCAACCAAAAAGGCCTCTTTGGGGGTTTTTGGCCCGCGCGTAAATTCTGTGATACCACCAAACATCAACAAAGTCACACTGATGACGGGAATGCCGAACCGCCTAGCGGTCACAGCATGGCCAAGCTCATGCAACAATATGGAAAAGAAAAACCCGCCTGCACCTATAATCGCCAAAACCCAATAAAAAACGACGGGTTGGGAGGGCACAGCATGCCTGAAATAACCGCTTGCCAACCACCAGACAATCAGGGCGGCAATCAAAATCCAACTAGTGTCCAACTTTATATCAAAGCCCAACATACGAAAGCGAAATAATTCCTGGCCACCAAGCATTTGGATATCCTCTTGTTCCGAGCTTGCTTACACCGAATGTAAGGGATGTCCAAGGGCCGAAAGTGCGGCTTCCATTGTGGCTTCGCTCAAGGTCGGGTGGGCGTGGATGGTGCCGGCCATGTCTTGCAAAGTTGCGTTCATTTCTATGGCCAGAACAAACTCGCCGCTAAGCTCGGAAACATGTTTGCCAACGGCCTGAATGCCCAGGATCAGCCCGGTATCCTTGCGGGCGGTAATGCGGACAAAGCCGCCGCCGTCCGCCGTGCCGTTGGTCAAAGCCCGGCCATTGGCGGCCCAGTGAAACTTGCCCTCTACGGTTTCCAACCCGGCGGTTTTGGCGTTAGCGGGCGTCATGCCGACCGAGACAATTTCCGGATCGCTAAAACAGACGGCCGGGATTGCGGCAGGTGTAAATGTGCGGCGTTTGCCCGCAATAATCTCCGCGACCATTTCGCCTTGCGCCGAAGCTTTGTGAGCTAGCATAGGCTCACCGACCAGATCGCCAATGGCATAAACACCGCGCATGGCAGTTTGGCACTTGTCGTCAATTTTGACAAATGCACCGTTCATGTCCACGGCCATATTTTCTAAACCCCAACCCTCGGTGTTTGGTCTGCGCCCGACAGTAATCAGAATTTTATCGCATACCAATTTAGCCTCGGTCCCGTTTTTGTCGGTGTAAGCCAAGGTATGCTTGGCTCCTTTTGAGGACACGGATTTGGTAAAACTTCCGGTCTGTACCGAGACTTTATGGTCGCGCAACCATTTGGAGACGGGTGCGGATAACTGCTTGTCAAAGCCGGGTAATATGGTTTTTTCCGCTTCGATAAATGTTACATCACTGCCGATCTTGCGGTAGGCAATACCGAGTTCCATACCGATATACCCCGCCCCGACAACGGCCAATTTTTTGGGGATTTCGGTGAGATCAAGGGCTTCAGTAGATGAAATGACCGGGCCATCTCCGTTCTTGGAAAATGGCAAGCCGCCTAGCTCTACGCTCTTGGAGCCAGTAGCCAATATAACACTTGTCGCCGTGATTTTATGGTCGCCAACTGTGCATGTTTTCGCATTTTCAAACACGGCCCAGCCGGAAATTACCCGCACACTTGCGGATTTTAAAAGCCCGGCAACTCCGGAACTGAGCTTGTCAGTAATACCGTCTTTCCATGCTATGGTTTTGGCGAAATCCAGTTTGGGTTTTTCTGCCACAAGCCCGATTTCAGACTTGCCACTGGCGTTGATAGCGGCTTGTTCAAATTTTTCCGCCGCTTCAATCAATGCCTTGGACGGGATACAGCCGCGTATCAAACATGTGCCGCCGAGCCGCCCGTCCTCGACCAAAATCGTATCCAGTCCCAATTGCCCGGCGCGGATCGCCGCTACATACCCCCCAGGCCCAGAGCCAACAACCAGTACATCACAAGTAAAATGTTCAGCCATAATTTAATCCAAAAACAGTGTTGCAGGATGCTCTAACAAGCCTTTGATATAGGCCACCATTTCGGCGGCGTGGAAACCGTCCACGACGCGGTGGTCAAAGCTGGTGGAGAAATTCATCATTTTGCGCACCACCATTTGTCCGTTCTCAATCACCGGCGTATCAACAATTTTGTTGGGGCATAGAATAGCCACCTCCGGCCGGTTGATAACCGGGGTTGCCATAATGCCCGCCAATTTGCCCAAAGAAGTCAGGGAGATGGTCGAGCCAGATAGCTCGGCAGGTGCAATACTGCCAGTTTTGGCTGCCTCGCCAATGCGGGCGATCTCGACGGCCAATTGCCAAATATCCAGGGCTTCCGCGTGGCGCACAACTGGCACCATAAGACCACCCGGCGTCTGCGCCGCCATGCCGATATGTACCGGGCTATGTTGGGTAATCACACCAGATCCCCCATTGGCATCATCATCAAATGTCGCATTGCACTGGGGCCACAGCTTAACAGCTTTGACTATAGCGCGCATGACAAACGGCATCAGGGTCAGCTTGGGTCGATGGTCGACCCGAATAGAGTTGAGATGAACGCGGGTGCGCTCAATCTGCGTCATGTCAATGGTTTCAACATAAGAGAAATGCGGTATGCGGCGTTTGCTCTCGCTCATACGCTGGGCAATAATCCGGCGCATTCCGGTGACTTTAATCTCGGTGCTACCCGCCAACTTTTGCAAGCCGGAGCCACCGCCTTTGGAATAGGTGTCCAAATCCGCATGGGTGATTTGCCCGGATTTACCCGAAGCGGGCACCAAGCTTAAATCAATGTCTTGATCTTCAGCCCGTCGCCGCACCGCCGGGGAGGCTAATGGTTTGGACGATGGTGCCGAGGTTGTTACAGGTGCGGGTGCCGCTTTGGGCTTTAGTTTTGGCGCAGGTTTTGGTTTTGGCTTTTCCGCTTTCGGCGCCTCCATTTTAATGGGCGTAGGGATTGGGCTTTCCACATTCCCGTCCGTCTCGAAAATGATCAAATCACCGCCAATGGCCATTATTTCGCCCGCCGCACAACCAACGGACGTTACCACACCGCTGGCAGGTGCAGTCAGTTCGACCGTAGCCTTGTCAGTCATGGCATCACAAACCGGATCGTCTTCTTCGACTTTATCGCCGACCTTGACATGCCATTCGGTAATTTCTGCTTCGGTGACACCCTCACCAATATCCGGCATTTTAAAAATATATTGGCCCATTTAATCCTCCATGCTTATGTCGCTCACGGCAGTGCGCAAGAGCGCACGCCTGCGCGGGCGCGGCGCACTTGCGCCGACGGGCAGTCGCCTTCTTCCGCTCATCCCGGCGAAGGCCGGGGGCCTCGCTTCGCTCGGTACCGATCCTAATAAGATCATTTTGCCCATCTAATCCTCCATGATCCGGGTAATAGCCTCGCTCACCCGCTCAAGGCCGGGGAAATACTCCCATTCCAGTGCGTGGGGGTAGGGTGTATCCCAACCAGTGACCCGCACTATAGGCGTTTCCAGGGCATAGAAACAATGCTGTTGCACCTCTGCAATCAATTCAGCCCCAAACCCGGATGTGCGTGTGGCTTCGTGCAAGACTAGGCAGCGCCCGGTCTTGTTTACTGATTTAACAATAGCGTCCAGATCCAGAGGCATTAAGGAGCGCAAATCGACAATATCAGCATCTACACCCGTGGCCTCTACAGCCGCTTCGGCCACCCAAACCATAGTACCGTAGCAAAGTATGGTCAGATCAGCGCCTTCCCTGTGCAGGCGGGCTTTTTCAAAATCAATGGTGTAGTGGCCTTCCGGCACCTCGCCCAGCTCATGTTTCGACCAATTTCGTGCAGGCATGTGTGGGTCGCCTGAAAATGGGCCGTTATAAAGACGTTTAGGTTCCAAAAACAGCACCGGATCATTGTCCTCTATAGCTTTGATTAGCAAGCCTTTAGCGTCATAGGGGTTAGACGGGATGATGGTTTTCAGCCCGGCAATATGGGTGAACAAAGCTTCGGGGCTTTGGGAATGGGTTTGCCCGCCGTGAATGCCGCCGCCTACGGGCGTACGGATGGTCAGAGGTGCGGTGAATTCGCCGTTAGAGCGGTAGCGCAAGCGCGCCGCTTCGGACGCAATCTGGTCATAGCCGGGATATATATAATCGGCGAACTGGATTTCCGCAACGGGACGCAAGCCGTAAGCCGCCATACCGACGGCCACGCCAATAATGCCGCCTTCGGCAATGGGGGTGTCGAAGCATCTGTGCAGACCGTGTTTTTCTTGCAAGCCCGCCGTACAGCGAAATACGCCGCCAAAATAACCAACATCTTCGCCGAACACCAACACGTCCGGGTCCTGGCTCATCTTAATGTCTAAAGCCGAGTTGATGGCTTGTATCATATTCATCTGTTTCATTGCCTCAGCCATGATTATATCCCCAGTTCTTGGCGCTGTCGGCGCAAATGGGTTGGCATTTCCTCGAACACTTGTTCAAACATGGTGGCCGGGTTTATTTCGGTCGGGCTAGCCAAAGTCCCCATGGCTTCTGCCTTTTTATAGGATTCGCGCACATGGGCTTTTAGCTCGACAATCAAAGCGTCTTGCTGTTCCTGGTCCCATTCACCCAATTTGATTAAATGTTCTTTCAGGCGGTCAATAGGGTCGCCGAATGGCCAGGCTTCGGCTTCGCCTTTGGCACGGTAGGCGGACGGATCATCCGAGGTTGAATGCCCTTCCTGACGGTAGGTGAAATGCTCGATAACTGTGGCCCCGCCGCCGTTTCTGGCACGCTCAGAAGCCCATTTAACGGCGGCGTAAACGGCGAGAAAATCATTGCCGTCAACCCGTAAACTGGCCAGTCCAAAACCAAGGCCTCTGGACGCAAAAGAACGGCTCTGGCCCGCTGCGATGCCCTGGAATGTGGATATTGCCCACTGGTTATTGACCACATTGATGATAACGGGCGCCCGGTAGGTGGAGGCGAAATTAAGTGCATAATGAAAATCACCTTCGGCCGTTGCCCCTTCGCCGGTAAAGGCGGAGGCAACTTCGTTTGTCCCTTTATAGGCACAGGCCATAGCCCAGCCAACCGCCTGGATCATCTGGGTGCCGAGATTGCCGGAAATAGAATAAAAGCCTTTGTCGCGCACGGAATAGCAAATGGGAATGGCTTTGCCTTGCAGCTTGTCAGCCTTGTTGGACAGGCATTGGTTCATCAAATCCACTACGGGCCAACCGCGTGTCATCAAAATGCCCTGTTGGCGATAAGACGGAAACACCATGTCCGTGTCTTCAAGAGCCATGGCGGTTGCCACGGCAATGGCTTCTTCGCCGATACTTTTCATGTAAAATGATAATTTGCCTTGGCGTTGCATGGCAAACATGCGCTTGTCGACAACCCGTGTCAGCAGCATATGGCGCAAGGCTTGTCTGAGTGTGTCTGGTGAAAGCTTTGGATCCCATTGTCCGTAGGTTTCGCCGTTTAGCTTCAATGCACGCACTAGGCCGGTTGCATGGGGTTCAGTTTCGTAAGCATCGACCAACGGATCGGGTCTGTCAGGCCATTTTTCTTTGTTAAGATTGATGTTGGAATAATCCGGCAAATCCCCAGGGCGGAACTCTGGTTCTGGCACGTAGAGGTTGGAGAGATTGGATGTATTTTTTCGGCTGGTCATGAATAATACCTTGATTGGACAATGATCTAGATGGGGCCTTGATGGCGGTCTAGCCGGCAGTTTGGGAATTATTACCTGAATTACCCGTAATTATGTTTGCAAATAATCTGAATAATGCGTATATATAGGCACAAAATTACAAAATATACAAAAAAAGAGAAATAATATGTCTAACAAGCTTGATAATATTGATGCGAAAATCCTGCACGTCATTCAAAATGATGCGGCTTTATCGGTTGCGGAGATTGCGGAGCAAGTCGGATTGTCGTCTTCACCGTGTTGGCGCCGCATTAAACGTATGGAAGAAGACGGTATTATCAAACAGCGCGTCACTCGCTTGTCGCGGCAAAAACTGGGTCTTGATTTCGAGGTATTCGTGGCCGTCAAACTGGCCATGCCAAATAAAGAAAATATGGAGCAGTTCGAAAGAGCCGTCCAATCCATGCCCGAAGTGGTACAATGTGCCGTGGTCACCGGCGCGGTGGATTATATGCTGCGTATCGTCACGTCCGATATGCACGCCTATGACCGGTTCCTTCGCGAAAAATTATTGTCGTTCTCATTGGTTTCGGATGTGCAATCGCGCATTGCCTTGCGTCAGGCCAAAGACACCACCGCTTTGCCGCTTAATTTGATCAGCTCGGCCGTGCCGGCAATATAGTTTCTGTGCGTATTAACGGCGTTTTCACCAATATTTGCTAATAAGCCGTTCAATTAACATGGTGCAGGCGGGTGAACGGGATCAACACTAAAATTACGGCTTTTGGCGGGTTGAGTGGCTATGAGCTTAACGCATGGGCCGAATTTCGTGCCGCAAACCCGGCATTGTACAGCCCGTATTTCCACAGCGACTATACGCAATTACTAGATCAGTTATGCCCAGATGTACATGTATTGGTGGTTTTGCAGGCTGGCGAGCCCATTGCATTTTTGCCGTTTCAGGCCAAAATCAGCACATCCGGCAAAGTCGGTTTTGTGCGCCCGGTTGGTACGCCCATGACCGACTATCACGGCTTTATCTGCGCACCCGACACTAGATTTGACGTATATAGCGTTCTCAAACAGGCCGGGTTTGGCGCTTTTCATTTCTCTGCATTGGTTGATCCGAACAATTTATTACCTGACTATAGCGGGCAAACCAATGCTTGTACGGTTATGGATATTTCTATGGACGCCGAAGCTTGGCGGGCCTCGCGAGATAAAAGTTACCGCAGGCACTTGAAAAGCCATCGCCGCCGGGTGCGAAAAGCGGAAGAATTAGGCCCGCGCCGTGTGGAGTTTATGTCGTCAGGCAGTGACGTATTTGCACAACTTATCCGTTGGAAACGCGAAAAATTTGCGGAGACCGGGAAATATGATGTTCTGTCTGTCGGGTGGACATTGGCCATGTTGGAGGATTTTTGGCAAAGGGGGTCGCAGGCGGAGTTGCGCACCGACATGCATGCCTTGTATTTCGGAGACAAATTGGCTGCGGTCGATTTGGGCCTGTGCGACGGCACTACATTCCACAGTTGGATGGTGGCCTATAATTCGGATTTTCAAACCTTGGCGCCGGGCATTCAACTCCTCGAAGCCATGATTGATGGGGCGGGCAAACTTGGCTATAAGCGCATTGATTTGGGCGAAGGCATTGACGGCTATAAACGCCATTATGCCAGTGAAGATATTGAGGTAAGAGCAGGGTTTATCGCTGTTAATGGCCCGGTTGCGGCCTTGTCAAAGCTATACGGCGGGGTGGAAAACTTCGGCGAAAGCAAACTGGGCCGGGTCGGCAAGCTTCCCGGTAAAGTCCGCCGCCGCTACAGCCAGATCAGCGCTTGTGATGCCACATTGGCCGGGCGGTCAAAGGCGATGTTAAAGGCGGTTCGAGGGTAAGTGCTATAGGGAAATAATGGCATGCATCAGATTATCCCGTGCACAGTTTTCCAATTTATCAAAAAAATATGGATGGTTGAATATCTGTTTTCTTGTTAAAAATTTTTCAAGAATTTGCTTGCGTTTATATGTTGTGTCTAAGTGTTCAGGCACGTTCTTTCCTTAGGGTTCAGTAGTCCGCCTACGCCAAGGCTTCGGCGTGACAGCCTTCGCTTATCCGGACAAGCCTTACAGGCCGTTGGTTGAGGAGCCTGGCTTGCCAAGCCGTAGCTAACGTAGTTAGCGAAAGCTGGTGGGTGAGGAGGGACTTGAACCCCCGACCAGCCGGTTATGAGCCGGCGGCTCTAACCAACTGAGCTACTCACCCCCAATGGTTATGAAAGCCGTATAGCGACTGTCCATCCAGATGAAACCCCCAAATATGCACCCTCACATGGGTTTGTAGTTTGTCTATGGGGTAAGCTGCGAAAGCTTGTGAAGAAAAATGTTATTTAGGCGCTAGCACCATTGTCATGAGGCGGCCTTCGGTTTTGGCTCGAACGCGACCTTGGTGGTTTCTTCAAAATCTTCTTTCACCCGGGTCAACAGATCGCGTCCCAGACCCATATGGGCCATTTCTCTGCCTCTAAAGCGGATAGTGACTTTAACTTTGTCACCCCGGTCGATGAATTTTTGCATATTACGGGTTTTGACCAGATAATCATGGGTGTCGATATTGGGCCGCATTTTAATTTCTTTAAGCTGTTGGGTTTTTTGCCGCTTTTTGTTAGCGGATTTTTTCTTTTGCGCTTCAAACCGCATTTTGCCGTAGTCCAGAATTTTGCACACGGGTAAATCCGGGCTTGGGGCCACTTCGACCAAATCAAGTTTAACGGACCGGGCATGGGCAAGCGCGTCGTCAATGGAGACAACACCTTTTTTTTCACCGGTTTCTGTTATGAGGAGGACTTTGGGCGACGTAATTTCGTCGTTAATGCGCGGGCCTCGTTTTTTGGGCGGCGCGGCGTGTGGTCTGCGGGCTATGTTGGTCTCCGTTGTAGCTTCGTTCTTGCACCAATTCTTTGGTACGGTGGGAATATGGCGACCCTAGCAGGTTTATTCAAGAACTGATTGGCTGTGTGCGGCAATTTTACGGCGCTTAGTGGCTTAATTGCCACCTTTGTCGTGCAAGACTTGTGCATACACCGCCAAAGTGGCGGCTTTGAGTGTCTGGGCTGAATAGTGCAAGCCTATGCGTTTGCGGGCTGCTAGCGCCCGGTTTGTGTATTCGGACTTTGACAAGCCCAGAATATCGGCAATACCGTCTGCCAGGGCTTGCGGATCACCGGGCGTTACCAAGCGCCCGCCTTTGCCTTCTATGACCGTTTCGCGCGCCCCGCCGTGATCACTGGCGACAACCAAACGCTGCATAGCTTGCGCCTCTGCCATAACCCGGCCAAAAGCTTCCGGGTCGGTTGAGGCTGAAATCACCACATCCGCTGCCGCCAAAGCTGTGGGTACGGAGCGGCTATGACCGGCGAGGATAATTTTGTCGCTGAGGCCAAGCTTATAAGCTTGGGATTTTATCTCCGCTACATAATCATCACGTCCCTGGGCATCTCCGAGCAAGACGAGCGCCGTATTGATGCCCTGACTGTGCAGCTGCTTTAAAGCATCGACCGCTACCAATTGACCTTTCCAACGGGTCAGGCGGCCAGGCAATACAATGGTGGAGCTATTGCCGACACCCCAGTCTTGTTTTATCTGGGTTATATCCGCATCCGTAACCAATGCCGGGTCAAATATGTCCATATCGACGCCGCGGGCAATGACCACTATTTTCCCGGCGTTAATTTTGTGCTCGCGAATAATATGGTCTTTGGTAAAATTGGAATTGGCGATGACTATATCACCCTTGGCCATGACTGCATTATAGCGGCGTTTTAGGCCCGACCGGGCGTTGTAGATACCGTGATAGGTGGTGATGAACGGCGTATTGGTGGCTTTCGCAGCAGCCTTGGCAGGCCAGGCCGGGGCGCGAGAACGAGCATGAACGATATCTATTTTTCGGGTTTTAATGATGTTAATCAGAGCCTTTGTATTGCGGCGCAAGGACATAGGGTTTTTACTGCCAACCCGCAAGCGGTGCAAGATACCGCCCACATCTCTTAATTCATCTTCTAGCCGCCCGCCCATACTGGCCACATGGGGTACATATCCGGCGGTGGTGAGGGCGTGGGCAATCTCGATAGTGGTGCGCTCGACCCCGCCTGCATTTAATTCTGGTACGACTTGAAGAATGTTCATAAGTGATCATAATCTGAATTGAGATGATTTTGAATGCCACATATCATAACAAACACATTTAGGGGAAAAAATACGTGAATAAGTGTTCAGTTAAATTCTTGCAGGCAAATGCTTATGGCGGTTTGGACGCCAACACCATTGGCTATAAGCAAAGCGGTGGTAACGGCCCTGGTCTTATATGGTGCGGCGGGCTTAAATCCGATATGGACGGCTCCAAAGCGCCCGCCTTGCACGCGTGGGCAGATAAGCAAGGCCGAGCATTTACCCGGTTTGACTATTTTGGCCACGGGGTATCTAGCGGCGATTTTGCCCGAGGTACTATATCGCGTTGGGTGCAAGACACAGTGCAAATCATTGACGAGATCACTGCGGGGCCGCAAATTTTGTTGGGCTCCAGCATGGGCGGTTGGACGGCATTGTTGGCAGCTTTGGCTAGGCCGCAGCGTATCAAGGCTTTGGTTTTGCTCGCACCGGCCCCGGATTTTACCGAAAAATTGATGTGGGCCGGGTTTAGCAGCGCAATCCGCAAAACCATCATGGAAGACGGCATTTATTATGAACCGTCCGATTACGATGAACCTTACGAGATTAGCCGCGCACTCATATTGGACGGACGCGACAATCAAATCCTGGACGCGCCCATAAATATCAAAATCCCGGTGCGGATCATCCACGGTATGAAAGATACGAGCGTGCCTTGGCAACATGCTCTAAAATTAGTGGAGGCTCTCACTAGCCCGGATGTAGAGCTAAGCCTGATAAAAAACGCAGATCACAGCCTGTCAAGCCCGGCAGATATTGCCCGAATGTTGGATGTGATTGGTAAGGTGGCAAATCTGGTTAAATAAACACACGGGCCTTTCATTTTCTCGTGATAGGTTCGTTTCTGGCTTTGCATTTTAATGGGGGGCGTGTAGGAGCATTTAATGCGAAATTTATGGATTATATGTTTGGCTCTTATTGCTGTCTGGTTGGCGCCATTTGCGCGGGCTGCGGAATCGGCTGCGGTTAAATCCGGACGTGCCGTGGCCCAACTTGTGACCAGTTATGACACAGTGGAGCCGGGTCAGGACATTTATATAGCTTTGTCCATGCGGCTTGAACCCCATTGGCACACTTATTGGCGCAATGCGGGCGGGCCGGGCGAACCGGCGGAACTGCACTGGGATATACCGGATACGACTAGTATTGGCGATATCATTTGGCCTTTGCCCCAGACCGTATCCACAGGGCCTTTGATCAATTATGCCTTTGAAGACAGGCTGCTCTTACCCATGCCTATGCATATTGCCAAAGACGCACAGCTCGGCGAAGAATTGACCATCAAAGCCCAGGCCACATATCTGGTTTGTTACCAGATATGTTTACCAGAAATGGCCAATCTGAGTTTGACCTTGAGGGTCGGGGAGGCGGTAAAAGACGAGCGTTGGTCGGGCAATATTGAGCGCACTATAAAACGCGCACCGAAACCGGAGGGTCTTGAAGCCTCTGCGGTGTTAAAAAATAATTTTCTCACGCTTGATATTGGCGGTGGCAAGCTAGATTTTGCCGCACTTAAAAACCCGTATTTTTTCCCCTATGAGCAAGACTTGATAGATGCGAGTGCGCCGCAAGATATTCTCAGTGCCGAGCGCGGCGTGCGTATAAATTTGACGCCAAGCTTCGGACTGGCAGACGGTATAGAAAACATTCCCGGCGTGCTAGCATTTGAGGAAAAAACTGAAAATGGTTGGGTCCGGCGCGGTATTGAGGTGAGCGCAATAGCGGATGCAAAAGTTGATATAGGTAAGGTAAAAACTGGTTCTGGCGGTAGGGGTATTCACACATCTGTTGGTTTATGGGCCGCATTGCTCGGCGCGTTTATTGGCGGTATGATTTTGAATTTAATGCCGTGCGTGTTTCCGGTATTGTCCCTCAAAGTTCTCGGTTTTGCCCGCGCTGCCCATGATGAGCGCAAGAGCATCCGCACGCATGGTTGGCTCTATGTGCTTGGTGTTATGGTATCGTTTTTGACCTTGGCGGGTGTCATTTTGGCACTTAAAGCGGGCGGTGCCAGTGTTGGCTGGGGCTTTCAGTTGCAAAACCCGGTTTTGGTCGGTGCGTTGGCTTTATTGTTTGTTATCATTGCTTTTAATCTGTTCGGGTTTTTTGATGTTGGCGGGCATTTGCAAAACACTGGCTCTGATCTGGCGACTAGCGGCGGCTATAAAGGCGCGTTTTTTACCGGAGTTTTGGCGGTTATTGTTGCCACGCCCTGTACGGCTCCTTTCATGGCCGGGGCGCTCGGCTTTGCTTTTGCCCAGTCATCATTGACGACATTGCTGATTTTTACCGCATTGGGTGCAGGTTTTGCTTTGCCGTTTTTGGCCCTGTCCTATGCGCCGGGCTTGCTTAAACGCTTGCCAAAGCCGGGGCCGTGGATGGATATATTTAAACAGTTTTTGGCCTTTCCTATGCTCGGTGCAGCGGTTTGGTTGATTTGGGTGCTAGCCGTGCAAACTGGTGCGGACGGTGTGTTGCGAGTGTTAGGCGCCATATTAACCTTTGGATTTTCCCTATGGCTTTGGAAGCGCAAGGGCGTATTTGCAAAACTATTACTGGCGGTGAGTGTGTTAGCCACTGGCTATTTTATTTATGATTTGCGCAATGCCCAATCTGCGCAAATGGTGGCCGAGCTGCCCGAAGCGCAAGCTTGGTCGCCGCAGCGGGTGGCGCAGCTTAGAGCAGAAGGTAATATTGTATTCGTGGATTTCACTGCCGCCTGGTGCGTAAGCTGCAAAGTCAATGATAAATTGGTGCTACAACGCCGTGCCACCAAAGACTTATTTGCCCGCACAAATACCGTGATGTTGATCGCAGACTGGACTCGCCGCGACGATGCCATTACGGCTGAATTGACCCGCCACGGGCGTTCCGGCGTGCCGCTTTATCTAGTGTATCCGCCGGGTACAGGCCTAGTAGACCCGCAAATATTACCGCAAGTCTTGAGCACTAAAATCATCGAAAAGGCACTGGCCAAAGCCGGGGAATGATAGTCCCTAGCGCCACAGTGCCAAAGGTGCATTTTGCCAAGAGACTCTATGCACCCTACAGGGTTTAAGTATTATCTACCCTAGCGCGGCGGCATTCTGGCCCATTATTATTATTAAGAGGTGCCATACACATATGTACTTGGCTTCAATTGCGCTGATTTGGTATCGATTTTTTTGCGCCTAGCGCGGGGGCATTCTGGCCCATTATTATTTATAGGTGCCATACACATATGTGCTCGACTTTTATTACGCTGATTTGATCTTGTATTGTTTAGCCTAGCGCGGGGGCATTCTGGCACCGGCATCAGCGCGGATAAATTCTGCATTGATATAAACCTGTTCGCACAGGGTTGTGACCAGTTCGGCGTATTCTTTGGTTGTGCCAAACCTGGCCGGGAACTGCACATAGGCGCGCAAGGCTTCTTTGACCTCCGGCTTCATTTGCTCATAAATAGGGGTTTCGAAAAAGCCCGGCAAAATGGTGTTGCACCGAATACCTTCGCGGGCCAGATCGCGGGCGACCGGAAGCGCCATCGACAAGATACCGCCTTTGGAAGCCGCGTAGGCCACTTGCCCGATTTGGCCGTCCTGGGCCGCGACCGATGCGGTGTTGATAATAACACCGCGCTCACCGTCCGGATCTGTCCCCTCAAGGCTCATCATTCCGGCAGCTGATTTGGCTACACACATAAATGTACCGATCAGATTGACATTGATGATTTTGGTAAAAAAGTCGGTGGAGTGCGCCCGGATCTCGCCGGTCTTGCGGTCACGTGAAGCTGTTTTCATGCCGCCCGCTACGCCTGCGCAATTGACCATGATCCGTTCTTGGCCATTGGCGGCGCGTAGTTTGGCAAACCCGGCATCGACGCTAGCTTCGTCGGAGACATCCACCAATGCGAATGTACCGCCAAGTTCCTTGGCAATCATTTCGCCGCGCTGTTCGTTCATATCAAAAATACCAATTTTGACACCTCGAGCGGCCAAAGCTCGTGCCGTACCTTCGCCGAGCCCGGATGCGCCGCCTGTTATTATGGCCGAAATATCGCTAGAAAGTTTCATAATATCCTCGTTGTGAAATTTGCGTCAACCTATCTTTGTGTCCTCTCAGCCTCAAGCCTTAATTGCCTCAAACTTTATTATTATGTTTAAACCGTATTTGTGTCTGTATGTCCAAAGGCGAAGGCTCGCCCAGGGCTTTGCACACCAAAGCCTCGCCTAATAAGGGTGCCAACATTAATCCGCGTGACCCCAGACCGCTCAGGATAAATAAACCACCGTCTATTCGCTCGGCAATGGGCAAGGTGTTGCGGGTTGTGACCCGCACGGACGCACGGGCAGACCAGCCGCTGCCATCAAGTCTTGCATGAATGCTGTCGCCGAAATGTTTTATAATATCGCCGCTATCTTGCTTGCGGGTTTCATTGTCTTCACCGGGGCCGACATGGCTATGGGTTGCGCCGATCAATACCCCGCCCTTATAGGGGAGTGCATAATTGCCTAAAATATATGCGCATTGGGGCGTGGCTACGGTTTCGTTCCAGCAAATTTGCCCACGGGTAAACCGCACATCAGCGGAAAATAGGTCTAGAATGTTTGCACCATTACACATGAACAAAGTCGTGGTTGTTGCAAGAGAGTTCCCGTCCCCGTCAAAAATATGCCAGACATCATCAATTTTAGAGATTTTGCCAACGCGGGTCAGAATTTTTGTCGCAGATGCCGACAAAGCTTGGGTGCTAAGCTTTGGTGATAACACCAAGGCACTGGGAAAATACAGGCCGCCATAACCGGGTTCTTTTTTTGCAGCCAAATATTCACGAGCTTTATGGGCTTCGACCCAGTGCATTTCGTGTTCGGGCAAAGCTTGATTGGCGTATATTTTTGCAAACCGCGCTTGCTCTTTGTCTGAACCCGCTAGGTGTAATATTCCCGTCTCCAACACCGTAGCGTGCTTACGGTACAGGGCTTTGGCATAGAGAAAGGCGGCGTTGTAAAACCGTGCCTCCGGCCTGTCTTGCAGATCAAGTTTTGGCATCATCAATCCGGCCGGATTACCGCTAGCGGCGGTACGAAGATCCGGGTGCGGGTCGATCAAGATCGGCGTAATGCCGCGCCGGATAAAACTGTGGGCGATGCTAGCACCTACAATGCCGCCGCCAATGATGACCGGAATATCAACGGGTTGGGCATTTGATTTTACGCCGCTTTTAAACCTTGCTTGCAAGCGTTCGCGCTTGCGACCAAAGCCCGGTTTTTTCGAGACGGTAAAACCAACATTTTCAAGCCCGCGTCTGACATTTCCGGCGACCGTAAATGTCGCCAGTTTCGCATTTGGCGCAGATAAATTGGCGAGATGTGCAAAGGTTTTATCCGTCCACATATCCGGGTTTTTGGCCGGGGAAAATCCGTCGAGGAACCAGGCATTGATGCGTCCGTCCAACCCGGTCAAAGCCCGCTCAACATGGCTGTGATACAAGGTGAGCGCCACATTGCCAAAATTTAGTCTGTGCGTGCCTTTCACGGGTCCTGGCCATTTTGCAATCAACCTGTCCGCCAAGGGTTTGAGAGCAGGGAAATTATCCAGGGCGCGGGTCAATTGTTGCTTATCAAGCGGAAAGGCTTCCACCGAAATAAAATGCAATCTCTGGCCCGGTTTTTTCGTAGCCCGCCATAGATCCCACGCGGCCAGAAAGTTAAGGCCTGAACCAAACCCCAACTCACCAACAACATATGTGCCGCAATCTTGCCATGCTTCCGGCAAGCCGCACCCGTCCAGAAACACGGCCCGGGTTTCTGCAAGCCCGCCGTCCACCGAGAAATAAATATCGTCAAAATCTTGCGCTATTGGTTCGCCGTTATCTGACCAGTTAAGCCGGGCGGGCGGTGTAGCGGTGAGGGGGGATGGTGCGTTCATGGATGAATAGTAAGCAGGTTTGTACCCCGAATAAACCGCTTAGGGAACTTTATTTGAGTTTAGCGCCCAAATAAAGCATCTTTGAGCCCCGGATACCGACTTTCCGTATTGGTATCATAGATTTTAAAGGCACCGGAAAAATCCCATATGCACCAAGACATGCCGTGTGCTTCCATGGTTTTGCGCCTGGTTTTTGTCCAGGCCATGCGCTCGGATAGGGACACTTTATCGATAACACCAAATTCGCCGACCAACACGGGAAGCCCGGTTCTGGCTTTGAAATCATTTGCCAATTGATAGGTCAGCTTTAAATCAGCGACATCGGCTTGTGTACCCCAACGGCGCCCCATTGGCATTTTGGGTTCCATCCATTCGGCGCCTTGGTGGGTAAATTTATGGGGGCCGTAATCATGGAATGTAGCGACCAGATTGGCGTCCTTTTTGCCGAGATATAAGGGCCAACGGACATCTGCTAAAGCTTCGATGGAGTTCCATGAATTACCGCCAAGGATTATTTTGCGCTTCGGATTGCTGGCGCGGATCACGGGTATAGTTTTGGCATAAAGAGCGTTCAGGCGGGCCTTGGATATTTCCAGGGTTGGTTCGTTAAGGACTTCAAAATATACAGTGTCCGGGGCATGTGCAAATGTACGGGCGATCTGGTCCCAAATGGCGAGGAAGCGGGCTTGCTCTTTGTTGGTACGTTTCATTAAGTCTTGATAATGATGCACATCAATAATCACGCCAAGACCCGCCGCCTGAGCTTGTGCCACAACGGTTTTAATCCGGGTCATGAAAGCCGGATCTACGGCATAGGGGCGGCGGTGCTGCGTATGTGCGTCCCAACGAATGGGTAAACGCACAGTATCAAACCCGGCTTGTGCGACGGTTCGAAAATCCTTGGCACGGATCCTATAGCCCCAATCGCCCTCCTTAGGGGCTTCCAACGCATTGCCCATATTGATGCAGCGCTGTACTTTAAACGGTGTGGTATGCGTATGTCGTGCGGGGGAGGGGGTTGATTGGGTTGCGACGGGTGTGCGGGCAACGGGTTTTATCTGTTGTGTGGCACTAGCGGTGTGCGGTACTGGTTCATTCACGCCTATATGGGTTTGGACGGGTGTGGCGGCGGTTTGGTCTGATGCTTGGTCTGGTGTTTGTTTTTGAGGGGGGCGTGCTATATCATCGGTCAATGCGGCTTCGGGCTTTTCGCAAGCGGACAATATGAAAACGCAACTTAGCAGGCTCGTAAATATAATAGATTTTTCCATAACGCTTCCACATCCAAGACTTGTCAATTTGCCAGTATCTTACAAGCTGTATACTATAGGTCTTTGAACACAGGGTTAAGGCTTGCCAAACATGTGTGGGTTTTTTATACCAAGGCGGCAGGCTTGCCATAGCCGTCGTTTTGGGAAGCAAATATTATGACACCAGTAATTAAGTTATTTTTATCACCGGGTGGCCGCATGGCGCGCCGTCCGTTCATCATTGCGGTTATTGCGTTTACTGCCTTCGTGTTGGCGCAAAAATATTTGCTTGTCTATACGGGCAATGGTTTGACCAACTTCTTGTTGGAATTTGCTTTGTTCTTTCTTAATTTACATATTATTATGTCTGTGTTTGGCAAGCGCCTGCATGATCTTGGCCGCTCGTTCTGGCCATTGATTGGGCTGTTTTCCTTGATGGCGCTCGTGTTTCTTGTGCTTATTTTAAACTATGGCGGCATCGAATATTTCGATACGGTCATGGCCCATCCCGAATATGCGGGCAATGAAGAGGCCATGCAAAAAGTTCTAAAAACCTACCAGGACAGGCTTGCGGCAGGTCTCCCCAAAGCCAATTGGATCATGGCTGCATTGCCGGCTTTGTTCACCTTATGGTTGGCAGTCGCACCGGGGCAAGCAGACAAAAACCGGTACGGTTAAAGCGCACACTCTTGGGAATATCAGGCTATTGTCGCCCGGTTTTGGCTTGCAAAATCATTTTTTTTATCGTCTTATGGGGCAATTAAAACAGGGAGAAAACTATGGGAAATTTATTATTTTCACCAAATGGCAGTATTAATACCGCCGAATTTATGCGGGCCGGTCTTATTTTAATTGCAATAGGTGTACTTATTGGGGTGGCGGGTTATTTATTGCCCCAGTCTGCCAAGCTCATTGGCTATTTGCCATTATTGCTGCTGTATCCTTGGGCGGTGATTTGGATCAAACGTTTGCGCGACGGCGGTAAAAGCGGCTGGATGTTTTTGCTCTATCTTTTAATATATTTTGTTTTATTCATGATTGCGTTCATGATCCTTGGCGGTAGCGAGATTTTTAAGTTTGCAATGGAGGCCACTAGCGAAGGTATGGGCGAGGCCGAGATGAATACAAAAATGGAAGCTATGAGCCAATCCTTGCACGTTCCGATGATGATTGTCGGTGGTTTCATTAGCCTTGTCATGTTGTATATTGGTGATAAAACTATTCCCAGAGGCGTCGACGAGGAATAGGGGCCGGACATGTTAGTCTGAAAAGCCCGCCGCACGGCGGGTTTTTCATTGGGCTTGTAACTGATAGAGAGAAAAATGGGTCATTTATTGTTATCCCCTTATGGGCGCATCAGCTCCGCCGAATTTTACCGTGGCGGTTTTATCTTGATCCTTATTTCAGTTGCCCTGAGCCTGATAAACCTGCTCGACCCGAAAATTGGCCAAATGCTGAGTATAATCAGCTATTTGTTGATTTATCCGTGGGCGGTGATTTGGATAAAACGTCTGCACAACGGCGACAAAAGCGGCTGGATGTTTTTGGCCTATGTGGTTTTGTATATCGTCGTGGCCATGGTTGGTTTTGGTGCCGCATTGTCAATGCTTGGCGGCGACACATTTATACAAATAATCACAGATCAGGTCGACGGCAAAATCACGCAAGCGGAAGTACAGACGCAGATGGAAATATGGGCTCGGGATAATATGGCCCTTATTTTGATAACCTCCATTGGCGTTAGTGTGCTCACCATGTATATCGGCGACAGAACCATCCCCACAGACAACAACGACAATAAATACGGGCGGCACGGTACGACCTTTGATTGAAAGCTGTTGGTTTGGTTATTGCCTATTCTATCGGCCCAAATATCTTTTTGAAATTTTCTTTCAGCGCGGCCTCCACAGCCTTTATGTTGGCCTCCACCCCCAAGGCCGCAAGACTGGTGACGCCGTGTTCGCTGATGCCGCACGGGACGATGCCGCCGTAATGGGATAAATCCGGGTTAATATTGATGGAAATGCCGTGATAGCTGACCCATTTGCGCACCCGCACGCCGATAGCGGCGATTTTTGCCTCGCTTTTTTGCCCTTGGCTGTCCGCCGTATCCACCCAAACCCCGACCCGTCCGGCCCGCTTGTTCGCGCTGACCCCGAAATCCGCTAATGTCGCAATCACCAAATCCTCTAGCCCGGCCACAAAGGCCCGTACATCCCGTCCGCGCGTTTTCAAATCAAGCATAAAATACGCCACCAATTGCCCCGGCCCGTGATAGGTATATTGCCCACCGCGACCAGTTTTGAACACCGGGAAGCGCCCAGGGTCGATCAGATCAGAAATGTCCGCACTCGTCCCCGCCGTATAGAGCGCCGGGTGTTCCAACCACCAAACCAGTTCTTTATCACCGCCCGCAACAATAGCCCCCACCCGCGCTTCCATAACGGATACAGCGCCCGGATAGGTGACAGGCGCAACGCTAGTCCGCCACTGCGCGGGACTGGCGGCAAAAATAGGTGGGCGACCATTCATAACTAAAATATGGAGGCCGCAAGAAGATAAATCAAGCGTCTCTATTTATCCCAATCATCAGACCGACCATACACATGTTTAACATGAGCAACGGAAGACCAGTCTGTCACGCCTGTGCTATTTAGATAGAGCGCTTGCAATTTCTCCAAGCCGCTTATGGGTGCGAGGTCTGTGATTTTGGTGTTTCTGATGTCGAGTTTGGTGAGATGTTTCAGGGAACGCAAAGGCGTGAAATTTGCAATTTTCGTGCCATCTAAATCAATAGAGCGCAGCCATTTTATATTGTCCAACAATGCGACATTGGTAAATTTTCTATTCATCAAATTCAAATTTCGCACATTCAAGGCGGTAACGTCCGGCACCGGCTTGTTTTGCTTCAAAAGCTTTTCCGCTTCGGCTTCGGCGGCCTTTTGGATTTCGGGGTCCACGGGGGGTGGTGTTGGGTTAAGCTTGGCTCTGGCTATTTTGACGGTTTCAATGACCGCATTTGCGGTTTTATCCATTTGGTCGTGACCAAAATTGGTAATATCGGTTTGAAAATCGTTCCAACGTTTGGTCAGTAGGCGGGCAATTTCATTGGCCACTTTTACACCGTTCATGACTTTTATCAGGGCTTGCGGTGAAGCTTTCAGCGCTTTACCTAAGCCAACCCAAACCCACTTAGATGCAGAGTTTAGAGCAGCAATTGCCCTCGCCATGCTGGAAATATTTTCCGTGTCTTGGATAATGCGCTGCAAGGGTTTACGGCTTGGTGCATCCTCGATAAATAAAGTGTCCACTGCCTCTCGCGACGCGCGCATGTATTGCTCGATGGAGTGCAATCTTTCGTCAAGTTCGGGGTGCGCAATATGGTCAGTACGTTGCTCGACCTCAGGCGGCGCATCTTCGGTCTCTTCGGTTCGGCCTTGGCGGCGACATTCGCTGAGGGCGGTTTCGATAGTACCCTTTAAAAAAATGATAGAGCGGCCAAAATCACTGCGCCTTTGTAAAAAATTTGCTTCGTTTTCCCCGGCATTTTCAGTAACCGCCGCATCGGTCTTAAAATAAATTTACTCTATATTTTGTAACTCGGCCTTGCCAACGCGTAAATTAGCTTGAGCGGCAAAGGCTGTACCTTTAGGTAAGGCCCGTAGCGTGTTCAGGATAGTTTTTAAGGCCTCGCGTTCAAAATTTTCAGGGAGCCAGTTCGTAACGGTCAAACGATCATCCAACTCGCCCGCAGCATCTCGGACTTAGATAAGCTCGGCCATAAGAGCCGGATTAGGTTTTTCGTGTTTCAGTGCCATAGTTTAAACTTGGGCTTTAACCGACAAAAATCAAGCACAATCACACCAAGCCATCAATTTCCCCTTTGCAAAGCCGTGATACTTTGCTAACGCACCCTCACTCATCGTGCGGCCGTGGCGGAATTGGTAGACGCGCAGCGTTGAGGTCGCTGTGGGGTAAAACCCGTGGAAGTTCGAGTCTTCTCGGCCGCACCAGTTTATCATATTTTGACATGCAAGAATAGAGACGTGATACCGTTGGCGTGTTTTTTAGGCACGCAAAATTGTTCTGAAGCTCAAACTCATCTATGGTTTTTTGGAACGCGTCCAGTATATCAGTATGCTTCCGCTTGATGTCGCATCCAATGTACCGTTTACGGATTATCTCTTAAGTGAGAAACTTCTGAGGCTATTTTACACCTCACTCCCCCGTCAAGGGGGAGGTTGCCGCGCACAATACGCCTGTGAACCTACCCTCCAATACGTGCCTGTATGCGGGCTGTGTAGGTGCTGCCTGATACTGCAGCTGCTATGCCGAAGGAGGCATGGCTATTTTTGTCGCCGAGGCGGAATTGCATACCGCCGCCAAAGCCGTATTCCACACCGCCGTAACCGTCGTCATACCCGGCCAAACCGCCAGCTACAGTCCATTTCTCATCCTTTTGTAAATACAGATCGGGGATAGAGGCCAGAGCCGCTGTGCCTTCGCGTAGCTCATTTATAGCCTGGGTGTTACCCAGGATTAGCCCCAGATTGGCGGCAATGGCCGTCTTATTGGTGTTGATCCCGGCGGTGTTGAGTAAGATCGCGGTATTGTTGGCAGAAATCCCTGATGTGTTACGTGAAATCGCCGAGACATTGGCAGCAATACCTACCGTGTTGGTGTTGGCCTGGGTTTGTAGCGCACCGCCGTCACTGGCGAGATTACCGCTGGCATCTGTGGTCACAAGTCCGGTCACGACACCTTGGGCCGTCAGGCTTGTTGCCGATGTAATCCCGGCAACCGTCAGGGTTTGGGTTGAAGAACCAAGAGCGATCTGGTTGTCGGCACTGGTGGCAACCCCTTGGCCTATGGCGGTTGAATTGGCATTGGATGCCGTCGAGTTCTCACCAAGGGCCGTAGACTGGGCACCTGTAGCGGCGGCATTGCGCCCAAATGCCGCACTGTCCGCTCCGGTCGCCATGGCATTGGCACCGACCGCCGTGGAGCCGGACGCAATCGCGCCCACCCCGATGGCCGTCGCACCAGGTGATGTTGCCTGCGCCCCGACCCCGACCTGGATAGTATTGACCGCTGTCCCCACGGAGACCAATTGCTCCAGAGCCGTAACACTTGTGGTGTTGGCCGCAATATTGGTGACATTCGTGGCGATATCCGCAGTGTTGGTGGTTACGCCTGTCGAGACGGCGGCAATAGCTGTTGTATTGGCGGCAATACCCGTGGCATTCGTCGCAATACCCGTAGTGTTGGCCGCGATGCCTGCCGTATTGGTGGCAATATTGGTAGTGTTGGTGCCGATAGCTGTGGTGTTGTTGCCAATGTTGGTAGTGTTGGTGCCGATAGCTGTGGTGTTGTTGCCAATGTTGGTGGTGTTGTTGCCGATAGCCGTGGTGTTGTTACCAATGTTAGTGGTGTTGGTGCCGATGGCAGTTGTATTATTGCCAATGCTGGTAGTGTTTGTGGCGATATTGGCCGTGTTAACTGCCGTTTGTGGGTCAGCGCCCCCGCCCCCGGCAGGTATGGCGGCAATATTGCCGTTGGCATCGGTGGTCAGGAATTGCACTGGCCCCGCCTGAGCCGCCGTGGAGGCAGCGGAAGTGACACCGGCGACCGTCAATGTATTAGTGGCAGTTCCGATTGCGATCTGGTTGGCAAAGGTGGTTGTAGCACCAAAGCCGATGGCCATAGAATTAGAAAATCCGGCGGATGCACCGCGTCCAAATGCGCTTGCACCTGCGGCTGTGGCCGAGCTACCTTCGCCCACTGCAGTGGTGTCGTCGTCGCTGGCCGTGGTGTTCTCACCGATAGCCGACGAACGGTCGCCCGTAGCCAGAGCGTTCATGCCAAATGCAGCACTGTCTGCCCCCGTGGCCATAGCCCCGCCGCCAACGGCGGTTGACCCGGACGCGATGGCGCCCTGACCAATTGCGATGGCCTGTGTATTGGTCGCTTGCGCATTATCACCAATAGCAATGGCACCAGCTTGCGTAGCCTGGGCTGTATTCCCAAACTCAAGCGTATTCGCCCCCGTACCCACCGAAATCAGTTGCTGCAAGGCGGTAACATTGATCGTGGCATTGGCAATACTGGTCGTGTTTGCGGTGATGTTTCCAGCATTTGCACTGCCAGTAGCTGTATTGGCCGTGATGTTACCTGCGTTAGTGGTGATATTACCAGCATTCGCGGTGCCAGTAGCTGTATTGGCCGTGATATTGGTCGTATTGTTACCAATGTCGGTCGTGTTTGTACCAATAGCTGTCGTGTTGGTTCCGATAGCTGTGGTGTTAGCACCAATGTTCCCAGTGTTGGCGGTGATATTTGTTGAGTTGGTTCCTATACCCGTAGCATTGGTCGCAACACCTGTAGCGTTTGTGGCTATGTCCGTAGCATTGGTCGCAACACCTGCCGTGTTGGTACCAATATCTGTCACATTGGTGGCGATATTGGCTGTATTGATGGCGGTTTGCGGATCGATACCACCACCGCCGCCGCCGCCAGCTGCTGCGGCGATATTGCCGTTGGCATCGGTGGTCAGAACCAGTGTTGGCCCTGCTTGGGCCGCCGTGGAGGCGGCGGAGGTGACACCGGCAATGGTCAATGTATTGGTGGCTGTCCCCAGGGCAATCTGGTTGGCGAAGGTTGTAGTTGCCCCAAACCCGATAGCCATAGAGTTGGCAAACCCGGCAGATGCGCCGCGTCCAAAGGCGCTGGAACCAACACCCGTGGCTGAACTGCCTTCACCCAATGCTGTCGTGTCGTCGTCGCTGGCCGTCGAGTTCTCACCGATGGCTGATGAGCGTGCGCCGGTTGCCAGGGCGTGCATGCCAAAGGCGGCACGGTCCGCCCCTGTGGCCATAGCCCCGCCGCCGACAGCCGTGGAGCCGGACGCAATAGCGCCCTGGCCAATGGCCACGGCTTGGGTATTGGTCGCTTGCGCACCGTCACCCATGGCAATGGCCCCGGGCTGCGTCGCCTGGGCCGTACTCCCGACCTCAAGTGAACTCGCCCCCGTGCCGACCGAAATCAGGCTTTCCAAAGCCGTAATATTGGTCGTGACATTGGCAATATTGGTGGTGTTGCTTGCGATACCCGCCGCATTGCTTCCAATATTCGTGGTGTTGGTGGCTATGTTGCCAGTGTTGGCGCCAATATTGGTTGTGTTTGTGGCGATATTACCAGCGTTTGTTCCTATATCGGTAGTGTTTGTGACGATGTTACCGGCATTTGTTCCGATGTCGGTTGTGTTGGTGGCGATATTACCAGTGTTGGTGCCAATATTGGTTGT
>JAJRSJ010000012.1 GCA_024278855.1 Alphaproteobacteria bacterium | reverse complement strand
TACAGGCGTTGGCCAAAATATAGTTGGCGGTGTTTTGGGCGGACCCACTGGATTGGCGATTCGTGCCTCCGGTGCCGGTAGCCATACCATTACGACTGGTCTGCGTTATAGATTTGGCGCAAAAGCGCCTGCGCCTGCGCCTGCGCCTACACCACCGCCTCCGCCGCCGCCAGTTCAGGAATATGTCACGTGCAAAGATGGTTCACAGGCATTAACCATGGCAGATTGCCCCGTTGTGATGACAAGGACATATGTTTGCTGGAATGAAGCGGAAGTAGCGGATACAAAAATGTGTCCACCAAAGCCGGTCGCGCCAGCACCGCCAACATTTACCTGCCCGGACGGTACGCTTGTTTATAATCAGCAAACATGTGCAGCCATTGCGCCCGTTGCATCTATTTGTGATATAGGTATTACCGATTTTGTGGTCTATTTCCCGTGGGACCAGTCCGCATTGACGGATCAGGCCAAAGCGGTGATTTTAAACGCGACCAGTATTGCAAACCAGTGTAGTATTTCAGGTATTGTCATTGAGGGTCATGCGGATAGTTCCGGTGCGGCCAGTTATAATATCGGTTTGTCAAACCGCCGGGCCGACAATGTCGAAGGCGAGTTACGCCGTAATGGTTTGACCACAACAAATGTCACCAAAACCGCACGCGGGGAAACGGCTTTGGCAGTAAGAACCGGCGATGGTGTGCGCGAGCCGCTGAACCGCCGCACAGAAGTGGTTATCCGTTTGATACCTACAAATAATTTCACACGATAATTGCTAGGCTCAAGACCTAGACATTTACGCTTAGAGCGCTCCGTTTCGGCGGGGCGTTTTTTTATGAATAAACCTGTTATTCTGCCTAATTTTTCGTATATTATAGGCTAGGAACGAAAATCCGGTACTCATTATGTCAAAGCTAAAAACCAATACCTCTAACCTGATATTAAGCGCGTCTGAAAAGCAAGTTTTGAGCGAACTTGGACACCGCCAGGCAGTGCTTCAAGAAAAATTGATCGCTTGGTCGCATATCAATTCGGGTAGCCACAACAAAGCGGGTCTTAAATCCATGCGGGCCGAACTTTGCGAAGCATTTTGCGTGCTACCCGGCGAAATAAGTGAACCACAATTGGCGCCGGGCAAATATGTGGAAGTAGATGGTCGCGTTAGCAATATTCAGTACGAGCCGGCAATGTTATTGCAAGTGCGCCCGGATGCAGACATTCAGATTGTCCTTACGGGTCATTATGACACTGTGTTTCCGCAAGATAGCCAGTTTCAAACAACAACGCATTTGGGCGCGGACAAGCTCGGCGGCCCGGGGGTTGCGGACATGAAGGGCGGTATTTTGGTCATGTTGGAAGCGTTGAAAGCTTTTGAGAAAACCAGTGACGCACACAAAGTCGGCTACTGCGTTTTATTAAGCCCGGACGAGGAAATCGGCTCGCCCGGTTCCGCGCCGCTGCTCGCAAAGCTTGGCCGAAAGGCCGATATCGGCCTAACATATGAACCTGCATTGGCGGACGGCTCATTGGCGGGTGCGCGCAAAGGCAGCGGTAATTTCGCGCTCATTATAAAGGGCCGTGCGGCCCATGCCGGGCGCGAACATCATCTGGGGCGCAACGCTATCAATGCTATGGCCCGGTTTTGTGTAGCCATGGACGCCCTAAACGGGCAGCGCGAGGGCGTTACCTTTAATATGGCGAGAATAGACGGCGGCGGGGCCGTTAATATTGTCCCGGATCTGGCCATTGGCCGTTTTAATGTGCGGATGTTACGCACCGAAGACCAGGCTTGGATAAAGGATAAGCTTGATGGTTTGGTAGCGGTCGTTAAGCGTGAGGACGGAATAGAGGCTGAGTTAACTGGCGGTTTTACCCGCCCGCCCAAGCCTATGGCACCGGCAAATGCACTGGTATTTGATTGGGTCAAACAGGCTGGTCATGTGTTGGGGCTTGATATAAAATGGAAACCGAGCGGCGGGGTATGCGAGGGCAATAATTTATGGGCCAGTGGATGTCCAAATGTAGATACTTTAGGGGTTAGGGGCGGCGAAATTCATTCTGACCGGGAATTTGTCATACTCTCTAGCCTGGTTGAGCGGGCCAAATTATCGGCTTTGATCTTGATGAAAATCGCTTCGGGAGACTTCGATGCCAAACACGCCAAAGCCTTAGCAAAAGAAGAGAAAACACATGCTGATAGTTAGACCGGCCCGGGCCGATGATCTTGACAGTTTTATTAACCTGGCCCGTTCCGCCGGGCCGGGATTTACGTCTTTGGCGGTACCGGACAGTGATTTGGCAGCGCGTCTGGACAAATCCGTCAAAAGCTTTGCTGCGAAAATTGATCAACCCGGAGATCATATTTATTTATTGATGCTGGAAGATAGCGATACGGGCGAGATCGTCGGGGTCAGTGCCGTCAAAGCTATGGTCGGTATCAACAAGCCGTTCTTTAGCTTCAAACTGCTGAAAATTGCGCAAAGCGCCAGTGTGGCTAACCGGCATTTTGATATGGATGTCATGTTGCTGGTCAATGAATATTCCGGCACGAGCGAAGTGGGGACATTGTTTGTCAAAAGCAAAATGCGCGGCAGCGGCGCAGGGCGCTTGATTTCCCAAGCCCGCTATATGTTGATGGCAACGGCACCTGAGCGCATTGCAGACACGATCATATCGGAATTACGCGGCAGAGTAGATGAACACGGGCATTCGCCGTTTTGGGAATCGCTTGGGCGCAAATTCTTCAAAATGGATTTTAACCAAGCCGACGAAATTACGGCCCAGAGCGACAATCAATTTATCACAGACCTCATGCCTAAATACCCGATATATTTAGACCTTTTAACCGATGAAGCCCAAGCGGTTGTCGGGCGCGCCCATCCCGACGGTGTTGGTGCGCGGCGTTTGCTAGAGGCTGAGGGTTTTCGGTTTGACGGCTATGTGTATATTTTTGATGGTGGCCCGACAATGGCCGCACCGCGTGACCAAATTAGAACCGTCAAGGATTCCCATATTTTACCGGTATCGGTGCGGGAGAATTTAAAGCCGACCCACCGGGCTTTGATGAGCAATGAAAGCATTGAAAATTTCCGCTCAGTATTTGCCGAAGTAAGTTTTGAAAATGACACCGTGCAATTAGCTGCAAAGACCATAAAAGCTTTAAGGCTTAAAGATGGTGAAATGGCCCGCGTTTTGGCGAAAAGAATAGGACGATAGCATGAGCAAAGGTGTTTTTATCGGCGGTGTTTGGCAATCTGCGGACGGTTCGCGGTTCTCCAGTCTTGATCCGGCGAGCCAGGAGACCGTATGGCAAGGTGCAAATGCAACACAGGCCCAAGTCGACCAAGCCTATCGGGCCGCACGAAAATCCTTCACCCCTTGGTCTGAAACCAGTTTTGAAGACAGGCGCGACATTGTTTTGCGCTTCAAGGACATAGCATTGGCGGCAAAAGACCAACTGGCCGCGTTAATCGCCCGCGAGACCGGGAAAGTATTATGGGACGCGAGCGGCGAGGCGGGAGCGACGGCGGGCAAGGTCGATATTTCCTTGAAATCCTATCTAGATCGTACCGGTGTCTCCAGTACGCAGACCGGCTTTGGCAGCGCCGATTTGCAACACCGCCCCCACGGCGTCATGGCGGTGCTTGGCCCTTATAATTTTCCGGCCCATTTGCCAAATGGGCAAATTATCCCGGCCTTGATAGCCGGCAATACGGTGGTGTTCAAACCTAGCGAACAATGCCCGGCGGTCGGTGAATTTTTAACCGAACTTTACGCGCAAGCAGGCTTTCCGCCCGGTGTCATCAATATGGTGCAAGGCGGGCGCGATACGGGCGCGGCACTGCTTGACCACAAGGAGCTTGACGGGGTGTTGTTTACGGGCGCGGCCAGTACGGGCGCGTTTATTCACAAGAAATTTGGCGGCCGTCCGGAAATTGTGCTGGCACTGGAGCTTGGCGGTAATAATCCACTGCTTTTGTGGGATGTGGCTGATGTCAAGGCTGCTGCCAGTATCATTGTCCAGTCGGCTTTCATCACATCTGGTCAGCGTTGCACCTGTGCGCGGCGGATATTATTACCCGAAGGTGGGCTAGGGGACAGGATTTTGGACGCCGTAGTTGATATGACCAACACCATGAAAATCGGGGCGTGGAATGATGCAGATGCGCCGTTTATGGGGCCTGTAATCAGTTCTTCCATAGCTACACATATTACCGAACGCGCCCAGGCGCTCGGCGGACAAATCATCACCCAAGCACAAATTATGGCCCGCAGTCCGGCTTTTGTGCGCCCCGGTATTGTTGATGTGACCGGTGTGCAAGTGCCGGACGCGGACATTTTTGGCCCGGTCATGCAGATCATTCGCGTGCCAAGCTTGGCGGCGGGCATTGCCGAAGCTAACAATACACGCTTTGGGTTGTCGGCTGGATTGGTCAGTGACGATCCTAAAGATGGGGATATATTCAAGCGTAAAATTCGCGCCGGTGTGGTCAATTTTAACCGTCCAACGACGGGCGCCGCCGGTTTTTTACCATTTGGCGGCCCCGGTGCTTCAGGCAATCATAATCCGGGGGCCTATTATGCCGCAGATTTTTGCGCTTGGCCCATGGCCAGTCAAATCGCGGATAAGGTCGAAGTTCAGCCTGCAAAAGGACTGTCTACATGCTAGCCCGCGAAGCAAATTATGCCAACGAAGCAAATTATGATGGCCTGATTGGGCCAACCCATAATTACGGCGGTTTGTCGGCGGGCAATTTGGCCAGCGCCAAAAACAAAGGGCTGATTGCGGCCCCCAGAGCGGCGGCTTTGCAAGGTCTGCAAAAAATGAAACTGATGGCGGACGCCGGCCTGGTGCAAGGGGTATTACCGCCGCAAGCCCGGCCTAATTTGGCCGAATTGCGCCGGATGGGGTTTACGGGTCGCGACGAAAATGTGTTGGCGGCCGCATGGCGGGCCAATCCGGTTTTGGTGCGCACTATGTGTTCGGCCTCGAGCATGTGGGCCGCAAATGCAGCAACGGTCAGCCCGTCCGCTGATTGGTCCGATGGTCGCCTGCATCTGACACCGGCTAATCTCTCCACCATGTTACACCGCTCTATTGAACATGCGCAAACGGGCCGGGCGCTGCGCGCCGCCTTTCCGAGCGAAAGCCATGTGTGCGTACATGATGCTTTGCCCATGCAGTCCACGTATGCGGACGAGGGGGCGGCCAACCATGTGCGCTTGTGTGCGGGCCACGGGGCGCCCGGGGTTGAGTTGTTCGTTTATGGCCGCGATGCATTATCGGGCGAACAGACCGCAAAATTCCCGGCCCGCCAGACCTTACAGGCCAGTCAAATCATTGCGGCCAGACACGGGCTAGACGCAAGCCGCACGGTGTTCGCCAAGCAAGCCGCCAAAGTCATTGACGCGGGTGCGTTTCATAATGACGTTGTTTGCGTGGGCGCGGCGCAATGTTTGTTCTATCACGAAGATGCCTTTGCGGACACGCAGCGGGTTTTGGCCGATATTGACAAGGCTTCTGACGGGTTATTCACGCCGCAATTTGTGGAAGTCGCCAACAAAGATGTCCCGATTAAAGCGGCTATTTCCGCCTATTTGTTCAACTCCATGTTGGTGCAATTTCCCGGGGAGAGCCGACTCACTTTGGTTGCGCCGACCGAAACCGAAAACAACCCCTATACCAAAGCCTATTGTGATAAACTGGTGGCCAGTAATGGCCCCATCGGTGCGGTTCAATATGTGGATGTCCGCCAAAGCATGCGTAACGGCGGCGGGCCGGCCTGTTTGCGCTTGCGCGTGGTCTTAACCAAGGCGGAACAAGCTGCTGCTAACCAGAAAATGCTTCTGGATGAGCGGTTGTATGAACGGCTTAGGGTCTGGGTGAACACACATTACCGCGAAGCACTCGCCCCGGACGATTTGGGCGATCCGGCATTGATGAGAGAAAGCTTTACGGCTTTGGATGCACTTACAAAAATTATGGGACTGGGCGATGATTTTTATCCGTTCCAGAGACAATAAATGAGCGATACAAACAAGCAAAACTGGGGCAATTATTGGCAAGGCCGTGCCGGAAATAGTTCTGGTGAAAACCCCGGGGATGGCTTCGGGGAAGCCCTTGTGGGTGTGGGCATTGAACATAATGAAAAACTGGGCGCGTTTTGGACGGCAAGTTTTGCGGGACTGGACAGCGGCGCAAAAATTCTGGATATGGCGTGCGGGGCCGGCTCGGTTTTGCGCCATGCGCACAATAGCGGGTTTACCGAGCTGAGCGGGGTCGATATTTCTGATGCGGCCATTAAAGCCGTGCAAGCAGAGTTTGCAGCTGCCAAAGGTATAAAGGGTGTCAAGGGTATCGTTGCGCCCGTCGATAAAACGGGCTTGGCGGGCGGTGCTTATGACATGGTGGTCAGTCAATACGGTTTTGAATATGCAGGCAGTCGCCGGCAAGTCTTGGCGGCGGCCACAGAAATGGCACGCCTGCTCAATCCAAATGGGCAATTTACCGCCCTATGCCACATCAAGGGCGGCGGCATAGAGCAAGAGGTTCATGGCCATTTAAATGACATAAAAACCCTTGCCCAATCTAATTTCATCCCGGCGGCCAAGGCCGTGTTTTCGGCTGCATTTGCAGCCGAGAGCACACCCTCGCCAAAGACGAAAAAAGCTTATGAAGACGCGGTGAGCGGCCTTACGGCCCCGCGCGAAAAAATAACCGGCTGGATAGGTTTGGGGCAAAACGGCAGTAGTGAAATTCACAAGCTGGGACAGCATTTATATTCTGGCACTATTGATTTGTTCAACCGTAGAAAAGCATATAGTCTTGCGGATATAATAGGATGGCTTGACGGTATGCAGGGCGAAATTGATGCCTATAAGGGCAGAATGCACAGCATGCAACAGGCCGCTCTGAGTGCGAAAGATGCAAACAATATACTTGCGGTGTTTTCGCGCTCAGGCTTCGAAGTTGAGGCGCCCCAGAAATTTTACTTAACGGACGATAATAAACCTGCCGCATGGATTTTAAAAACCCGGTAAAATACACGTGCAAGCCAGTTTGTGGTTTAAACTGACTTGCATCTGTTGTTTCACGGCTTACATAGTGTGGGAAGGAGATTTCAGTGGCTAAAGACCCCTATAAAATACTCGGTGTTCGTAAAACCGCGAGCGAAAAGGACATCAAAAAAGCCTACCGGGCTTTGGCCAAGAAATGGCATCCGGATAAAAACCCGGACAATGCCAAGGCTGCGGAGCGGTTTAAGGAGATTTCTGCGGCCAACACCCTGCTTTCTGATAAGGATTTACGCGCCCAGTATGATAGTGGCGGCATTGATGCGTCTGGTCAGCAGCAGCACCCGTTTTCCGGGCGCGGCGGCCCGGGCAGCACGATGGGGGGCGGGTTTAGAACCGCATCCGGTGCGCAAATGAGCGGTGATATGAGCGATTTGTTTGCGTCGCTGTTTGGCATGCAAATGGGCGGCGCACGCGGTGGTTCAAACAGCCGCCCTCAGTTCAGGCGACCCGCACCGCCGCCGCAAAAGGGGGCTGATATTCGGTATTCCTTGGCTGTTTCATTACCCGAAGCGGTAAAGGGCGTGACCAAGCAGGTGCGCATGGGAGACGGCGGGCAGTTGAAAATAAAAATCCCCGAAGGCGTGAAAGACGGTACGACATTGCGGTTGCGCGCCAAAGGGCAAGGGGGGTTAAACGGCGGCCCGCCGGGCGATGCCAAGGTAAATATCAGTGTGAAACCCCATAAATATTTACGCCGCGACGGCAGTAATCTTAGAATGGATTTACCCATCACCTTACAAGAGGCGGTGCTCGGCGGGAAAGTCAACGTGCCGACCCCAAAAGGCGATGTCACCCTGAGTATCGGGCCGGGATCAAGCTCCGGCAAGGTGTTGCGGCTGAAAGGCAAGGGGATCAAGGGCGGTGATTTATTGGTGCGTTTGATGATTGTATTGCCGGAAAAACTGGGCGAAGACTTGAAAGATTGTCTGAAATCTTGGGAAAATCAGCCAGATCCGCGCACGAATATGAATATTTAACCAATTTACCTGAATGTGGCATTCAGTTTGCATTCACAGAATAAACTCTATAGGGGCAGCATGTTGAAACAGATACGACATATCATTTTGGGCATTTTGTTCGCCTCCCTTGCATTGCCTGCGGCACGTGCAGCGGCAGCGCCTGGCCCAATAACGCCTAATCAAGTCCAGACAGAGCAGCCAATCGGGCAAGATATGCGCCTGCAAAACCGGATAGGTTTACAGCCAATTTTCCAAGGACAATTGGGCCATTCTATGTATAGCATCGACACCCAATACGCCCAACGCAAACGCATATCTGCAAGCCAGGCAAAATCCGCCGCCCTAAACCGGGTGCGCGGTGCCAGATTTGTTAATGTGCAATTGGTCAATCAGTCCACCTACCGGGTGCGGTTACAGCAAAAAAATGGCAGAATTGTTGATGTTTATGTTGACGCTTACACCGGACGTGTGAAAGGCTAAGCGCCGAGCCTAGCTCCAGCCTCTATAAAAAATAAGGAGATTTCCATGCGTGTACTGATAGTTGAAGATGATCCGGATTTAGCCCGCCAACTTAAAGAAGCCCTTGGTGATGCGGGTTATGCAGTTGATATGGCATTGGACGGTGAGGAAGGTCATTTTTTGGGCGATACGGAGCCCTATGATGCGGTCGTGCTTGATCTCGGTCTGCCGATTATAGACGGCATTAGCATATTGCAGAAATGGCGGGCGGACGGAAAAGCATTCCCGGTGCTAATCCTTACGGCCAGAGACCAGTGGAGCGAAAAAGTTGCCGGCTTTGATGCAGGCGCCGATGATTATCTGACCAAACCCTTTCATACCGAAGAATTACTGGCCCGCTTGCGGGCTTTGGTGCGCCGTGCTGCCGGACACACAACCGACACGATTGATATTGGCGGCTTGGCCGTTGACAACCGCGCCGGGCGGGCATTTGTTGATGGTACGCCAGTAAAATTAACCTCCCACGAGTTTCGCCTGTTGTCCTATATGGCCATGCATGTGGACAAGGTGATTTCGCGTACCGAATTGGTCGAACATATTTATGACCAGGATTGTGACCGTGATTCCAATACAATTGAGGTATTTATTGGCCGCCTGCGCCGTAAAATCGGGGTTAAGCGTATCGAAACCGTGCGCGGGCTTGGTTATCGTTTGGTGGACCCTGGATCAGACCTAGCTAAAACCTAGAGCCTTGATGTGCAGGACGGCGAAGACATAACAAAAACCGCACCGCCAGAGCAGGGCCGGTCACTGGTTTGGCGTTTGGTGCGCAGTGCAGCCATGTGGGTGGTGCCAGCTTTATTATTTACTGCCCTATCGCTGATCTTGTTTTACCGGGCGTCTGCTTACAAGAACTTTAACGATCCTTTGGAAAGCACGATCCAGGCATTGGTGGCCAATATAGAAACCAGTCCGGGCGGGACGGGGATAATGCTGGCAGATGAACCGATTGACCCGCGCTACCAATTGGCGCTCTCGGGGCGGTATTGGTTAATTGGTGAGCTGCAAGACAATGACACTTTATCGCCCGCCCTAAGCTCGCTTTCTTTGTACGGGGCGACCTTGAGCTTGCCGCCGCGCGACGCCGAAAAAATCAGGCAGCAAAGCGGTGATGTCATTCGCACATTTTCCGTTGGCCCTGACCGTGAGCCCTTAAGCCTGGTCGCTCAAATGGCAATTTATAACGACCAACATCTGGTGATTGTGGTGGCGGCCGACCGCCGCCCGGCGGCCCAGGCTATCGGCAGGTTTTCACTGATTGCGCTGGGGCTGTTAACGGTTTTGGCTTTGGGGCTGACAATCGCCATTTATATGCAGGTCAGGCTTGGGCTTAGCCCGTTATTTGCATTGCGCGACCGGGTAGTTGATGTGCGCGAAGGCCGGGCTAGAGCCGTAGAGGGGCGCTATCCCAAGGAAATAAAGCCGTTGGCGGACGAGCTGAATTCCTTAATCGGTCACAACCGGGATGTGGTGGAATATGCCCGCAACCATGTCAGCAATCTTGCCCATGGGCTTAAAACTCCATTGGCCGTGTTGGTCAACGAGACAGAGGGTAAGAAAACGAAATTTGCAGATTTGGTGGCCCGCCAAACAAAAATAATGTCAAAACAGGTGGATCACCATTTGCACCGCGCCCGGGCGGCGGCCCGTGGTCAGGCTATTGGTGTCAAAACACCTGTGGACACAACTCTGAATTCGCTCGTGCGCACATTGGGGCGTATTTACCGCGACAAGGATTTGGATTTTCAGGTTGAAATACAAGACGGGCTGATGTTTCGCGGCGAAAAACGCGACCTTGAAGAAATGGCCGGGAACCTGCTTGATAATGCTTGCAAATGGACGAAAGCTAAAATTCATATTCGGGCTGAAATTGCCTCAGATCATAAAATCCGGATCACCATAGATGACGACGGCCCCGGCATGGCGCCCGACCAATATGAAAACGTCCTTAAACGCGGTACACGCCTCGACGAAACCACGCCGGGTACAGGTTTTGGCCCGTCTATTGCCACTGACCTGGCCAAAGCTTATAAGGGCAGTCTGAAATTGGAGCGTTCGCCCTTGGGCGGGTTGCGAACTATATTATTCGTGCCGAAAGTTATGGCGTACAATATGTATATACGGTTTATATTTGTCTTATTCGCAGTGTTGGCTTTGCTTTCTTGTCAAAAATCATCTGAGAACACGGCAGATGTCGCGGCGCGTGTGGAGAAGCAGGTATCGCCTGCTCTGGTCGAGGTAGAGCCGGTCGAGGTAGAGATCAACGCCGGGGATCTTAAGGGCAGTTATTTAAATGCCGGTAAAGATACGCCCATAATATTGATTGTTCCCGGTTCCGGGCCAACTGACAGGGACGGTAATTCTCGTTTGGGCATACAAGCAAATACCTATAAGTTTCTGGCTGAACAATTATATGGCAACAATATTTCAAGCGTTCGTGTTGATAAGCGCGGCATGTTCGGCAGTGCTGCGGCGGGCGATGCAAACGCGGTAACAGTGGATATTTACGCCGATGATTACCGTTTTTGGATTGAGATAATCAAACAAAAAACAGGGGAAAATTGCGTTTATCTGCTTGGTCATTCCGAAGGTGGTTTAATGGTGTCGGCGGCGGCTATTGGCCGGGATGATGTGTGTGGTTTGATCTTGGTGTCTGCCCTTGGAAGGTCGTTTGGAGACACATTGCGCGCCCAGCTCAAAGCAAACCCGGCCAACGCCCCAGTATTGGCGCAAGCCTTTGCCGCGATTGCAAAATTGGAAGCCGGAGAGAACGTTGACACGACAAAACTGCATCCTGGCTTGGTGGGGCTGTTTTATCCAGATGTTCAGGATTATTTAATCTCGGTCATGTCCGTCGATCCGGCGAAATTGGCTGGCGAAGCCAAGCAAAGGACGTTAATTATTCAGGGTAAAAATGATATACAAGTTCATGTGAAAGATGCTGAGCTTATCTACGCTGAAACTGGCGGCACTTTGGTTTTGCTAGACGAGGTAAATCATGTCCTGAAAATTGCACCCGCAGACCGGGCGGGGAATATTGCTACATACAGCCAAGCTGATATACCTGTAGCGGAAGGGGTGATTAAGGCAGTTACGGAATTTGTAAACCAGTGATTTCCCAATGATATTCAAATTTTCTAGGTGTGTACCACATGACCGACCGTATACATAAATCCAGCGCGCCATCAGCGCTACGCAACCAAGGGCCGATTGGGGCGCAGTTAGATGTTTTGTTGCCAAGGAATGCCAAGGTATTGGAAATTGCTTCGGGGACGGGGCAGCACGGCGCTTGTTTTACAGGGCTGCGCCCGGATATTGTTTGGCAGTATTCCGATATTGATCCTAACGCTACGGCGAGCCAAAAAGCCTACGGCAGTGAAAACCCCAAGCAACTTATACCGCCTTTGTTCATAGACGTGATGGTTGATAATTGGTGGCAATCTACCACGGATGTTTCGGTGATTTACTGCGCCAATATGGTGCATATCGCGCCGTGGGCCGCCGCGAAGGGATTAGCACAGGGGGCAGGGGAATTGCTGCCACCGAGCGGGCAGGTTATCTTGTACGGCCCGTTTTTGCTTGGCCCGGATAGTGCGCAGTCCAATCTTGATTTTGCCCAAAACCTCAAACACAGAAACCCGGACTGGGGCGTGCGGGAAATGCAGGATGTGAAAAATCTGTTTAGTCAGCACGGTTTGACATTGGGCAGGACAATATCCATGCCCAGAGATAATTTTTTGCTGTTCTTTTCAAAAGTTTAAAACCCGCGATAATTTCCTGTTTGTTAAGCATATATTCGCAGATTCTTGTCAATATATACGCGATAGCCACAATGTGACAGTTTTGTCATGTTTTGGAAATGTTACTGTTAAGTGCCCTAGGGCATTTAGAGTGTTGAAAGGAAATTGGCCGTGTTGTCTTTAGCAAGTAAATCCAAAATCGTAATATTGTCTTTAACTGGCGCTTTAATGCTAGCCAGCGCGACGCCTGCGCAGGTGAACGCCAAGCCGCTTGGTGCGGCGAGCGAGCAAGATCTGCCAAACTCTTTGGCTGATCTGATTGAACATGTCAGCCCGGCAGTGGTCAATATCCGGGTGGTTACAGGCGGGTATGCGGTCGACCGCCCGCGCGAAGATGCTACCGAGGGGCAAGGCTCGGGGTTTATTGTGACACCGGACGGTAAATTGGTAACAAATTACCATGTCATCAAGGACGGTGATAAAATCACGGTTGATTTTGCCAATGGCACTGAATTTCCAGCAAAAATTATTGGCACTGACCGGGAAACCGACCTAGCGGTGTTGCAAATACAGCCAAAAAAAGCCGGTACGGTTTTTGAATATGTCAGCTTCCACCAAGGTTCCGATAGCCGCATTGGTGATTGGGTGTTGGCCATTGGCAACCCCTTTGGTATCGGTCAGTCCTCAAGTGTTGGTATTATTTCTGCCATCAGCCGTGACCGGGTCGAAAGCGGGTCTTTTGTGGATTATTTGCAAACGGACGCCACCGTCAACCGGGGTAATTCCGGCGGCCCGTTGTGTAACTTTCAAGGCCGTGTTGTCGGCGTAAACTCCTCTATCTATTCCCCCACGGGGGCCAGTGTCGGTATTGCCTTCGCGATTCCTTATTATCTGGCCCAAGATATTACGGCTGATTTGATCAAGTACGGAAAAGTCAGGCGCGGGTTTTTAGGTGTCAGTATCCGCGAAGCCGAATATACGCAAAACGGAATAGTCTACAAAGCCGGTGCGACCATAACCGCCATTGGCGCGGGCAGCCCGGCGGATCGGGCGGGCTTGCAAGTTGAAGATATTATCTTGAAGGTCAATAATCTTAAAGTTAATAACGGTACAGAAGCGACCCGGGCAATCGCCAGATTGCGCGCCGGGGAACGTGCGGTTTTCGAAATAGAGCGCGACAGTAGAACCATAGACGGCGGTGTGCGCGTTACACTGGGCGAACGCCCCAGCGATAAAGCGAAATTGGAAGCCGCCACAGGCAATAGCAGTAGATCGACAGCTTCAAACATTGCCGCCCCGCCAACGCCCAAGGCTAAGGACATGTATAATACCGGCCTGTCTTTGGTGGATTTAAGCGCGACATTTCGCGAAAGCATTGGCATGCGTATGGACCAGGTCGGGGTCTATGTAGATCAAGTGGCACCAGGGAGCAATGCGGCGCGAAAAGGCATCAAATCGGGCATGGTTATTTTGGAAGCCTATGCCAAACCTATTGTGAGTGTACGGGCCTTTCGTGAAACCTTGCGCAAAGCCAAAGCCAGCGGGCGGCGCTCCGTAGTTGTATCTGTACGTACAATCAACGGCAGCGAAACCTACACGTCAATCTCACTCAACTAGAAAGTCAAAAAAAGGAAAAATATGCGTATATTGGTGGTGGAAGACGACGAAGTTGCTGCGGAATATGTTCGTAAGGGCTTAATGGAAGAAGGTCATGTGGTTGATCTTGCTGGCGACGGCGAGCTTGGTTTAGAAATGGCCAAAGCGGCTGATTATGATGCGCTCATACTCGACCGTATGTTGCCCAAACGTGATGGATTGTCGCTATTGCAAGATCTGCGCAAGGACGGGGATACGACCCCGGTGCTGATACTCTCGGCGCTTGGAGAGGTTGACCAAAAAGTTGAAGGTTTGCGGGCCGGCGGCGATGATTATCTGGCCAAACCCTATTCATTTGCAGAGCTGTTGGCGCGGGTGGAGGCCATAGGTCGCCGTTCTGATCCAACCGCAGCTGTGACCAAGCTTAAAGCCGGGGAATTGGAAATGGATTTGTTGGCCCGCACCGTATCTCGGGCCGGGCAGAATATTTTACTGCAGCCGCGTGAATTTCGCTTGCTTGAGTGCCTGATGCGCCATGGGGGCAAGGTTGTGACCCGCACCATGCTTTTGGAAAAAGTTTGGGATTATCATTTCGACCCCCAAACCAATGTGATTGATGTGCATATTTCGCGTTTGCGGGCTAAAATTGACAAAGAATTCGACACACCCTTATTGCACACGGTTCGCGGCGCAGGATATCGCTTGCAGGTTTAGGGAATGTGCGTGAAAACGGTCTCATGTTTGCGCCTATAAAACGTCTGTTTAAAAACACAGTTTTGCGCCTGTCTATGGTGGCTGCGGGTTTGTTCGCAGCCTCCTCGTTGGTTGTGCTTGGCTATATTTATAACGCTACAGTGACGTCTGAACTGAGCCGGATTGACCGGGATATGAATGCCGAGTTGATGGAATTGACAGAGGTTTATCAACGATCTGGTCTTGATGAGTTGAACAAGGTGGTGTTTGAACGTATGTCCCGAGAGGGGACGACAACCTTTTACATATATGACAATAATGGTCAGTTGAGCTTTAATCTAAATGCGCAACCATTGTTCGAAAGCGAAGTAACCAAACCGTGTTGGCAAAAAATTCCTGGCCGTAACACTATCGGGGTTAGAAAATTCGTTTATACGGTTGTGGACCCGCTTAACCCGGATGCCCACCCATCGACCTTTCGGGCCCGCGGTATTTTCAAGCAAATTTCGCCCACTGTAAAATTATTTATTGCCAGAGATGTTGAGCGTATAATGGCACCTGGGGAGCGGGTGACGAGAGCGTTGCTTATTTCATTTTTTCTCGCTCTCAGCCTTGGTTTGGTTTCAGGGATTTATGTCTCCAGCAGTTTTACAAAGCGCATTGGTGCGTTCAATAAATTAGCAACGGATGTGCGAGCAAGAGATTTGAAACGCCGGGCGCCGCGCAATGAAAGTGGTGATGAGCTTGATGTATTGGCGGAGCATCTCAACGCTATGCTCGACCATATTGATACGCTGATGGTGGCTATGCGCTATGCGGGTGATAGCATCGCCCATGATTTGCGCTCACCCCTTACACGCTTGCAAGCGCGCCTTGAGGCAGTTGGCGGCGAGGTTAAAGATCCGGCCGCGCGTGATGCACTTGCGCGGGCCTCCGAGGACGCTGGAGAGTTGTTGCGCACATTCGAATCTGTACTCCGGATTGCCAGGTTGGAAACGGGCGAGCGGCGCGAATTACTGATCCCGCTTGATCCGCAATTGGTTCTTGAAGACATTGCCGAATTGTATGAACCGTCTTGCGAAGATGCGGGGCTGGAGTTTTCCTTGGAGATTGAGGGCAAGCATAAAATTCGCGGTGACCGGGGCCTGCTCTCCCAGGCGGTTTCTAATCTGGTGGAAAATGCTATTAAATATACCCCGAGCGGCGGGGCAATTACCGTGCGTTTGCGTCGGGTGCGCAATGGTCGTTCGGAAATATCAATCACGGATACAGGGCCAGGGATCCCGCCGGGTGATCGGGGCCGGGTTAAGGAAAGATTTGTTCGCCTCGAAGCAAGCCGTACTGAACCTGGCAGTGGTCTTGGTCTGGCCTTGGTGGACGCAGTTGCTGAAATGCACCGGGCGCAATTTGAACTTGGCGACGGGCCGGGCGGGGCAGGCTCACCTATGCCGGGGCTGCGGGCTTCTTTGACATTCCCGCGTTTCAAACGCTGATATGAGCAGCGACAAAAAAATACCAATTTTTGATTTCAGTGACACGATAATTTGCGCCAGAGAAAATTCGCCTTATTTACGAAGCTTGCTAGAAAAATGGCCAAAGCTAACGCAAGGGCTGTGCCGCCAAACCCCAGAGCGTATATTTACAGATTTACTGGCAGATTTATCGGCGGATACTCGTGATCTACCATTAGCGGAATTAAGTCTGCACCTGCGCCAAACCAAACAAAAAATCCATTTGCTTGCGGCACTTTGTGATTTGGCAGGCGTTTGGAATTGGGAACGTGTATGTAAGAATTTAAGCGCATTTGCGGATATTGCCATGGAGGCATTGATCGTTTCTGTCGCCAAAGACATGCAGTTTGGGGGCCAAAAAGACAATCCAGTGCCAGGCTTGTTTGTATTGGCCCTTGGGAAATACGGCGCACGGGAGCTGAATTACTCCAGCGATATTGATCTCATTGTTTTTTATGACCCCGACAGGCTTAAGCTGCCAAATCCGGCAAAGGCCGAGCGGACCTTGATCCGGTTTGTCCGCAAGCTTATGCGCGGCTTTGATGCTGTGACCAAAGACGGATATGTGTTTCGCACGGATTTGCGTTTAAGGCCTGACCCGCGCGCAACAACGGTGTGTGTTTCCATCCGCACTGCCGAGCGCTATTATGAAAGCTTGGGGCAAAATTGGGAGCGCGCTGCCATGATCAAGGCCAGGGCGGTGGGCGGCGACCCTAGAGCTGCGGCCAAGTTTATCCGCGAAGTCATTACGCCTTTTGTCTGGCGCAGAAGTCTCGATTTTCACGCCATTGATGATATTCATTCCATAAAACGACAAATATCTGGGGTCGTAACCCCGGCGCAATTTTGCGCCCCTGGTCATGATGTGAAATTGGGGTTTGGCGGCATACGGGAAATTGAATTTTTTGTACAAGTCCAGCAATTGATTTTGGGCGGGCGAAATGAAAACCTGCGCGTCCCAAGGACTGTTGACGGCTTACGGGCCTTGGCTGAGGCCGGTTATGTTGATCCCAAAACCGCCAAAACTTTACAAAAAGATTACGCAAAATTGCGAGATACAGAACACCGCATACAAATGTATGCAGATGAACAATCTCATATTTGGCCGAAAGCATTGGCCCAGCGTGAACATCTTGCGGCTTTGAGCGGCGCGGAGAACCTTGCGGTTTTCGAAGAGAATTTGGGCTTTACATTCAAGCGGGTTCACGGCCTGTATCAGGATTTATTTTCCGGCCAAGAAGACTTGTCGACCGCCAAGGGCAGTCTTGTTTTTACCGGGGTAGCGCCTGAGGATATTACGCTTGCAACCTTTGCCAATTACGGTTTTGAACGCGGGCCAGAAATTTGGCGCATCATGGCAGATTGGCTTGGTGGGCGTATCAACGCCACCCGGACGCAAAGAGCCCGCGAATTATTAACCCGTCTGGCCCCGCGTATTATTGAAGCGTGTGGGGCATCAGGTAGCGCATCAGACGGGGCGGCGGATACGGCCTTTTTCAGCTTTGCAGAATTTTTTACCAAGCTCAACACCGGCGTAACTTTGCTCTCTATGTTTGTGAACCAACCCGCCGTTTTGTTGGCGCTGATTGACATGTTGGCAACTGCGCCGAGTTTGGCTGGGCGGCTATCTGCCAAACCGGCTTTGATTGATGCGCTGACCGATCCTGAATTTTTTAAAAACGATATATCGGTTAAGCGCAATAGTTATGCTGATCTGCTTGTCCCTAAGTCGGATTTCGAAACCGCAATGAACACGGTGCGACGGGCCGTTCATGAAGACCAGTTTATGCTGACGGCGAAAATATTGCGCGGCTATAATCCCCAAAATGTCGGGCCTGATTTAACCCGTATTGCCAGTGCTGCCATCACCGCTTTATTACCCAAGGCGCAGCAAGAATTGGAGCGAATATCCGGCCCCCTAAACGGATCATTTGCGGTGCTGGGGCTTGGCAAATTGGGCGGGCGCGAAATGTCGCTAAAATCTGATCTGGATATTATGTTGATTTATGAGGGTGAGCGGCAAGATATCTATAACAAACTTACTCGCCGTTTGATCGCGGCATTGTCTAGCGTAACGGCGCAAGGGGTCCTATATGAAGTTGATATGGCCCTGCGGCCATCAGGCCGGGCCGGGCCGTTGGCGGTATCATTATCTGCATTTGGCAAATATTACGAGACGGAGGCTTGGACATGGGAATATATGGCTCTGAGCCGGGCGCGGGGTATCTGTGCATCAGACGCAAAATTTAAAGCCAAGCTCACACAACACGTGTCGAAAGTTTTGGCGACTAAAGATTTTACAGGCAAGCTTAGAGCGGATGTTTTGGCTATGCACGAGCGGTTGCAGCGCGAAAAACCGGGCTATGGGGTGTGGGATGTAAAAAACACGCCGGGCGGGCTACGAGATATAGAATTTATTGCCCAATATCTGATGCTGAGACGGGAGGCAAAAAATATACCGCAGTCCACAATAGACATGTTGCGGCTTGCGAAATCCAAAGCTTGGTTAGGGGAGAAGTTGGCCGATAACTTGATCGCTGCAACCGGGCTTTACCATGGCCTACAACAAATTATCGCGGTAACGGTAAATGGCAATTTCGACCCCGCGCAAACCCGGCTGCCCGTAAAAGCGCTCTTGGCTAAATCCATTGCTGATGATGCTGATGCTGCTAATGATGGCCATGCTGATTTTCCAAAACTGGAGAGAGAATATCAAACGGCTCGCCAGCAAGTCCAGGCTGATTTTCAGAAGGTTTTTCAAACTTAATTCATAAGCCGCTCTAAGTCTAACGCAAACGAAGAGGAGACAAGAATGACTTTAATGCTTGAAGCGGTTTTTCAAACCATTGAAATGACCCCGCTTACAGGCGAAACCCCTCTTGAAAAATAAGAGATATTAAGCGGCAGGACGGCCTTGCTTAACTTGTGGTGTCGTTTGAGCAGGCGCTTGGGGAATGCCTGTACCCGGATAGGGCGGCGGGGGATTGGTTTGCGGTGTGAGATACGGCAAGTTTTCAGTCTGTCCTAAAATACTGGAAATATCGGCTGTAAGTTGGGAGATCTCGTGGCTTACATCTGCTGTTTCGTCCTCTTGTGCCGGCATGATTGGTTTGTTGGGCAAGGAGAATATCACTGTTGTACCCTTGCCGACAACACTTTCAATTTTAAACTTGCCGCCGTGTAATTCCACAAAGGATTTTGACAAAGCCAAACCCAGTCCCGTGCCTTCAGTTTGCCGGTTGGCTTTGTCATCAACCTGTTCAAACGGTTTGGCCAGCTTGTCTATGTTCTTTTGGGAAATACCGATGCCAGTGTCGCAAACCTTGACGATAATTCCGGTTTGTTTTTGGATCAACTCGACCCCGACCCTGCCGCCTTCGGGCGTGAATTTGATGGCGTTGGTTAACAAATTTAACAAGACCTGTTTGATGGAGCGAGGGTCAGCTTCAATTTCTTTCACCTCGGCGACATCGACTTCAAGTTTCAAGCCTGCATCATCGGCTTTACCTCTGACCATGCGCACGACCTGCGCCAACATTTCGTGTAAAAACATGACTTCGGTGTTCAAGCTCATTTTCCCGGCTTCAATTTTTGACATATCAAGGATGTCGTTGATCAAAGACAACAGATGTTGGCCCGAGAATAAAATATCATTGACGTAATCTTTGTATCTAGGATCGCCCAACGGCCCGAACATTTCTTTTTGCATAATATCGGAAAACCCGTTGATAGCATTGAGCGGGGTGCGCAGTTCATGGCTCATACTGGCCAGGAAATTAGTCTTGGATTGGCTGGCTTCTTCAGCGCGTATTTTTTCGCTTTCATAACGCTCGGCCAACTCAACAATGCTTTCTTGAGATTTGCGCAGGACTTCCACCGTATTTTTCAAGGTCTGCTCATTGGCGGTCAATTCAGCTTCGCGCAACCGGATTTCCGTAATGTCCGTACCAATACTGACATGTCCGCCTTCAGCGGTTTTGGCTTCAATATAGCGGATCCAGCGGCCGTCTTTTAGGTGAAATTCGGTCCATTTTTCACCGGCGCGTTCATAATTGAATGTCTCAAAAATTGCCCCCTGGGTCATGAAATCAACGCTAACATGCTCCAGACCCTCATAGAGTGAGCCAGGCTGCAGGCCAAAAAGTCCATAAATTTGCTGTTCCAGACCACTAATCGTTTCATAGAATCCCAAACCACGAAAGAATCCGTCATTGAGCTTAGGGCGTCATGGAGCCGGGATTCGGTTATTTGCAAACGCATTTGCGCCGCACGCTGTTCGGTAATGTCCAGGGCAACGCCGACAATCACCCGTTTCATTTCGTGCCCGGAACGCACAGAAGACCGCCCGCGACATTGTAGCATTAAAGGAAGGTGGGCAACGCGGATATCGAAATCAAATTCGCCTTGTACATGGGCCCTGCGGGCAAATGACAAAAACCGCTCACGGTCTTCAGGATGGAACAGATTTAAAAACCGTGACAATGGCATGGTTTGTTCTTTGCGCAACAAACCCAAAAGCCCGGCAAGGGAGCCGCTGACAAAAGCCAAACTTCCAGCCAGATCAACTTCCCAGACCCCGCCCCGGTCACCTTCAATAGCGGCTTGGTAGCGTTGTTGGGAAACTTCAGTGCTTTGTTGAACGCCTTGCACCACCCTGAGCTGTTTCGTCAAGGAGTGGAGCAATGTCCAGACCAAAGCACATGTGCCAATAAACAGGATAAAGAACAAGGACAGATTGTTTTGTAATATGGATGTTTCCAATTGTTTCTTTGAGCTTAGCAGAAATAAATCCGTGTTTGGAATTTGTACGGAAGCCAGTAATTGCTTGTTGCCGTGGACTGTAATTTTAACAATAGTATTAGAGCCGGCTTGGGTGAGGTTGGAAAATTGTGCCGCAGTTAGATTAAAAGCATCACGCGGGCCGGTTTTACCCATGGTCTTGTCGCCGCTAATCATGCGCCCGGACGGGGTGATAACGGCCAATGTTCCCATTGTTTTGTTTTCATTTGCCAATACCGTATCAGCTAAGGCCGCGACGACGAAATATTGTCCGGTTTGTTTGATAATCAAGGGAATGATGTGACCGTCCGGTTGGATAACCGAGTTGAGTGTGACGCCGGGAGATCCAATATTGTTGACAGGAAAATTATCCAGTATTTGTGACCCGGCGGGATAACTTGCAATCGTACCGCCCTTTGAATTGACGATAATGGCTGCGGAAATAACTGGAGATTTGGCAATTAAGCGTGCCGCTTGGCTCGGTGTTTGCCCTTCGCTAAGCCCATTGTCGATCCAGATCATAGCATTTTCAATTTCCGTAGACATGCGCACCGCAACGGCTTGTGAAGAACTGAAATGCTGTTGTTGCGCTCTATTTTGATTGGTTCCGTAATCTACGAATAATTTGGAGGCGACAATCAACACATAGAAAATCAAAAAAGCTATGGCCAACATTAACATAAGGCGCGCCGACCTTTTGTCCGCTGATAATGCGTTTATATTGGCACTAAAAGGCGCACTGAATTTGGAAAACCGCTTTTGCTTTGTGGTTTTCACAGCTTGGCCCGGGGCGACTGCTTGGCGTATGGCATGCCTTGGCGGTAGCCCGGAATGGGGCGGCGGCGTATGCTGGAATGGAATCGGGCCTTTATTCACGAAACCTCTCAAATGCACGAAACCTCTGCTAGGGCTTCAGTTAACGGCGAATCAGCAACAGAATAGTTGGGACGTGTTAATAAAGTCGACTAAAATGCGATGTAATACACGTGAAAAATACAAGAATTTATGATATTTCAGGCTCGGGCGCGGCAATGGCAAAGCCTTGGAGGGCGTCAAAGCCCAATTTTAGGGCAAAATCCCGCAAAGGCTCGGATTCTATACCTTCGGCAATAAAGCGAACATCCAGTGCACCGCGCAAACCAAGCACGGCCTTTAACACGGCTTTTTCGCGGCTGCAACTGGCCGCGCCAGCGACAAAATCGCCATCAATTTTCAACCAGTCAGTGGGGAATGCCCGTAAATAGCGCAAGGATGCCGCCCCGGCCCCAACATCGTCAAGGCACAGGCTGTGGCCGCGCTCACGCAAGATGTTTAACAAACGCACTGCGGGCCGCAAATCTTTTAAATCCCATGTTTCAGTAAGCTCAAACAGCAATTTTGCCGGTTTGGTTTCAAGTTTCGCCAATAAAGTCAGCAAGCTGCGTTCAAATACCGGGTCTGTGAAAGAGGCACCGGACAGATTTACCGCGATTGCATGTCTGTCAGGATCGGCATTTAGCGCCGAAACCGCCTGCGCCAACATAGATAAGTCAAGGTCAGATATGGCGCCGCTGATTTCTGCCGGCCGCAAGATATGGTCTAGCCCGGTATCACTATCAAACCGCACGAGCCATTCATGGTGCAAGATGGAGAAATCTTTGGCGCAGATAACGGGTTGGCGCATAATGGTATGACGTTTTTCAGAAATATGGGTGCGAAACCCCAGTTCCGTTTGCAGGTCGGAAATTGGCAGGTCGGAAATTGATTGTATATCAGGGTTTGTATATAGCTTAGGCATAGGTTTGATTAGCATATACCCCTAAAAATTGTCTAAAGATTTACGAGCTATCTTAGGGACAGGCCCTAGGGCCTGATAGCGATTGCAAGCGGCGCAAAGCGGCGTTAAACATGCCTATGACAAAAAGACTTAAAATCGCTTCGGCCCAGCTAAACCCGACCGTGGGAGATTTGGCCGGCAATATGGCCAAGGCCCGCGCTGTATACGCACGGGCCAAGCGTGAGGGCGCAGATATTTTGGTTTTACCGGAATTGTTCGTCATTGGCTACCCACCGGAAGATTTGGTGCTCAAACCGGCCGCCGTCGCCGATTGCAAAACCGAAGCGTTGAAATTTGCCAAATTGACTAAAAATGGCCCGGCGGTGGTGTTCTCAACCCCGTGGCTGTATCGGGGGAAATTATACTCGGCGATTTTGGTGATGAAGGGCGGAAAAATTACCGACAAACGTTTCAAGCATTTTTTGCCTAATTATGGCGTTTTTGATGAGGAAAGAGTGTTTTCGCCCGGCCCATTACCAAAACCGGTCGAGATTTGCGGCGTCAAAATCGGTCTGCCCATATGTGAGGATATTTGGCATATGGGGGTGGCGAAAAACTTGGCCAGACTTGGGGCGGAGCTGCTGATATCGCCCAATGGCTCCCCTTACCGCCGCACGGCCCGCCGTGAACGTTTGCATGTTGTCAATGAACGTATTGAGCGGGCGGGCCTGCCGCTTGTCTATGTTAATCAGGTGGGCGGTCAGGACGAATTGGTGTTTGACGGCTCGTCCTTTAGTGTGACGGCCGACGAAAAAATTCGCCAGTTTCTACCGTCCTTCGAAGCAGCGTTTGAAGTTGCAACTTGGTCAAAGATTGGTAGCGAATGGATGTGTACAAGCGCGACCAATCTACCGAGGCTCAACCAGATGGAAGCCGATTGGCGGGCCATGTGTCTGGGGCTTGGCGATTATGTCAATAAAAACGGCTTCAAGCAGGTTGTGCTTGGCATGTCCGGCGGCGTTGATAGTGCCATGGCGGCAGCGATTTGCGTAGACGCCCTTGGCCCCGACCGGGTCTGGTGCGTGATGATGCCGTCAAAATATACCTCAAATGACAGTCTGGAAGATGCCAAAGCCTGTGCCAAACGGCTTGGCTGCAAATATGATATTATTCCGATCCCCGGTGCGGTGGATGCATTTACCGGCATGTTGGCAGGGCATTTCGCGGGGACAGAGCCGGACACAACCGAAGAAAACCTGCAATCGCGCATCCGGGCCGTTACCTTGATGGCTCTGTCCAATAAATTCGGGCCGATGTTGGTGACAACTGGCAATAAATCGGAAATGGCGGTGGGTTATGCGACCTTGTACGGCGATATGTGCGGCGGCTATAACCCGCTCAAAGATGTCTATAAAACCGAAGTTTATGAATTGGTAAATTGGCGCAATAGTGTCCATCCTGAAGGGCTGTTTGGGCCAAAAAACCCGATCCCGAACCGGATCATCACCAAAGCACCGACGGCGGAACTGCGCCCCGACCAAACCGATCAGGACAGCCTGCCGCCTTACGCAGTTTTGGACGATATTCTGTACGGGCTGATAGAGCAAGAATTACCGGTTGAAGACATATTGGCAAAAGGCCATAAGCCCGATACCGTGCGCCGCATACAACATTTGTTGCACATCGCAGAATACAAACGCAGACAAGCCCCGCCGGGCGTTAAAATTGGCAATAGAAATTTTGGGCGCGATCGCCGCTATCCAATCACCAACAAATACCGGGACAAGGTTCCCGATCAAAAAAATATCTAGGCATAAAAATATTAGGAATAAAACTATGAAACCTATCGTTAGATTTGCACCGAGCCCGACCGGGAAATTGCATGTGGGTAATGTCCGCACCGCCTTGATGAACTGGCTTTATGCCGCAAGCGCAGGCGGGGAATTTATCCTGCGGATTGACGACACGGATACGGGCCGCTCCACCAAGGCCTATGAGGACGGGATTAAACGCGATTTGTCCTGGCTCGGCATGGATTGGGGCTCAAGCTTTAACCAGTCAGACCGTTTTGATATTTATGATGCGTACGCCCAAAACCTCATCGACAAAGGCTATCTCTACGCTTGTTACGAGACGGCGGAAGAACTTGACCGCCAACGCAAAATCCTGCGCGCCCAAAGCAAGCCGCCGGTCTATGACCGCACAGGCTTGCGCCTAACGGACGAGCAGCGGGCAAAATTTGAAGCGGAGGGCCGTAAACCCCATTGGCGGTTCAAGCTTTCGGGCAAAACTGCCAGTTGGGATGATGTGGTGCGCGGGCCGCAAAATATTGACACATCTTCCCTGTCCGATCCGGTTTTAATTCGCGGCGACGGTACTTATCTCTACACATTGCCTAGCGTGGTTGACGATATAGACTCCAATATCACCCACATTATTCGCGGCGAAGATCATGTGACCAATTCTGGAGCCCAAATCGAGATATTTGAAGCTTTGTTTGCACAAAACGGCGGCGGTCTGATGCCGAAATTCGCCCATACACCCCTCTTGGTTGGCCGCGACGGTAAAGGTCTGTCCAAACGCTTGGGCTCCTTGTCTATGGACCAACTCCGAGACCAAGGCGTTGAGCCTTTGGCAATTTGTTCGCTTTTGGCCAAATCGGTACGTCTGACCCGGTGGAGGCCCGGTCTAGCCTGGCGCAATTGGTCGAGGAATTTTCCTTTGCTAAAATTGGCCGCGCCCCGGCGCGCTTTGATGAGGCCGAGTTGGACTTGGTCAATGCTCGCCTGTTGCACGAGACACCTTATAGCCAGGTGAAAGACCGGCTAGACAGTATGGGCGTTGCGGGCGGCGAAGACTTTTGGCTGTTGGTGCGCAATAATCTTGGCAGGTGAGGGGAGACCGCCGGATGGTCAACGGTTATCCATGCGCCGATGGCGGGTCAAATCAGTGAAGAAGATATGGGTTTTTGTCAACAGGCGGCTGAACTTTTGCCAGACGAGCTTGACGGGCAGAGTTGGGGACAATGGGTTGGAGATTTGAAAGAAAAAACCGGGCGCAAAGGTAAAAGCCTGTTTTTGCCCTTGCGTATGGCCCTGACCGGGCGGGCGCGCGGGCCGGAAATGGATAAATTATTGCCGCTTTTGGGGGCGAAACGCGCCAAAGCGCGTCTCGCAGGTGAAGTGGGCTAGTTACTTCGTCTTTTTCGTACACCCGCCAAAACTTTCCGCGTTTTTCCATTCGGTGCCGGGTTCGCAAATCCCTGATTTAGTCAGCTCTACGCAGTCTTTTTTGTTGTCGCAGACGCATTCATAAGCACCGCTGTCTTGTTTGAAACAAGATTGCGACTTGGCCACCGCCGTCTTGGTATTATCCGGGGCATCACTCTGGGTGGAATCCGCTATGGGTTTGCGCGCATCTTTTTTGGATTTCCCGGTTGTTGGTAGCTCTATTGGCTTGGTTTTGTCCGGAGCATCTTTGCTTTGGGCATCGGTTTTACTTATTTTTTCAACCGGATCATCTTGCTTCTTTTGCGGGCTAGCAAGTGCAGGGCTTGATAAAATCATCACAGCGGCCAGCACCATCGCAAGCCATGCAATATATGATTTTAAGGTAATATATGGTTTTGGGGCAATATATGATTTTAATGCCGTTTTATTGTTTGGTGTTAAAAGATGTAACATCGTCTCCTCCTAAAACGCCTCCCAGAACCTTATACTTGGCAGTGAATGTGGCCAAAACCTGCCGGAATTATGACAAAATATGAATTTTTATCCATGTTAGAGTTCTGTAGACATTTAAGACAGGTCACTGGCCTACTAGGGCCTGTGGACAATTGGTGGCTGGTCATTAAGCTCACAGGGATGATTGTAGAGACCAATGACCAGCCCACCTTGTGTTCGGTAGCTATTAGGGCGTGGGGTTGCTACCGTTTGGCTGTGGGAGCATTGGGGAACCCGCACCGCCTGAGAATCGTTTACACCATAATTTGTAAACAATCAACTAATGAGGGTAAAATAAATATAATTAACCGAAAATGGCGGTTTTATGTAGTGACTGCACTTATTTATGCCCGGATTTGCGCATAGAGTCACGCAAAAATTTCCCCATAGCTTTGAGCGTATTTGCCGCAAAAATTCGCCAAATCGGGTCAATAATCAAGATAGCCGCAATAACGGCAAGCCCGAATATCCAGTGTGCATCCTGAATATACAGCCATAAAAACACCCCGACCATGAGCGGGTAAAACAGAAAGGCTTGCGCCATGCGGATAAAAACAGTGAATAATCTCATATCTAGCCTTATTGCGGCAAAATTTCTTGCCCCGCAAGCCCCGCCCTGTTAACCCGCCTGTTCATTGTTTGATTTGATTTAACTGGAGCTTGCTCGTGCGTGAGAACAATACAGGCGTAACCGCCAAAACCGTAGAAAAAATCGCGCGTTTATCGCGTCTACATGTGGAGCCGGAGCGGTTGGCGTATTTGGCTGATGAAATGAACGGTCTATTGGCCTGGATTGAGCAATTAGGCGAGGTTGATGTGAAAGGCGTAGAGCCGATGACTTCAGCGGTCGAGATGCCTGCACCTCTGCGCAAGGACGAAATTACCGACGGCGGTATCCGGGATAAAGTCCTGGCCAACGCCCCAAAAACCGAATCCGGCTATTTCGTCGTGCCAAGGTCGGTGGAGGAGAGATATGTCCGATTTAACCAAGCTCACCCTCGAAGCGGCACTGGCGGGCCTGAAGGCCAAAGAGTTTTCGTCCGTAGAGATCACCAAGGCCCATATTGATGCTTGTATGGAGGCGGCGGATCTCAACGCTTTCATTACCACCGATTTTACCAATGCACTGAAATCGGCGGAAAAATCGGACGCCAAACTTGCCAAGGGCGAGGGCGGGGCGCTTGAGGGTGCGCCTCTCGGCATTAAAGATTTGTTCTGCACGGAAAATGTCAAAACCACGGCGGGCAGTAAAATCCTGGGCGATTTTAAACCCCAGTATGAAAGTACCGTAACCGCCAATATGAAGCGCGACGGCATGGTCATGCTCGGCAAGCTCAATATGGACGAATTTGCTATGGGGAGTTCCAACGAAACCTCTGCATTCGGCCCGGTGGTGAACCCATGGCGTAAAGGTAAAGGTGAAGACCTGGTACCGGGCGGCTCAAGCGGCGGTTCGGCCTCTGCGGTGGCCGCCAATATGTGTTTGGGCGCGACGGCGACCGATACCGGCGGGTCTATCCGCCAACCCGCCAGTTTTACCGGCACGGTCGGTGTCAAACCAACTTATGGCCGTTGTTCGCGTTGGGGCGTTGTTGCCTTTGCTTCATCCCTTGATCAAGCCGGGCCGATTACCCGTACCGTTAAGGATAGTGCGATTATGCTGCAATCTATGGCCGGATATGATCCCAAAGACAGCACATCTATCAACAAACCCATGCCGGATTTGTCCGCCGCTTGCGGCAAGTCCATCAAGGGTATGAAAATCGGTATTCCCAAAGAATACACAATGGACGGCATGCCGCGCGAGATCGAAGATCTCTGGCAGCAGGGGATTAAATGGCTGGAAAGCTGCGGCGCCGAAATTGTGCATGTATCTTTGCCCCACACCAAATACGCACTGCCGGCCTATTATATCGTCGCGCCCGCCGAAGCCTCCTCCAATCTGGCCCGTTATGACGGCATGCGCTACGGCGAACGTGTAGAGGGTGCTAACCTCTACGACACCTATGAACGCACCCGCGCCGAAGGTTTCGGCAAGGAGGTGCGCCGCCGTATCATGATGGGGACATATGTATTGTCTGCCGGATATTACGATGCCTATTATTTGCAAGCGCAAAAAGTACGCACAAAAATTGCTGATGATTTCAAACGGGCCTGGGAAAAGTGCGACGCCCTCCTGACCCCCACATGCCCGAGCGCGGCATTCGCAGTCGGCCGCAAACTAAACGACCCGGTGACGATGTACCTAAATGATATTTTCACAGTCACGGCAAACCTGGCAGGTCTACCAGCCATGTCCGTCCCGGCCGCGCTGGATAATAACGGTTTGCCACTGGGCTTGCAAATCATAGGCCGGGCACTGGACGAGGAAACCGTATTCGCGGCAAGTAGTGCGTTAGAGTCTTGCGCGAATTTCACGGAGAAGCCAAATAAGTGGTGGAAATAGTATGAATTTAAGTTCGGTTACAGATTGGATTGCATGGAGCGGCATTGTGCTTCCCTTAGTCGGGATGTCTTGGGCCGCTATTCAATATGTCATAAATGAAAAGAAGAAGTTTAAACGCGATAGATTTTCTCAGTTATTGAATTTGCTTGGTGAGGTCGAAGGAAGTGATTTAACGAGACAAGTGGCAGCGATTTATGAATTGCGCAAATATCCTGAATACAAAGAAGTAATCGGGCGTATTTTGTGGAAAGTTGATATTCATGGCTCTGCCGCAAAACTTCTTATCGATGAGATGGATATCACGTTGTCTCATCTAGGATTAAGTAAGAGAGAAAAAAATGTTCACAGCTAAACGCATCGCAGACCAAAAACATTGGCTGTCTGGCCGGGACCATGATTGGGAAGTTATTATTGGGCTTGAGGTGCATGCCCAGGTGGCGTCCAAGTCGAAATTATTTTCGGGGGCGGCGACTGAATATGGGGCCGAGCCTAATACGCAGGTGTCTCTGGTGGATGCGGCCATGCCGGGCATGTTGCCTGTGGTCAACGAGTTTTGCATTGAGCAAGCCGTGCGCACCGGGCTTGGCTTGAGCGCCAAGATCAATCTGTATTCGCGCTTTGACCGCAAGAATTATTTCTATCCAGATTTGCCCCAAGGCTACCAGATTTCCCAGTTTGAATTTCCCATTGTCGGCGAAGGCGAAATTGAGATTGAGCCAGAAGACGGCGAGGCCGTTATTGTCGGGATTGAGCGTCTGCATCTGGAGCAAGATGCGGGCAAGTCCATTCATGATTTATCGCCGGACGATACCTTTGTTGATCTCAATCGTTCGGGCGTATGCCTGATGGAAATTGTCTCCAAGCCCGATATGCGTTCGCCCGAAGAAGCTTCGGCTTATGTGGAGAAGCTGCGCGGTATTGTCCGCGCGCTCGGCACATGCGACGGCGATATGGAAAAAGGTAATCTGCGGGCTGATGTCAATGTTTCGGTGCGAAAACCGGGCGGTGAACTTGGTACACGCTGCGAAATTAAAAATGTTAATTCCATGCGCTTTATCCGCCAAGCCATCAATTATGAAGCGCGGCGCCAAATAGATATTCTGGAATCCGGCGGCGAAATTGACCAGGAAACCAGATTATTCGACAATGCCAAAGGCGAAACCCGCACCATGCGTTCCAAAGAGGATGCCCATGATTACCGCTATTTCCCCGACCCGGATTTGCTGCCCATAAATATCACACAAGCATTTGTTGACGGGATCAAGGCCGATTTACCCGAACTCCCCGATGCCCGCAAAGCGCGGTTCGTGGCGGATTACGGTATTCCGGCCTATGACGCGGGTATTTTGACTGCCGATAAAGCCAAGGGTGATTTTTATGAGCGGCTTGTTTCTGCAGAGGGGGCGAAAAACCGCGACGCTAAAATCGCCGCCAACTGGATGATGGGAGATTTGTTTGGGGCGCTGAATAAAGCCAACATTGATCTGGACGATAGCCCGGTCAATTCAGATGCTTTGGGTGAATTGCTTGATCTTATCGGCGACAAAACCATATCAGGGAAAATCGCCAAGGATGTATTTGAGAAAATGTTTGCAGGCGAGGGCGGTGCGGACGAAATCGTTGAGCGCGACGGCCTCAAACAAGTCACGGACATGGGCGCTATTGAAAAAATGGTTGGGAACGTCATAGATGCCAACCCCGACCAAGCCGCAAAGGTCGCAGACAATCCGCGCCTAATTGGTTTCTTCGTCGGTCAGGTGATGAAATCATCAGGCGGTAAGGCCAATCCGCAAGCGGTGAACGAGATTTTGCGCAAGAAATTGGGGCTGTGATGGATTCACACACACAATTAACGCCCCACACCCCGCTCATGCCTGCGCATGCAGGTATCCATTCCCGTGGTTTGCAGTTTAAAACCGAAAGCCCACAGATAGACCCCTGCATGCGCAGGGGGGAGCGGGGGGTGTGGGTGGTTGTGAATGGGTTTTACAAGGCTGTGTATTTATGAAAGCCAGACTTAACACCAAATACACCCAAATCCTTTGGGGAAATGTTGTGATCCTGAGCGCAGGTGTTGGCTATTTGGTGTTTAAGAAATGGGGTAATCCCGCCTATGCATTGGCGGCGGCTTCGGCAATAGGCATATTAGAATATGTGGTGATGTATTTCTCATTACTGCGCAAACAACAAAAAGAAAATGAGGGATAAAAATGACCATCAGCACCAATAAAGCCAAAACCGTCACCGAGGCCGTTAACACGCGCAGCACCGCACGGGCCTATCTGGATAAACCTGTCCCGCAAGACATTCTGGATGAGCTGTTTGAAACCGCACGCCGCACCCCGTCCGGCGGCAATCTTCAGCCGTGGAATGTGCATGTGTTGACCGGGGAGGCTTTGAACGGGTTTCGCGCCGAGGTTATCGGTAAATTGATGCAAGGCAAAACCGAAGGCGACACATATCCGGCCTATCCGTCGCCTTTGTGGGAGCCTATGCGCACATGGCGACACAAGCTTGGTGAGGATATGTATGCGCTTTTGGGTATTCCGCGTGACGATAAACCGGCCCGCATGATGCAGGTCGGGCAGAACTTTAATTTCTTCGGCGCACCGGTTGGCATTCTTGTCACCATAGACAAGCGCATGGACGCACCACAATTCATCGATATTGGCATATATTTGCAAACAGTGATGTTGCTAGCACGGGAGCAAGGTTTGCACACTGCCCCCCAGGGTGCCTGGCGGGCTTTTCCTGATACCGTGAAAAAACATACGAGCCATCCGGACGCGCAACAAATTCTGGTCGGCATGTCTATGGGCTATGCAGACCCAGACAAGCCGGTCAATGATTTGAGATCTGACCGGGCCGAGCTATCGGAGCTGGTCAATTTTCACACTTGAGTAACCATGACTATAGATTAACGCGCGAAAAAACACATTAAATCACTATTTTCAATTTATTTTTGGTTTTTTTGGGCGGCTTTATAGTTGACTGCGGTTGCGGGTATGCTTGTTTGTGCTTGCAGGTCTCATGTATAGGTTCGAAAGTAATTTGATGTTAAGCTTGTTTAAATTAAATATAAACACATATTTACTTGCTTTAACCCTAATTAAACTTGGTTAACCTTTGTTTTAATTAACCTTATGTCAACTTCAGCCCCCCAGATTGTCATTATACCTGCTGGAGACATTAAAAATGCCGACGCAAGTATCGCCCAAGGAATAATCCGAGGGTGTTAGGTGAAAAGACCCAAAAGCAAATGGGGGGGAGGGCATTATGGCCTTTACAGATGTTGAAGTAAAACAGGCCCGTGCGGCCGTTATTGCAAAAGCCGAAGCCGCGGATTTATTCCGCCTCGGGCTTATCTATTCCACAGATCATGAGGACAGAGGCCCGGATATGATTGAAGCCCATAAATGGTTCAATCTGGCAGCGCTTCTCGGCTCCAAACCGGCGCAAGCTTATCGCAGTGAACTGACCATGGAAATGAGCAGCGAAGATGTGACCTTGGCCCAACGTGCCGCACGTGGCTGGCTAGCGGAAAACCGCAAAACACTTGCTAGCGTTCAAGCTGCATAAATAGCGCCTATTTTGTAGGTTATCTAAATGTGGGACCGCGAATTTCGCGTGGGCGACTTTGAACGACGCTGCGGCCTTTGCCCGGAAGTCTGCAAGCCAATCTCCAAACCGGAGTCCAAACTCTATCAATAAAGCAGTGGTAAACTTGGAAATGTAGACATAGACGCCGTCTGCGTTGCCGTTTTTCACGATAAATATCCAATACCCGGCTGGCTTTGAGTGACTACACTACAGCCTAGGGATTGTTGGCACTTGGGGGAATGGCGTGTGCGCGATTTATCTAAGGAGCGCTCTAATATACACATAGGGCATAACAAACCATTGCACACATAGGGAAATTTCATTATAGGCTGGCAGACTTGAAATTTATGTTACGGTCAAATGATATGTTCTGACCGAATACAGGATAAAAAAATGCCAAAAACACAACCCGACACACAAAATGATTACAAAGTAGCTGATATTTCCCTGGCCGACTGGGGTCGCAAGGAAATCAATATTGCTGAAACCGAAATGCCGGGCCTGATGGCTCTACGCGAAGAGTTTGGTGAGAAAAAACCACTGGCAGGCGCCCGTATTGCCGGCTGTTTGCATATGACCATTCAAACCGCCGTATTGATCGAAACATTGACGGCACTTGGGGCAGAAGTTCGGTGGTCGTCTTGTAATATTTTCTCCACCCAAGACCAGGCCGCAGCCGCCATCGCAGTTACGGGGGGTCCGGTCTTTGCCTGGAAGGGCCTTACCGAAGACGAGTTTTGGGAATGTATCCATGCCACGATTAAGGGGCCTGCCAAAGACGGAAAAGTTTGGACGCCCAATATGATTTTGGACGACGTCGGTGATCTCACCGTTCTCATGCACGACGAATATCCGGAACTCATGAAAGACGTGCGTGGTCTGTCCGAAGAAACCACGACCGGTGTGATGCGTCTGTACCAAATGGAAAAAGCCGGTACTTTGGTTGTTCCTGCCATTAACGTAAATGATAGTGTGACCAAATCTAAATTTGACAATCTTTACGGCTGTAAAGAAAGCCTGGTTGACAGTATCAAACGGGCTACGGATGTTATGCTTTCAGGTAAAACCGCCGTAATTTGCGGGTTTGGCGATGTGGGTAAAGGCTCCGCCGAGAGCCTACGCAGCCAAGGCGCACGGGTCAAGGTAACCGAAATTGACCCGATTTGTGCCTTGCAAGCCGCTATGGAAGGTTACGAGGTCGTGACCATGGAAGAAGCCGCGCCGGTGTGCGATATTTTCGTGACTGCGACAGGCAATAAAGATGTGATCACAGTTGAGCATATGCGCCAAATGAAAGACCGGGCCATTGTCTGTAATATCGGCCATTTTGACAGCGAAATTCAAATCGAAGCCCTGCGCAATTATGAGTGGGACCATGTCAAACCCCAAGTGGACGAGGTGGTGTTCCCCGACGGCAAGCGTCTGATCGTTCTGGCCGAAGGTCGTCTGGTCAATCTTGGTTGTGGTACGGGTCACCCAAGCTTCGTTATGTCGGCCAGCTTTACCAACCAGGTGCTGGCCCAGATCGAGCTTTGGGCAAATCACAAAAACTACGAAAATAAAGTCTATGTTCTGCCCAAGCATTTGGACGAAAAAGTTGCTGAATTGCATTTGGCCAAACTTGGTGCCAAGTTGACAAAATTATCTGATGAGCAATCCGAATATTTGGGTCTTCCTGTTGAAGGGCCGTACAAACCGGAGCATTACCGTTATTAACCAAGCCAAAAACAACCAAGCCTCTAATAATAATAAAAAGCGAAGAGCCTTAAAACCTGAGGAGCGCACCATGCGCCAACATTATGAATTTACATCCGAGTCTGTCTCCGAAGGACATCCGGACAAAGTATCTGACCGGATTTCAGACGAAATCGTCGATCTGTTTTTCCGTGAAAGCGTGCGTGCAGGCATGTCGCCCTGGGATGTGCGGGTTGCCGCAGAAACCCTGACGACCACTGATAAAGTCGTGATCGCAGGCGAAACCCGTGGGTCCGATAAAATCACCAATGCAATGATTGCGCAAACCACACGGGCTGCCATAAAAGATATTGGCTATGAGCAAGCGGGCTTCCATTGGGAAACTGTCGATATTGACATTCTTTTACATGCGCAAAGTGCCGACATCGCCCAAGGTGTGGATGATGGCAGCGGATTACACGCCGAAGAAGGGGCGGGCGACCAAGGCATTATGTTCGGCTATGCTTGTTCGGAACCCCCTGATTTAATGCCGGCCCCTGTTTATTATAGCCACAAAATTCTCGAACGTCTGGCCAAAGCCCGCAAGCTTGAAGGCGAAACATGGCTCGGCCCGGACTCCAAAAGCCAAGTTACTGTACGGTACGAAAACGGCAAGCCGGTCGGTGCGTCTGCAATCGTTTTATCAACCCAGCATTTGGACGAAAATATGAGTTCGGCTGATGTGGCAAAGCTAGTCAAGCCGTATATCTACGCAGAATTACCTGAAGGGGGGATAACCGACAATACCATTTGGCACATCAACCCGACGGGGAAATTTGTCATTGGCGGGCCGGACGGGGACACCGGGCTAACGGGCCGTAAAATCATCGTCGATACTTACGGCGGCGCGGCCCCCCACGGCGGCGGCGCATTTTCCGGCAAAGACCCGACCAAGGTTGACCGCTCGGCCGCTTATGCGGCGCGCTATCTGTCTAAAAACATTGTTGCAGCCGGCATTGCAGATTGGGTTAATATCCAACTGTCCTACGCCATTGGTGTCGCCCAGCCAACATCGATTTATGTGGATATGGGCGGTAAAGGTCAGGTGAGCGAAACGGCGGTAGAAAAAGCCATCGGCGAGGTCATGAGCCTGACCCCGCGCGGTATACGCGAGCATCTGGGTCTCAACAACCCCATCTATGCCCGCACATCTGCCTATGGCCATTTCGGACGTACCCCGGACGGGGACGGCGGGCTTTCATGGGAGAAAACCGACCTAGTAGACGCGCTTAAATTGGCACTTTAAAGGCCGATGTTCTAATTGGTTTTAGCCGGGACACAAGTTTCAAACCTCTCAATCAGGGACAGGCCTTAAATACTTTGCCCGGTCTTTTCCCAATCTGCCATGAATGCGGCCAGGCCTTTGTCGGTTAGGTTGTGCTTGACCATATCGCGGATGACATTTGGCGGTGCGGTGGCTACATCAGCGCCGATGAGCGCGCAGTTTTCCATATGCTCCAGGGAGCGGATGGAGGCTGCGAGGATTTCGGTTTTAAAGCCGTAATTATCATAGATAACGCGAATTTCCGCAATCAAATCACAACCATCCTCACCGATATCGTCGAGCCGCCCAATGAAAGGCGAGATAAATGTGGCCCCGGCTTTGGCGGCTAAAAGTGCCTGATTAGCCGAAAAACACAGGGTGACATTGGTGGATATGCCTTGGGACGCAAGCGCGTTGGTCGCCTCAAGCCCTGCCCATGTCAGGGGCAGTTTAACGCAAACATTATCGGCCCAATTGGCGACTTTTCTGCCTTCTTCGATCATGCCTTTGGTATCGAGCGCCGTAACTTCGGCGCTGACCGGGCCGTCGGTGAGCCCGCAGATTTCCTGGATCACGTCTTTGATATTGCGGCCTGAACGGGCGATCAATGTCGGGTTGGTGGTCACACCGTCAACAAAGCCGCTCGGGATCAGGGCTTTGATGGCTTCAGTGTCGGCGGTATCAATAAAAAATTTCATAGCTAGTCTTTCTCTTCTAAACTCACCGAATCAGTGTAGGCAAATAAAGCGTAACAAATGTGTAAATATGAGACATAAATGGTGAAAATAGCCAAAATTTTGTTTCCGGTCGCCGTGCCGGAACCGTTTGACTATGCTATTCCGGCGGGCATGAAGCTGGCTGCGGGGGATTTCGTTTATGCGCCGCTCGGGCGGCAGGGCAAGTTGGGCGTAGTCTGGGGCTTTGGCGAACGTGAAAATTTGGACAAATTGAAACAGATATCCGAGCGCAAGCCGTGTCGCCCTTTAAACCCCGAAATCCTGAAATTCATCAATTTTACCGCCAAATATAATTGCGCCTTGCAAGGGCTCGTCCTGCGTATGGTGCTGCGGTCCCACAAGGCGTTGGAGCCTAGCCCTGATGTGACGCTGTATCAACCGACAGGCGAGCCGCCACCCGGATTAAACCCGGCGCGAAAACGGGTGTTGGGTTTAGCGGATATTTGGCCAGACATTTGGCCTGCCAGAGCTGGTGAAATTGCCAAGGCGGCCAAAACTTCCGCCTCAGTTATAAACACGATGGCCAAGGCCGGGCTGCTTAAGAAATTTACCGCGCCGCTTGACCCGCCCTTTGATCTGCCAGATCCAAATCAGGCGGGCCGGGATTTTGTCCTGACCCCAAGACAGATTTCCGCAGGTGAAGAATTACAGGTTTTGGTGCGACAGCGGGCGTTTAATGTAGCCTTGCTCGACGGGGTGACGGGTTCTGGCAAAACCGAAGTTTACCTCGAAGCGGCGGCGCAAGGCTTGCGGGCCGGCGGGCAAGTGTTGATTTTAGTGCCGGAAATCGCGCTAACACAAGCGGGCCTTAAACGGTTTGAGGAACGCTTTGGTGCCGAGCCGGCCCAGTGGCATTCGGCTATGGGCGATGCGGCCAGACGCCGGGTGTGGCGCGAGGTGCATATGGGGCGGGCGCGGTTGGTGGTCGGGGCGCGTTCGGCTTTGTTTCTGCCGTTTGCGGATTTGCAGTTGATTGTGGTCGATGAGGAGCATGACGGGTCCTATAAACAAGACGAGGGCGTGATTTATAATGCCCGCGATATGGCGGTAGTGCGCGGTAAAATGGCCGGGGCGGCGGTGGTTCTGGCGTCTGTAACCCCGTCCCTTGAAAGCCTGACCAATGCGCGAAACGGGCGCTATGCCCATGTGATTTTGCCCGAACGCCCCGGTGCCGCCACCATGCCGGAAGTGGCTTTGGTAGATTTGAAAGACCATAAACCGGAAGTCGGGCGGTTTTTATCCCAGCCACTTATTGACGGTGTGATGCAAGCTTTGAAGCGCGGCGAACAAGCCATGCTATATCTCAACCGGCGCGGCTATGCGCCATTGATTATATGTCGCGCTTGCGGCGAGCGTTTAAAATCCCCCGACACCGATAGCTGGTTGGTGCAACATAAACGTAGTGGGCGGGCCATATGTCACCACACCGGGCTTTCCATGCCCATGCCCAGTGCGTGCCTAGAATGTAAAACCGAAGGCGCATTAACAGCGGTCGGGCCGGGGGTAGAGCGGGTGGCGGAAGAGGCGGCTTTGCTATTTGCGGATGCCCGTATTGAAGTCCTGTCATCGGATACGGCCGGCAATCCTGGGGCGATCCGAGCGCGCATGGCGGCAATGGCTGCGGGGGATATCGACATCCTTGTCGGTACGCAAATGGTGGTCAAAGGCCATAATTTCCCGCACCTGACATTCGTCGGCGTGGTGGACGGTGATCTTAGTCTGGGCGGTGGTGATTTGCGAGCCGGGGAGCGCACCTACCAGACTTTGGTACAGGTGGCTGGCCGGGCCGGGCGGGCCGATAAACCGGGCCGCGCCTTGATCCAGACCCATATGCCCGACCATGAAGCATTGGCGGCATTGGCGGCGGGCGACCGCGAGGGTTTTATTGCCGCCGAGCTTGGGATGCGCGAAATTCTCGGACTGCCGCCATTTGGCAAATTAGCCGCAATTATAATTTCTGCCCCGGACGCACGGAAAGCCAACGCCTTTGCCCAAAAAACCCTAAACGCCGCGCCGCGCGCCGACGGCATAGAAATCCTCGGCCCCAGTGAGGCCCCCATGGCCATATTACGGGGCCGCCACCGCAGACGTTTGCTCATCAAAGCCGACCCCAATATAAACCTCTCCGCATACATGCACATCTGGAAATCCCGCCTGCGCCCCCCCCACAAAACCAAACTAGCAATAGACATAGACCCACAAGGGTTTATGTAGAGGAGATGCAAATGAGCGACACAACAAAACTGTTTATTTCTAAAATTTTGGTCAGCCTTGGTTTGGTATTGCTGATGTTTGGTGCTTTGGTGGTGTATTCCGCCTCTGATTTGCCGCAGTGGACGACAAGTGGACGGTTTCATTTGGCGACGACGGCGTTTGGGAGCATTATGGCATTGCCTATTATGCTCTATGCGATTTGGAACAAAACTTTGTTCGGAACCGGGCGTTCGGTGCGGTTGATGGCTTATTTGGGTTTGGTTCATGTGCTTGGGGTGTTTACCGCCGGGGCGGCGCGGCCAAACCTGGCGGCGGAATATTATGGTTCCGGCCAACAATTTTTCATTATGGGTATCAACGCCAATATATTTATGAACGCCCTGGTTTTTGCAATTTTATTGCTAGGGGGTTTATTTACTATCCGCAGGGGTGCGGATAAAAATTAAACACGCTTTTCCGTATTTAAAAATCGACGAAAACTGTCCAAACAAGGCTTGGAATTGAAAAAAAGCCGTGCTATGAGCGGGCGAATTTTGCGGGAGGGGACTTTCGCGATTCGAGTTGTTAGGTATTTCCCTGAAAACTCATACCATTCGCCAGCTGATCGCGCCTTGATATGGGTATGATATTGGCACTATTGACGGAAAACTGTGCATGTCCGACACGATTGCTATACCGAGTGAAGCGGCGCGGCGCTATGCGGGTGCTTTACTGAAATTGGTCGAGGACGCTAAGTCCCTGAAATCGACGGAAAAAGATTTAAAAACCTTGGCAGGTCTGTTCGCAAAAAGCGACGATTTAATGGGAATGGCGACTAGCCCGGTTGTGAGCGACGCAGACAAAGCAAAAACCCTGTTGGCACTGGCTAAAAAGGCCAAATTTGGTAAATTGGTCAGTAATTTCGTTGGCACAGTAGCCAGCAATGGCCGGGCCGGCGAATTGCCGTCCATGGTCATAGCCTTTGATCACATGTTAGCCGCACGGCGCGGGACGCAGAACGCACTGGTGACATCGGCAACAAAACTGACAACCACGCAAATCAATGCCATCAAGGCAAGTTTAAAGAAATCACTCGGGCACGCCGTTGTTTTGGACACGCGCATTGACCCGGATTTACTCGGTGGATTCGCCGTAAAAATTGGATCCAAGTATTTTGACGCAAGTTTGAAAACCAAATTGGACGGTTTGAAGCTCGCACTTAAAGAAGCATAAGAAAAGAAGGTTTATTCCCATGGATATTCGCGCTGCTGAAATTTCTAGCATATTGAAGAAGCAAATTAAAAGCTACGGCACCACTGCCAAAGTCTCTGACGTTGGACAGGTTTTGTCCGTAGGTGACGGGATTGCCCGCGTTTACGGTCTGGACAATGTTGGCGCTGGTGAAATGGTCGAGTTTCCAGGCGGCGTTAAAGGCATGGCGCTTAACCTTGAGAGCGACAATGTTGGTGTGGTTATCTTTGGCGATGATAGAGGCATTAAAGAGGGCGATACGGTTAAACGTCTCGGCGAAATCGTGGACGTACCCGTAGGCAAGGAACTCCTTGGCCGGGTTGTCAACGCGCTCGGCGAACCCATTGACGGCAAAGGCCCGATCAAGGCCAAAAAACGTAGCCGGGTTGACGTAAAAGCACCGGGTATTATCCCGCGCCGCTCCGTACATGAACCTGTGCAAACCGGTATCAAGGCCATTGACGCGCTAATCCCCATTGGTCGCGGCCAACGCGAACTGATTATTGGTGACCGTCAGACCGGCAAAACCGCCGTGGCCGTTGATGCGATCATCAACCAAAAAGCCGCCTTTGATAATAATGACGAGGCTGACAAGCTTTACTGTGTTTATGTGGTGATTGGCCAGAAGCGCTCCACAGTGGCACAACTGGTTAAAACCCTCGAAGAAAACGGTGCTATGGATTATTCCATTGTCGTGGCTGCTACCGCGTCCGAACCTGCGCCTATGCAGTATCTGGCACCGTTTGCCGGCTGTGCCATGGGCGAGTATTTCCGTGATAACGGTATGCACGGGCTTATTGTTTATGATGATTTGTCCAAGCAAGCAGTGGCTTACCGCCAGATGTCTTTGCTTCTGCGTCGTCCTCCTGGCCGTGAAGCTTATCCGGGCGATGTGTTTTATTTGCACTCCCGTTTGCTAGAGCGTTCCGCTAAGCTTAACGAAGCTAACGGTTCTGGTTCTTTGACGGCTTTGCCGATTATCGAGACCCAGGGTAATGACGTGTCGGCCTTTATTCCGACCAATGTTATCTCCATTACTGATGGTCAAATTTTCTTGGAAACTGACTTATTTTTCCAAGGCATACGCCCGGCTCTTAATGTTGGCCTGTACGTATCCCGCGTGGGTTCATCAGCCCAGATTAAAGCCATGAAGCAGGTGGCTGGCCCCATTAAAGGTGAGCTGGCCCAATACCGCGAAATGGCGGCGTTTGCGCAATTTGGCTCAGACCTAGACGCTTCAACCCAAGCCATGTTGGCTCGGGGTGAACGTCTGACGGAACTGCTCAAGCAACCACAATACTCGCCCTTGCAAGTGGAAGAGCAAGTCTGCGTTCTCTATGCGGGCACACGCGGGTATCTCGACGGTGTTGCGGTGAAAAGCGTGCAAGCTTACGAAAAAGAACTTTTGGTTCATTTGAAAGGCCAGCACGGCGATTTCTTAAACGAGATTAAAACTGGTAAGAAATTAACCGATGAGCTTGAAGATAAACTCAAAACTATTCTTGAAAATTTCACAGCGAATTTCGCGGGTTAAACGTAGGTTAGGAGCGCGGCTATGGCCAGCCTTAAAGATTTACAGAACCGGATCAAGAGCGTCAAAAACACGCAGAAGATCACCAAAGCCATGCAAATGGTGGCGGCGGCAAAATTGCGTAAAGCCCAGGACGCGGCGGAAAAATCCCGGCCCTATTCCACCCGTATCGGTGCGGTCATCACCAATCTTTCCGCCTCTATGGTCGGGAGCGAGGGTGCGCCGAAGTTACTGGTCGGGACTGGTTCTGATCAGGTGCAATTACTTGTAGTCGCGACCGCTGACCGGGGTTTATGCGGCGGATTTAACACCAATATTGTGCGCAAAGCCCGCGAGGAAATCGTGGCGCTGGAAGCGGCGGGCAAGACCGTCAAGATTTTCTGTATTGGCAAAAAAGGTTTTGAGCAACTTGATCGTCTCTACGGCGATAAAATCGTCGAAATGGTGTCGCTCAAGCATCACAAAACCCTAAACGCCGCTATTGCCGCCGAGCTTGGCGGCAAAATCACCGACATGTTCGAGGCCGGGGAGTTTGATGTTTGCAAATTGGTTTATGCTTTGTTTGAAAATGTCATGACCCAGACCCCGACCGTTAAAACCATGATCCCGGCCACCGGGGTTATGAGTACGGCACCTGATAGCGGCGAGCAAGCATCGGACGATGTCTTTGCGCCGGATCTTAAAGGTGCGTCTTATGAATACGAGCCGGACGAAGAGGGGATTTTAAAAACCCTGTTGCCGCGAAATATCAATACGCAAATTTTCTCGGCTTTGCTAGAGAACAGCGCCGGAGAAATGGGCGCCAAAATGGCGGCCATGGACAATGCCACGCGCAGCGCGGGCGACATGATTGATAAATTAACACTGACATTTAACCGTTCAAGACAGGCGCAAATCACGTCTGAATTGATAGAAATTATTTCCGGCGCGGAAGCGCTTTAGTAAAGAGGAAGACTAGACATGGCCAAAAAACCAGTAGCAAAGAAAAAAGCACCTGCGAAAACACGCGCACCTGCGAAGCGTAAAGCCCCGGCGAGGAAAGCCGTCGCCAAAGCACCAAAAGCAACAGGCCGCATTAGCCAGATTATTGGCGCGGTGATTGACGTGGAAGTTACGGGCGATTTGCCAGCGATTTTGAACGCGCTAGAAACCGACAACCAGGGCAACCGTCTTGTGCTTGAAGTGGCCCAGCATTTGGGACAAAACACTGTGCGTACCATTGCTATGGACAGTACAGAAGGTCTGGTGCGCGGCGCCCCTGTTACGGATTTGGGTATCCCGATTACGGTTCCGGTTGGCCCGGCGACCCTTGGCCGTATTATGAATGTAATCGGCGAACCGGTCGACGAAGCTGGCCCGATCAAAACCACCAAACGTGCGTCTATCCACAGAGAAGCTCCTGCCTTTAAAGATCAGGCCACCGAGAGCGAAGTTTTGGCTACTGGCATTAAAGTTATCGATTTGCTTTGCCCCTATGTTAAAGGCGGCAAAATTGGCCTGTTCGGCGGCGCGGGGGTTGGCAAGACGGTTTTGATTATGGAGTTAATCAATAATATCGCCAAAGCTTACGGCGGTTATTCAGTATTTGCCGGGGTCGGGGAACGGACCCGCGAAGGTAATGACCTTTATTGGGAAATGATCGAAAGTAAAGTCAACGAAGAAGGCGGCGGCGGCGACAGTCGGTGTTCATTGGTTTACGGACAAATGAACGAGCCTCCAGGTGCCCGTGCCCGTGTTGCTTTGACTGGACTAACCCAGGCCGAATATTTCCGCGACGAAGAAGGCAAAGACGTGTTGTTCTTTGTGGACAATATCTTCCGCTTCACCCAGGCTGGTTCCGAAGTGTCGGCGCTGCTCGGCCGGATCCCGTCCGCCGTGGGTTATCAGCCTACTTTGGCCACAGAAATGGGCCAGATGCAGGAACGGATTACCTCAACCAATAAAGGGTCTATTACATCCGTGCAGGCGATTTATGTGCCAGCCGATGATTTGACCGACCCGGCTCCTGCGGCCAGCTTTGCCCATTTCGACGCGACAACCGTTCTCAACCGTGCAATTTCCGAAAAAGGTATTTATCCTGCTGTTGACCCGCTCGATTCTACGTCTCGTATCCTAGAGCCGCGCATCGTTGGCGACGATCATTACGCCGTTGCCCGTATGGTTCAGGAAATCCTGCAAAAGTATAAATCACTGCAAGACATCATTGCTATTCTCGGTATGGACGAGCTGTCCGAAGAAGACAAACTTGTGGTATCGCGGGCGCGTAAAGTTGAGAAATTCCTCAGCCAACCTTTCCACGTTGCGGAAATATTTACCGGCATGCCAGGTCTGTTGGTTGATGTTAAAGACACGGTTAAATCGTTCAAGGGCGTGTGCGAAGGCGAATATGATCACATCCCCGAACAGGCATTTTACATGGTCGGCGGTATCGAGGACGTGCTGAAAAAAGCCGCAAAAATGGCAGCAGAAGCGGCTTAGGCACATAAGCGATTTAGAGAAGCAATATAGCAGATAAATTACAATTTTCATTGGTTTCGCCGGAAGCCGAGTTATTTAGTGGCCCGGTTGACCAAGTTGATGTACCCGGCGCCGAGGGTGATTTTGGCGTGTTTGCCGACCATGCACCGTTCATGGCGGCTATTCGTACCGGTGCCATCACCATGTATGATGAGGGCACCGAGACCAAATATTTAATCCAGGGCGGCTTTGCCGATGTCACACCGGATGGGCTAACGGTTCTGGCCGAGTTGGCCACACCTATGGCGAACGTAGATGCGGCTTGGCTCGCCGCCGAAATCAAGAAGACCGAAGCTCATCTAGAAGCCACTGAAGGCGACGCAAAACTGGACATCGCGCAAAATTTGGACGGTTTGCGGCTATTGGCTGAAAATCTGTAGGCCTATAAGTAGCCCCACACACCGCTCATACCCGCCTGCGCGGGTGTATGAGCGGGGTGTTGTGGGGAGGTTTCGCGTTTCCAATTGGCACATAATATATTACAATTTCTTCGAAAATTCCCGCTTCACCCGCGTATAAACCGGGCGTTTGAACGGGACGACCAGTTTTGTTGCCAGAGATAAACTGGCCCAACGGTAATCGGTGAATTCTGCGGGTTTATGGGCTTCGAGGTTGATGTCCGGTGCCGCGCCAAAAAAACGGTAAGCATACCATTTTTGCCTTTGGCCATACCAACCCCGCGCCCGCTTGGAGCCGGCAAAGCCTTTCGGGAAATCATAATATAGCCAGTCTTTTATGCGGCCTATGGGTTCGACCAGATCGGCGCTTATCCCGGTTTCTTCTGTGAGTTCGCGCACAGCGGCGTGCTTTGGTTTGTCGCCTTTGTCAATGCCGCCTTGGGGCATTTGCCAAACATAAGGGCCGGAGGCTTTTTTGCGCCGTCCCAAAAATACCTGTCCGTCCGCGTTAAACAGGGCAATTCCGGCAGCAGGTCGGTATTTGTCAGGATTACGCATCATATTTATCTGGATGTAAGGGCATAGGACACCGGGGCCAGTGCGACATTTTTGGGTTTGGTTTCCAGCCAAGCCCGGACACCGTCAATCGTGCCTGGATAGGAAAATCCCATGCCTATGGGGACATTGTCATAGCTTGCCGCTTGCAGGGCCTGAATATGACGCCGTACAGTGTCCCTGTCTTGTTGTGTCTCATCAATAAACGTGTTGGCCGTAATGACCGGTAGACCTTCACGGCGGGCGAGGGGGGCGATACGGGCTGCATCTAATGCGCCGTCATAAACAAAGCCAAGCCCTGCGGTTTTCAAGTATTTGACGATGGGCAAAAGTGCGGCCTCGTCGGTGATCAGGCGCGACCCGTCATAATTGGTCACGGCGAAATAGCCTTGGGCGCGGGCCAGTGAATATTCCAGATTTCTGATATTGTCCTGCGCACTGGCATCAATGCTTAACGTGCGGGCTTGGCGCGGGCTTGCGCCTTGCATAGGCAGCTCAATCATCACTTCATGACCACGGGCCCGGGCCTGATTGATCCAGGCTTGCAGTCCGGGAGCGGCGGCGGCGAAGGACAATGTGACCGCGCCCGGCAATTCATTTATGGCTCTGCGGGTTAACATGGGATTGATGCCAAGGCCGCCAATCACCAAGGCAATATATTTAGTTTCAGCTTTGGGCGTAAACGGTTTGGCATAGACGGCAAAAGCGCTACGTCCGTCTTGGTGGGGGCTGGGTACGGGGCCAAAACTGGTCATGCGGCTCAGACCGGAAACAGGGGCAGGGGGCAGGGGGGTGACGTTAATAATGGGTTGACGGTTGGCGCCAAGCGGGCGGCCATCCACCATAACCGGGCCGGACGGGCGGGTAACAGAATTTGTCCGGATCACAGGTATTGAGCGATTGGCGCGTTTAGGTTCGCCGACGAGTGTCACAGTTTCGGTAGGATTGACATCGGCGGGGATATTGTCCTTGGCCAACAAGTCCGGCAGTTGAACTTCACGGCTCGCCGGGGAAGTGAGTGAGGTTTGCGCCAGTGTAATTTCAATTTTTGGGGCTTTGGCAGGTTTGTTTTTCGCCGAAATATTCAACCAAGACCAAGTTGATAACCCGAAAATCGCCAACAACAATACGGCACTCAACCCGTGTTTACGCACGGACGGCAGTTTCTTTGGGGTTCTGCGAATATGTTTGGCCATAACCAAGCTTATCGCGGCCTTTGGTTAAATGCTAGAGCCTATCCTGTGTATTTTGAACCAATTTGACAGGGCCATCTCTGCCCGCTGGCCGCGTTGCGTCCCTGGTATGATGCTATGGCATCGCCCTGCAGGACGCGCCTAACCAGACGAACAGATATAACCCATCAAATTGGTCCAAAATACACAGGATAGGCTCTCGTAAATTTAGGGTGGTTTACTGCTCAAATACGGTTTGCAAATGGGCTTTAAAATCCGGAGATTTGAGGATTTTAACCGCCTGCTCTAATTGAAAGTCTTTATCCTCCGGCCAGTCTTTGGGCGGGTATTGCGGTTTGATTTTATCCTTGCCCTTGTCCTCGGCGTTTTGATCGCCTTCGGTTGAGCGAATGATGACGTCTAGGGCATTTGGCAAGCTGGACTCGCTAATGCGCAAATGCTCTTTGCCGTCGTCTATAAAGGATTCGAGCCAGACATCCGGTTTGATACCAAGCCCTTGGATGGAACGACCCGAGGGTGTGAAATAACGAGCCGTGGTCAAGCGAAGCGCCCCTTTGCGACCGCCAAACAGAGGGATGACGGACTGCACGGAGCCTTTGCCAAAGGTTGGGGTTCCGATGATCAGGGCGCGGCCCCGGTCTTGCAGAGCCCCCGCCACAATCTCGGAGGCTGATGCCGTATTCCCATTGATCAGAACGACCATGGGTGTCCCCGCCAGTTTTTCGCCTTGTTCAGCATTGTAGCGGCTATTGTCGTCCTTTTGGCGTCCGCGCACGGACACCACTTCACCGCCGTTTAAGAAGAGGCCGGAAACTTTGATGCTTTGGTCCAGGCGCCCACCGCCATTGCCGCGAATATCCAAAACGAGACCCGGCAAGGTGCCGCCGTTTTCGCTTGTGAGTAAATCAATGGCTTCTTCCAAATCGCGGCCCAAATGGTCATTGAGAAATGTTTCCAGATAAATATACCCTACGCCCTCATACATGCGGTGACGCACGGCCCGGCCTTGGACAACTTCGCGCACAACAACCACATCGCGTGGTTTTCGGTTTGGGCTAATGACCGTAACCGTAATAGGATCACCAGCAAGCCCGCGCATTTTTTCTACGGCGTCGCTTAAGTTTTTCCCTTTAATATCAATACCTTCCACATGACTGATGAAGTCACCTGCTTTTATTCCGGCCCGTGCCGCCGGTGCGCCAGGATTGGCGTAACCAACTTTAATCAGGCCATCTTCCATGCTAACTTCAATACCGAGACCGCCATATTCCCGGCGTTCACGGTCTTGTTGTTTTACATAACCCTTGGGGGACACATAACGAGAATGGGGGTCGAGGGATTGCAACAGGCCGTTAAGGGCATCGCTGACCAAACTGTCCGTTTCAACATCGTCCACATAACCGTCTTGCACCCGGCTGAGTATATCGGCGAACAAGGCCAACCCAGCATAGGTTTTTTGTTCCGAATCAAATTTCGTATCGGCGAGGCTGCGCAAGGAATATCCGAGGCTTAACCCAAAAATAATCAGCAAGGTCAGCCGCAAGATTTTACCAATAAGCGTTTGCATGCTTTAGCCCTTTGCCGCCGCCAGCAGAGATTTATAGGAGCCGTCCTTGAGAATTTCCACGGCCCGTTTTAGCTGAAAATCATCTTCGATATCAAAATCCTTTGGGGGGTATTCTATATCCAGTTTGTCTTCATCCGCCTTATCCTTATCCCCGTTTTCATTTTTAATGGCATTGGGAAGTTCAGACTCGCGCATGGTAATATCAACTTTGTCTTCGTCGAGAAATGCGTAGGAAACGGCAATATCAGGTGTGATACCTGTGCCTTGGATGGAGCGGCCCGCCGGGGTGTAATAGCGCGAAGTCGTTAGTTTTAAGGCCCCGTCGCGGCCATTGCGCAAGGGGATCACGGACTGAACCGAGCCTTTACCAAAGGTGGTCAACCCCAAGACAAGGCCCCGGTTTCTGTCTTGCAAAGCCCCGGCGACAATCTCTGACGCTGATGCAGATGCACCGTCAATAAGGACGATAACCGGAATATTTTTCAACAATTGGCCGTCTTCAGCATTAAATGATTTTGTGTCAATATCCCGGCGTCCGCGTGTCGATACCACTTCCCCGCCGTCCAAAAACGCACTGGAAACAAATATTGACTGGTCGAGCAACCCGCCAGGATTACCCCGCAAATCCAGAATAACGCCCGGAACTTTACCGCCCAGTTCTTTTTTTATCGCCGCCACAGATGTTGTAAATGAGGTGGTGGTTTTTTCGTTAAACTGCGAAATTCGTAAATACCCTATCCCGTCTTTGATCTCCCAGCGCACTGGAATACGTTCGATAATTTCGCGAACCATTGGGATATCACGAGGATCCTCGCCCTTGCGCACCACGGTGACAGTAATTGGCTCGCCGGGGTTGCCGCGCATTTTATCGACGGCATCGTTTAAGCTAAGCCCTAAAAGCGAGACACCGTCAACCGCTGTCAAATAATCACCGGATTTAATGCCGGCCTTTTTAGCGGGGGTGCCGTCAAATGGGGCGACGACTTTAACCACGCCTTCTTCCATCGTGACTTCCATACCAAGTCCGCCGTATTCCCCGGAAGAGCTGATCAACATGTCATCAAACCGGTCTGGCGTTATATAGCTGGAATGAGGGTCAAGACCTTGCAACATGCCGTTGATAGCATCGTCGATCAAATCAGCATTATCCACAGGCACCACATAGCCGCTTCGCACTCGCGCCATAACATCGGCTAAGAGATCAAGCTGCTCAAATGTTTGCTCATGTTTAGATTTCTCTACCGCTATTGCACTTTGGTTGGACGTTGAAAACGCAAACAAGGCACTGGCGGCGACCACACCTATGGTTGGCAAGATATATTTCATGTGTTTCTCTCCAAATTATGCGCGAGCATTTAGCCGTTCATAGGCTTTACAAAACCGAATTACCAGAAATTACCTAGGGGATTGGTGAAATTATGGTCATATTAGGCTTATTAGCCGTTTGTCTGTGCAAGAGCGGGGCCAATCCAGGGTTTCGGATTGATGCTGTTGCGGTTTTTGCGAAACTCCATGAACAATTCAGGAGGTTTTCGCGCCTTAGATTGAGATAGGCCCGGCATTAAGCCAAGGGGTTCTCCGGCTTTGACATTGGTGCCTGGGGGGGTAAATGTTTCGCCCAGCCCGGTCAGGACGATAAAATAGCCGCCGCCGACATTCAAAATCACCACATGTTCATCGTTAAACGGCCCTGCAAATTCGACCCGGCCTGCAAATGGTGCAATGACTTGCGCTTTTGGGCTGGACTTTACGCTGATGCCTTTGGCGGTATTGCCGCCTGCGAGCCTGGCCCCGTAATTGCGGCTGAGTGTGCCAAAAACGGGCAATGGTATTTGGCCTCTCGCATCGGCAAAGCGGATTGAACCGGTTGGAATATAGGCGGGCGGCTGGGCTTTACCGCGCCTGGGTTTGAGGCGCGGCACTGGCTCGCGGCTAGGTCTGGACGGTTTGAGACGCGGACGAATAGCTGCGGCGCTGTCTTCAAACCGGGCAATGAGATCGCGTAAATCCTTGGCTTGCTTGGCCAGATTAGCGGCTTTTGCGGCTTTTTTCTCCCGGTCTTTGTCCAGTTGATTGTTCAATTTGGTTTTGGAATTTATGATGGATTTAATGGTGCCGAGTTTGGTATCAACGGCTTTGGCACTTTGCTCCATGTCGCTTCGGGTTTTGGCCATGTTATAGCGCACGATTTGTAATGCGGCCAATCGGGTTTTTAAATCGGTAGAACTTTGATTTAAAGACAGGCTGAGTGCGGCGAGTAAATGGGCGGCACGGGCGGCGTCTACTGCGCTTTTGGGGTGAACCATAAGTGCAGGCGGCGGACTTTTATCGATGCGCTGCAATGCCGCGAGCAGGTCGGAGAGTGTATCGCGGTCGGACAGGATTTTGGCTTTAAGCGCTGTTTCTTGTCCCAAAAGTTCTGCCAAATGTTTGCGGGCTTTGGTTTTTGCGCGTTCAAACCCGCGCGCCTGACGACTTGTTGCTACGAGGTCATCTTGCAGGCCGTCTATTTCGCCGCGTATTTTTTCTTGCTGGGTAATCAGTTGCTGTGCTTGCGCCTCCGCCAGTTTTTGCTGATCGGCCAATGTTTCAAGCTTACTTGGGTCCGTAGTTTGCGCATAAGCAGGCACGGCGGCAGGTATAGCCAAACACGCTAACAGAAAAACAAAGAATAAAAATCGATTCATATATGGACACTAAAGGTAAAATATAACCTTGTCAGCCTGCGAGTTCAGCGCACCTTCCAATTGGCTTATACCTTTAGGGGGTATGCGGGTCGTGGAGATGGCAAAACTCAATCCCTGTGATAGGGCGTGCCTGCCAAAATGGACAGGGCGCGGTAGATCTGCTCGGCCATCATAACGCGCACTAATTTGTGGGGCCAAATTGGTTTGCCGAGCTGCCATTTCAGTGCGCTCGCAGGCAGGGCATTTGGCTCAAACCCGTCAGCACCGCCAATGGCAAATACGAGATTGCGCATACCGTCATCGCGCCAATTCGCTAGATTTTGGGCCATTTGGCGAGATGTCAGGGCTTTGCCGCGCTCATCAAGTACCACCAATATATCGCCGGGCTTGAGTGTGCTTAAAATGGTTTGCGTTTCGATTGCACGCGTTTTGGCGGCGCGGATGTCCACGGCACTTTCGCTCACTATCGGGAAGCCGATACCCCGCCCAATACTATTGGCGCGGTTTAGATAATCATCAATAAGTGTGCGTTCTGGCCCGGATTTTATTAAACCGGCAGCTCGCAATATGATGTTCATGGGCTATCTATATCGCCGCTCATAGGAGAAACCGACCACAATTTCTCCAAAGCATAAAATTCGCGCACTTCCGGCCTGAACACATGCACAATGACATCACCTGCATCAATCAACACCCAGTCATTTTGCTTGTCGCCTTCAATGCCTAGCTTCTTTAAGCCGATTTCTTTCAGCCCGCGCAAAACATAATCCGATAAGGCGCTGACATGGCGGTTGGAGCGCCCAGACGCGACAATCATCACATCGGCAATAGAGCTTTTGCCAGCCAAATCCAGCCGCACGATATCCTCGGCGCTTTGTTTGTCCAAAATGTCGTAAATGAAATCCGCCAGTTCTTGGGAATTCAGTTCTTGGGAATTCAGTTCTTGGGCGTCGTGCCGTATACCTTTATGCACGTCTTTTTGCATATTTGGGGCGGCGCTGTGCGCATCAGATGTATTGGTCAGTGTCTTTCTCCATTAATGGCGCGGCTTATGGAATAACATGGGTCGTGTGTCAAGGCTAGAGCGCTCTAGGCGTTAGCAGATTGCACCCGCAAAACCGTAGATGACAGCGGATTGAGCGGCGGGGTTAAATAAACCCAGGCCGGGGTTTTGCGCCAGGCCAGAGTGTGGGCCTGGTGTTCGGGGATGCGGGCATTGCTATAGGTCTTTGCGGCCAAGCTCAGGCGGGCTTTGAGGCTGTCACTGGTTTTCGCATTTGCGCGGGCAATCACAGCGATGGGGACGGTTTCCATAATTTCGCGCCAACCTTTCCACTGGGGCAATTGGCGCAGATTATCAGCCCCCATCAGAAAGACAAAATGGTTGCGCGGCCAACGTGTTTTGGCACGTCTTAGGGTATCGACCGTGTAGCGCGTGCCAAATTCCTGCTCCATATGGCTGATGCGCATACGCGGTGGCAAGCCCAGTCCTTTGTTAAGGGCTTTGACACTTGCGACCCTATCGTCATAAGGAGTTTGGTCGGTTTTAAGCGGGTGTCCGGGGCTGACCATCCACCAGATTTGGCTCAAACCAAGCCTCTGCAAACCGCACTCTGCCACATGCAAATGCCCAGCGTGGGCCGGGTTAAACGACCCACCAAACAAGCCTATGGCCCGGTTTGACATTATGGTCTGACCTGGCCATTGCCCAGCACCTGATATTTATAACTGGTCACATGTTGTGCGCCGACGGGGCCGCGTGCGTGCAGGCGGCCCGTAGCAATGCCGATTTCTGCGCCAAAGCCAAATTCGCCGCCGTCCGCATATTGGGTCGAAGCATTGTGCATGACAATGGCGCTATCGACTTTGGCAAGAAATTCTTTGGCACTGTCCTGATTTTCAGTGATGATCGCATCCGTATGATTGCTGCCGTATTTCTCAATATGGGCGAGAGCGGCGGCGAGTCCATCGACGATTCTCACGTTTAATATGGCGTCCAAATGTTCCGTCATAAAATCCGCCTCACTGGCCGGGTTTATACCGGGAACCAGGTTTTGCGCGTGCGCGTCCCCGCGCAGCTCGCACCCGGCGGCTTGCAAAGCATCCGCCAACATTGGCAACATGTCTGCTGCACTTTTATCCAAGAGTAATGTCTCGGTCGAGCCGCAAATCCCGGGGCGGCGCATTTTGGCGTTGACGAGTATATCCCTTGCCATGTCCGGGTCGGCGTCCCTGTGTATATAGGTGTGGTTGCGCCCTTCCAAGTGGGCCAGCACAGGCACGCGGGCGTCTTGTTATACCCGCCCGACCAAGCCTTTGCCGCCTCGTGGTATTATCAAATCAATATTTCCGTCCAGTCCGCCTAGCATATGACCAACCGCAGCGCGGTCTGTGGTGCCGACATATTGCACGCAAGTTTCGGGCAGTCCGGCAGATTTAAGCCCGGCGACCAAAGCGCTATGGATTGCCATATTGGACTGCACGGCTTCGGAGCCGCCGCGCAAGATACAGGCATTGGCGGATTTCAGGCACAAAGATGCGGCGTCTGCGGTGACATTGGGGCGGCTCTCATAAATCATGCCAATGACACCGATGGGGGTGCGCACTTTGGCAATAGTCAATCCGTTGGGCCGTGTCCAACGTTCATCCTCAGCGCCGACAGGGTCGGGCAGGGCGGCAACAGCGTCCAACCCGTCCGCTATGGCCAACACCCGTGTTTCGTCCAGTTTTAGGCGGTCGAGCATTGCGCTTGTCAAACCTTTGGCGGCTCCGGCGTGCATGTCTTTGGCGTTGGCGGTGCGTATATCTGGCGCGGCATGGCGCACTTGATCGGCCATGGCTGTGATGGCCTCGGTGCGCTGCTTTGCGCTTGCCAGACGCAAGATATTTGCAGCGGCGCGGGCCTTGCTGCCCAACTCCAACATATAATCTTGCAGGTTTTCAATGTTCATGTTTATCTCATACCCTGTTTATGTGTTGAGCGCCATATTATCGCGGTGTATCAGGGCCGCACCACCGTTATAACCGATCCGGGCTTCAATATCGCCCGATTTGAGGCCTTTGATCAAGCGGGAATTTTGGGCGCTATAGCCGCATAATCCGCGCCCTAATTCGGGTCCGCTTTCCGCTTTAATAGCCACGGCGTCGCCGCGCTCAAATTCGCCCTCGACCCGCACTAATCCGGCGGCCAGAAGCGAGTTTCCTTTGGCCAAAGCCTGCGCCGCTCCGGCGTCAATGACCCAAACACCCTTGGGTTTAAGCGTGCCGGCAATCCATTGTTTGCGGGCAATGAGCGGATTGGTTTTGGCCTTAAACCATGTGGCTTTCGTGTGTTTGCCGCCCAGTGCGCCCAGTGCGTCCAGTGCGTCCAGTGCTGACAAAGGGTTTTGCCGGCCGCCTTGGGTTATGACAACGGCGCACCCCGCCCCGGTCGCGATCTTTGCGGCTTGTAATTTTGTCGCCATACCGCCGCTGCCTGTTGCGCGGTTTTGGTTGGCTGCGCCCCCCATATCCATGATAGTTTGGTCAATATTTTCGACAATCGGAATGTGTTTGGCAGAGCTGTCTTTGTTCGGATCACGCTCATAAAGCCCGTCTATATCCGATAGCAAGACCAGTAAATCCGCGCTGCACATTTGCGCCACCCTTGCCGCCAACCTATCATTATCGCCGTACCGGATTTCGTCCGTAGCAACGGTATCATTTTCGTTGATGATGGGCACCACGCCCAGACCGAGTAAAGTCGCCAGTGTGGCGCGGGCATTGATCCACCTGCGCCGGTCTTCAGTATCGTTCAAAGTTAACAAAGCCTGGGCGGTCGTTAGGCCAAAAGGGGCCAGTACAGTTTCGTAACTTTGGGTAAGAACGGCTTGCCCGGCGGCAGCGCAGGCTTGCTTTTCCGCGAGGGATAAACTGGTTTTGCTCAGTCCGAGCCGCCCGCGTCCCAGCGCGATGGCACCTGAGGAAATGATCAGGATTTGTTTGCGAGATGCGATCAGCGCCGCAATATCGCGGGCTAAGCTTTCGAGCCATGCCTGATTTATCAAACCAGTGGCCTCATTCACCAACAAGGAGGAGCCGATTTTTACAGCTATGCGCTTATAGGGGTTTAGGCTCATTAAGGTTGCCATTTTTCCGTTTCTGGTTCCAGTCCGGCCTGCTTTCGGGCTTCGGCTTTGACAAGTGCGGCGCGGGCTTGCTTGTCGGCATTTCGTTTAGCTTGCACGTGTTCGAAGGCCGCCCGCATCAAGCTTTTGACGCTGGCACCGGACACGCCCGAGATATTGAAAACCTTGGCCCCGCTGGCTTTCGCTAATTCGGCGGAGCGTTGTTTTATAGTCTCGGGGTCAAGGGCATCGCATTTGTTCAGGGCGACGATTTCCGGCTTGTCCTTGAAGATATCGGCGTAGGTTTCCACCTCTTTTCGGATAGTTGTGTAAGCTTGGCCAGGGTTTTCTACGCTACCGTCAACCAGATGAATAATGGACATGCAGCGTTCGGCGTGGCCGAGAAATTGATGACCTAGCCCGGCGCCGTCAGCCGCGCCCTCAATCAAGCCGGGCAGGTCAGCCATTACGAATCGTTCGCTCGCCCCCATATCTACTACGCCCAAGGACGGGTGCAGGGTAGTGAACGGATAGTCAGCCGTTTTTGGCCGTGCGGCGGATACGGCGGATAACAAGGTGGATTTACCGGCATTGGGCAGGCCGACAAGGCCAACATCGGCGATCAGTTTCAGCTTTAGCCACAGGGTGTATTCTTCCCAAGGCTCGCCCGGATTGGCGCGGCGCGGGGCGCGGTTGGTGGAGGATTTAAAGCGGGTATTGCCCCACCCACCATTGCCGCCCTTGGCGAGCAGCAATTTTTCGCCGTGTTCACACATATCGGCTAGCATATGCTCGCCGGTCTCGTCGAAAATTTGCGTGCCAATGGGCAGTTCAATAATCGCGTCCTCACCCGCCGAGCCGGTGCGGTCGCGGCCCATGCCGTGCTGACCGGTTTCGGCGTGGATATGTTGGCGGTAGCGGTAATCGATTAAGGTGTTAAGGTCTTCATTGGCCACGGCCCAGACATCACCGCCTTTGCCGCCATCGCCGCCGTTAGGGCCGCCAAATTCGATGGATTTTTCGCGGCGAAAACTGACACTGCCCCCCCGCCGTTGCCGGAGCGGACATATATTTTCGCAGAATCTAAGAACTTCATATTGGTGCCTGTTTTTGTGTTGTTATGCCCCAACGCTGCGCTGTACCGCGCGCCAGACGCAGCTCTATACCTGTAAACCGCTTCCCGCGTGCGACGGAATATAGATTACTGGTTTCGGTTTTAGCGACAAATCCAAGTTTTTCAAGTATGTGTCCAGAGGCCGGGTTATCTTCGAAATAACCTGCGTCGATATAAGGTATATCAAGCACGTGAAAACTCTCAATGAGTAAAGCTCTCGCAGCTTCTTGCATATAGCCCTTGCCCCAAAATTCTTTCCCGAGCCAATAGCCGATTTCCCAATCACCATGCGCATTTTTAAATAAATCGACAATCCCCATTAAACTGTCGTCCGGGCCAGTGATAGCATAAGCATAAGACTGGCCGCGCCGCCAATTTGCAGTGGCCCGCATCAGCCAAAACTCTGCAGTTAGGCTAAAGTACGGCATGGGCAGTGTGGCGGTCATAAGCAAAATATCCGGGTCATTGATCCGCCTTGCCATAATGCCCGCATCCGACAGGCGAGGGCGGCGTAAGGTCAATCTTTCGGTTTGTATATGGTCTCGCATTGTCCTGATCCTAAAACGAAGAAGGGAAGACGGTGACCCATCTTCCCTAAAATCTTTTCAGGTATAATGATCACCACGTCGCGGCGATCTTTAATCGCCTATTTACTGGTCGCTGGCTGCACAGATACAAATGTGCGTTTGTTGCGTTTGGTTTCAAACATCACACAGCCTTCGGCTTTGGCAAATAGAGTGTGGTCTTTACCCATGCCAACATTGTCACCAGGGAAAAACTTGGTGCCGCGTTGGCGGATGATAATATTGCCAGCAATCACGGCTTGTCCGCCGGATTTCTTGACGCCCAAACGGCGGCCTGCACTATCGCGACCGTTATTGGATGAGCCGCCTGCTTTTTTATGTGCCATATCTGATCTCCATAAGGACCCGAAAAATACCGGGTGAATTTAAATTGTATTATTTGGCTTTAATGGCCGTGATTTTGATAACCGTTTCGTTTTGACGGTGACCTTTTTTGCGGCGGTAGTTTTGGCGGCGTTTCTTTTTAAACACAATAACCTTGTCGCCCTTGCGTTGCTCAAGGATTTCGCCCGTTACACTGGCACCTTTTACGGCAGGCGCACCAATAGTGACGTCCTTATCGGAACCACACATCAACACATCGTCAAATGTGACTTTTTTACCGGTTTCAGCATCCAGCTTTTCAATAACAATCACATCGTCTTTTGCAACTCTGTACTGTTTGCCACCGGTTTTGATGACTGCGAACATAATCCTGTCCTTAATTCTTGGCTTGTCTGTACCCGAAAATGTTTTTCGGCGCTTGAACTAACCCTGTTAAAATTGATGTCTTGCGACCAAACCGCGAGAGAGCGCGAAATATACGGAAAAACATTTGCCTGTCAACGCATGAATCAGCACTTTGTGGTTTCTTTTTAGGCGTGCGTTTTGCCCGTAAATAAAGCCCCGCGCCAAGGGCGCGAGGCTTTGAGTGTGGTCGTTATGTCTTAGTTGCCGACGCGTCCGATAATTTTGCCGGCTGCATCGATGATGTTGCCGTTAGCATCGACTGTGCCGATCACATGACCCGCGCCGTCGATAACTTCACCATTTGCCCGCACGGTGAAACTACCGTAGGAGAAACTTGTGCTAGAGCTACCACCACTTATGACCGTGCTTCCTGAAGAGAAGGAAGACGACGAAGAGCTTCGCGTAGAGGTTCTGGTTGTCAGACCAGACGCGTTGCCGATAATATTACCGCTTAAATCAACAATATTACCATTGCCGTCAAGGCGACCAATAACAACGCCGCTCGCATTTAACACCTGACCATTTGCACCCAATGTATAGGTGGAGGTGGTTTGTGTGCGGTGTCTGCCGATAATATTACCGTGTGTGTCAACAATATTGCCGTTCGCGTCAATACTACCAATGACAGCGCCGCTAGCATTTAGGACCCGGCCTTGATTATCGACGGTATAGGTATTGCTATAGGTGCCTGTCGTGAAAGAGCCGCTACTGGTCGTTGTTGTGGTTGTCGCAGTATTGGTAGCACCAGCTCTATAGCTACCGCCGCTGACCATTGAGCGCCAATCAACACCCAATACATCAACCGTGCGCAGTGTCAGACCGCCCGTGGACATGTTTTGAGAGATTTGGAACTGCTCAACCGCAGCGTAAGTTGCCTGGCCCAATATACCGTCAATGCGACCGCTATAAAAGCCGCGCTCAGCCAAAGCTCTTTGGATCGCAGTGATCACAACGCTGTTGGCATTGGCTTCACAAAGAACCTGACGCCATTCAGCCCGCTCCTGTGAGGTTTGGACGCGCTTTTCAAGCGTGCCGTACTCTGCCGGGATAGCAATGCGTTCAATCCGGGCCGGTTCGACCAGTCTTTGCACTGAAACCGTATCATAAACCGCCGCAATTTCGCGGCGTTCCATACGGGCCGGACTATCAACAACACGGCGGGTGATTTGTCTGGCCACTGCCGGGATGATCCGTTCACTTGTCGCGGCTGCGGTTTGCACCACACGGCGCGTCACTTGTCTGGTTATGGCAGGGATAACGCGCTCTACGGTGCGTGCAGGTGTCGTGATAACCCGGCGCGTAACCTGTTCGGTCACCGCAGGAATAACCCGTTGCTCACTCCGTGCCGGCGTGCGTACCACCCGGCGTGTGACCTGTTTTGTAATCGCAGGAATTAGACGTTCCTGGACACTTGCCGGGTTTGTCACCACACGGCGGGTCACTTGTTTGGTTACGGCGGGTATCACACGTTCGGCCGTACGGGCCGCGTCGACGACGACCCGGCGTGTGACCTGTTTGGTAATCGCTGGGATAACCCGTTCCTGAACGCTTGCCGGTGTGCGGACAATTTGGCGGCTCACCTGTCTGGTGACAGCCGGAATTGTGCGTTCTTGAACTGTGGCGGGTGTTCGCACGACCCGGCGCGCAACCTCTTTGGTAATGGCCGGGATAATCCGCTCGCTGACACCTGCTGGTGTTGCCACGATACGGCGCGTGACCTGCTTGGTTACAGCCGGGATAACCCGCTCAACTGTGTGGGCTGGCTCGTCAATAACACGGCGTGGCACTTGCTTGGCGATTGCCGGGATGAGTTTTTCTTCTACCCGGGCTGGGGTGCGAACAATTTGGCGACTGATTTGCTTGGTAATCGCCGGAATGATCCGTTCAACCGTTGTGGCAGGTGTTTCGACCACGCGGCGGGTCTCGGCTTTGATAATCGCCGGGATGACCCGCTCTTGTACACTGGCCGGTGTGCGCACCACGCGGCGGCTCACTTGTTTTGTAATGGCAGGAACAACCCGCTCAACTGTGTGGGCCGGTTCGCGTACAACGCGGCGTGTGACCTGTTTGGTGATTGCAGGGATCACCCGTTCGCTTGTTGCGGCGGGCGTATCTACTATGCGGCGCGTGACCTGTGTTGTCACGGCCGGAATGACACGCTCAACTGTGCGGGCTGGCTCGCGTACGACACGGCGTGTTTCCACTTTCGTGATGGCCGGAATAACCCGTTCAACCGTCGAGGCTGGTGTGGCCACGATACGGCGTGTAACCTGTTTGGTTACCGCAGGGATGACCCGCTCCACTGTGTGGGCGGCGTCTCTGATTACCCTGCGTGTTTCCAACTTGGTGATGGCCGGAATAACCCGCTCGACGACACTGGCTGGTGTTTTAACAACGCGGCGGCTCACCTGTTTAGTAATGGCCGGGATTGCGCGCTCAACCGTGTGGGCCGGTTCGCGGACGACGCGGCGTGTTTCCAGTTTCGTGATTGCAGGAATAATCCGCTCGACGACACTGGCCGGACTTGCGACGATGCGGCGGCTGACCTGTTTGGTCACGGCCGGTACGACACGTTCTACTGTGTGGGCCGGTTCGACGACAACCCTGCGTGTTTCCAGTTTCGTGATGGCCGGAATGAGGCGCTCTTGTGTTTGGGCTGGTGTACGCACGACACGGCGGGTTACCTGTTTGGTAATTGCCGGTATCAGGCGTTCAACGGTGTGGGCCGGTTCTTGCACGACGCGGCGTGACACCATTTTCGTAATCGCCGGAATAACCCGTTCCTGGACACTGGCCGGTGTCGCAACAACCCGTAGGCTGACTTGCTGGGTCACAGCCGGAATGATGCGTTCTACTGTATAGGCGGCTTCTTTGATCACCTGACGCGAGCGCATTTTGGAAATGGCCGGGATAACCCGCTCAACAACACTGGCAGGTGTTTTGACCACCCGGCGTGTGACTTGTTGGGTGACGGCAGGAATGATGCGCTCAACTGTGTGGGCCGGATTTTTGATGCGGCGGCGCGTTTCGACCTTGGTAATCGCCGGGTTGACCCGCTGCACCGTTGATGCAGGTGTGGCAACCACCCGGCGTGTGACCTGTTTGGTCACCGCAGGTATGACCCGCTCTACTGTGTGGGCTGGCTCGCGTACGACACGGCGTGTTTCCAGTTTGGTGATGGCCGGAATAACCCGCTCGACGACACTGGCTGGTGTTCTAACCACGCGGCGGCTCACCTGTTTAGTAATGGCCGGGATTGTCCGCTCCACTGTGTGGGCTGGCTCGCGGACGACGCGGCGCGTTTCCGTCTTGGTGATGGCCGGAATAACTCGCTCGGCGACACTGGCCGGGCTTGCGACGATGCGGCGGCTGACCTGTTTGGTTACAGCCGGAATAACCCGTTCAACAGTATGGGCGGCATCTTTTATGACCCGGCGTGTTTCCAATTTGGTCACGGCCGGAATAATCCGTTCGGCGACACTTGCTGGTGTTCTAACCACACGGCGGCTGACTTGTTTGGTTATGGCCGGAACCAGACGCTCTACGGTGTGTGCAGGCTCATTGATAACACGGCGTGTCACTTGCTTGGTGATGGCCGGAATGAGGCGCTCTTGTGTCTGGGCTGGTGTGCGGACAACACGGCGGGTTTCTTGTCTGGTCACTGCCGGGATTATACGCTCAACTGTGTGGGCAGCATCTTTTATGACGCGGCGTGTTTCCGTCTTGGTGATGGCCGGAATGACCCGCTCGACGACACTGGCCGGGCTTGCGACGATGCGGCGGCTGACCTGTTTGGCCACAGCCGGGATAGTGCGTTCCGAAATTTGCGCAGGCGTAACCATAACGCGGCGTGTTTCCGTTTTGGTCACAGCCGGAATAACCCGTTCGGCTACTGTCGCAGGTGTGGCGACAACCCGGCGTGTGACTTGGGCGGTCACTGCGGGAATAACCCGCTCGGCCGTTGCGGCAGGTGTCACGATCCGGCGCCGGGTTTCCATTCTGGTCACGGCGGGGATTAGACGTTCTTGTGTCGTCGCAGGTGTGACAACAACCCGGCGGGTTTCTTGTTTGGTTATAGCAGGTATAATCCGCTCGATAGTTGTCGCAGGTGTTCTGACAACACGGCGTGTCAGTTGTTTGACCACGGCCGGAATAGTCCGTTCTTCTACACCCGCAGGTCTGTCAACAACCCGGCGGCTGACCTGGGTAGTTACCGCAGGAATAACCCGTTCAACTGTGCGCGCAGGCGTGGCAACCCGGCGACGGGTTTCCGTCTTGGTAATTGCCGGAATAATCCGTTCCTGGGTTGTTGCGGGACGATCACCTACACGGCGCGTAATTGTCGCGGTTTGGGCCGGAATAACCCGCTCGACTGTGTGGGCAGGTTGATCAACCACCCGGCGGGTGATTTGTTTGGTGATTGCGGGAATGACCCGTTCAACTACCTGGGCGTTTTCAGCCAGGACTTGTATTTGGTATGTACCTGTTTGGGCACCATAATCGCCGCCGCCGTAAGCGCGTGAACCACCGCCTCTGTTATCTGCTGCGTCTGCGGCAGCATGGGACAGGCCGTCGCGGTCATCTAAGCCGTCGCCATTTGTGTCAACAAAGCCGGATATTGTCCCGGTGTCCTGTGCGAATTGTAGCAAATTAGCACTGGAGGCTTCTGCATAACTCATAACCCGTGCAGGGCTGCGCACAACCCGGCGCGTGATTGTTTCGGTCTGGGCAGGAATGGCAATTTCTTGCACACTTGCTTGTTGGTCAACCACTCTGCGGGTGATTTGTCTGGTGATCGCTGGTACGGCTCTTTCAACTGTACGGGCCGGGGTAACCAGAACGCGTTTTGTAATGGTTTTATATTGTGCAGGGATCAGAACAAGACACAGAATTTCGCCGGTAGCGTTAACAATGGTCTGGGTCGATTCGACAATTTGCTCAGACGTGCCTTCAAAGACGGTAAACTGCCTTGGTGTGCTCGTATTGATCTGACCAGTTCGTTGTACTTGGCCAAAGTTTAAGGCCTGTGAGGCCGGTTTCCACTCTTCGCGGGCCGGCGACACCAACAAGCGCTCAGTCCGTGTTTCCCAAACTGCCGGAATAATCTCGATCTCGGTGCGGGCTGGTTGAACAACGATGGTTTCGGTAACTGTCCGGTAGGAAGCGGCACTTGCCCGTAATTCGGTTGCAGCTTCTTGAACAATAATGGTTTCCGTAACGGTATCATATTGTGCCGGAATAACCACCAGACGTTCGGCGGCATCACGCGCCGTATACGTACCGGTTTGCGTCGTGTATTTAGCCGGAATGGTGACATATTCGACCGTCTCAGGCTGAACAATCATGGTTTCGGTTACGGTTCTGTAACTGGCCGGCACGACGAGCAGTTCGCTCGCAGCTTCTTGCACGACTATGGTTTCAGTAACATCACGATATGTGGCAGGAATGGCAACCAGTTCAGTACTCGCGTCCTGGACAATGATTGTATCCTGGTATTCTTCGAATTGGGCCGGAATAGTCTGGTACTCAACGCTTGGCGGTGTCACTACAACTGTGTCTGTGACAGTTCTGAATGTTGCAGGAATAGCGACTAATTCGGTTGTCGCTTCACGCTCGACAATGGTTTCAGTGACGGCTTCAAAAACCGCTGGGACAGATACCAATTCGCTCGTGGCTTCTTGTACAATTACGGTCTCGGTTACGTTTTCAAAAACGGCGGGAATAGAGATCAACTCTCGCGTGGCTTCTTGCACCACAACGGCTTCTTGATAAGTTTCATATTGAGCCGGGATCGTGACATATTCTGCGGTTTGCGGGGTAACCACGACAGTGTCGGTAACTGTCTCGAACCGCGCAGGCACGCTGACCAGTTCGGTTGTTGCTTCGCGCACAACAATTGTTTCCGTAACATCTTCAAATACGGGCGGTGTTGTGATCAATTGTGTGGAGGCTTCTTGCACGACAATTGTATCTGTCACTGTTTCGAATGTGGCAGGAACTGCAACCAGTTCTGTTGTCGCTTCTTGGACAATAATCGTTTCGCTAACTGCATCATATGTCGCCGGAACGGCTACATATTCAACGGTTTGCGGGGTTACTATAATTGTTTCGCTGACGCTCTCATAGACGGGCGGAATTGTCACAAGCTCGCTAGAGGCTTCCTGAACGACAACGGTTTCTGTAACGGTTCCAAAACTGGCGGGAACTGTGACATATTCGACTGTTTGTGGCTGGACAATAATCGTTTCGGAAACGGTCTCGAAAACCGGCGGAACTGTCACAAGTTCGCTAGAGGCTTCTTGGACAATAATCGTCTCGGACACGGTCTCGTAGGTGGCGGGAACCGTGACATAATCTACGGATTGTGGTTGCACCAAAATTGTGTCTGTAACGGTTTCAAACACCGCAGGTATAGTCACCAATTCTATAGTGGCTTCCTGGACAATAAGTGTCTCGGAAACGCTCTCATAACTGGCCGGAACGGAGACATATTCAACACCGGCAGGCTGGACAACAATGGTATCGGTCACTGTTTCAAACACGGCCGGAACAGAGCCCAGTTCAGTCGTGGCTTCTTGCACGATTACGGCTTCAGATATGCTTTCATAGGTCGCAGGAACGGTCACATAACCAATGCTTTGCGGCTGCACAACAATGGTATCGGTAACCGTCTCGAAAGTCGCAGGGACGGTGACAAGCTCGGTTGATGCTTCTTGTACAACAATCGTCTCTTGATAGGTTTCGTAGTCTGCGGGGACGGCGACATAATCAACTGTTTGCGGTGTGATCACCACAGTATCGGTCACGGCCTCGTAAACCGCAGGCACGGTTACCAGCTCTGTTGAGGCTTGTTGGGCGATATAGCTTTCTGAAATCGTCTCAAAAACGGCGGGAACCACGACCAATTCGACGCTTTGCGGTGTCACCACATAGGTTTCTGTCACGGTTTCAAATATGGCCGGCACGCTGACCAACTCGGTTGAGGCTTCCTGAACCACGACGGCCTCTTGTATGGTTTGATAGGTCGCCGGAATGCTGACATATTCAGTACTGGCAGGTTGTACGACAACTGTTTCTGTCACGCTTTCAAACACGGCCGGAATTTGTACCAGTTCAGTTGAAGCTTCTTGCACAATCACGGCTTCGCTCACCGTGTCGTAAACCGCAGGGACAGTTACATAGTCAACACTTTGCGGCGAGACCACAATGGTATCTGTCACAGTTTCAAATACGGGTGCTACCGTGACCAGTTCGGTCGCGGCTTCTTGAACGATGATCGTGTCGCTAACGGATTCGTACACGGCAGGCACGCTGATATATTCAACGCCGGCAGGTTGCACAACAACTGTATCTGTGACCGTTTCAAACACGGGTGCAATAGCGACCAGTTCAGTTGAAGCTTCCTGGACGATAACGGCTTCAGAGACGCTTTCATAGGTGGCCGGAACGCTCACATATTCGACGCTTTGCGGTTGCACCAAAATTGTGTCTGTAACGGTTTCGAAAACGGCTGGTACGGATAAAAGTTCCGTCGCCGCTTCTTGTACGACGATTGTATCGGATACGGTCTCGAAAACCGCAGGAATTGTAACATAGTCGACACTTTGCGGGGTTACGACAACGGTATCGGTGACGCTTCTAAAGCTGGCAGGAATTGCCACAAGCTCTACACTGGCGTCCTGGACAATGATCGTTTCTGTAACGCCTTCAAATGTTGCCGGCACGCTCGCATATTCAACGCTTTGGGGTTGAACAACTATAGTATCTGTAACGGTTTCGAAAACCGGAGGAATAGTGACCAATTCCGCGCTAGCTTCCTGAACAACAATGTTTTCCGTAACCGTGCCGTACTGCGCCGGTACGCTGACCAGTTCAGTACTGGCAGGCTGTACGACTATGGTTTCGCTAATGGTTTCAAATGTCGCCGGAATGGTCAGCAGCTCGGTCGCTGCTTCTTGTACAATTACGGTGTCCGAAACCGTAGAAAAACTTGCGGGGACTGTCACATAGTCAACGGTTTGCGGTGTGACCACGATGGTCTCTGTAACCGCTTCAAACGTCGCAGGTATAGTGACCAATTCGCTTGTTGCTTCTTGCACGACAATGGTTTGTGAAACGGTACCAAATACCGGGGGTATGGTGACCAATTCCGTTGTTGCGTCCGAGACGACAACGGTTTCGCTCACGGTTTCGAAAGTCGCGGGTATTGTGAGTAATTCAGTCGATGCTTCTTGCACGATAACGGTATCGGTTACGGTTTCGTAAGTGGCGGGAATGCTCACATAGTCTACGGATTGTGGCTGTACGACTATGGTCTCGCGCACAGTTTCAAAAGTGGCGGGTATGGTAACAAGTTCGCTTGTTGCTTCTTGTACCACGACCGTCTCGCTAACGGTGCCGTAAACCGGTGGAATAGATACGAATTGTGCGGAGGCTTCCTGAACGACAACAGTATCTGTGACTGTATCGTAAACGGCAGGAATAGAAACATATTCGATGGTTTCAGGTTGAACCACGACCGTTTCGGTTACGGTGCCGTAAACGGGCGGTATAATGACCAACTCGCTAGAAGCTTCTGAAACGATAACGGTGTCGGTGGTTGTACGGAATGTTGGCCGCGCCAATGCGCCAGTACCAGTAAAGCCTGTGCCGGCAAACCCGTTTCCAACACCAGTGCCAGTATATGAGTTCACCGCATGTCTTGCGATGACCGCGCCGTTAGAGCCAACAATATTGCCGCCCGTCGTCAGAGCGCCAATGCGGCGTCCGCCTGCAGTGAAAACTCCCATGTTGTCATCAATGTGATAATCAGTAGTGCCAATTGTCAAAATTGTGTGTGCGCCAGAACCAGTACCAATAAGCGTGAGGGGGTTCACTGCATGTTGGGCAATTACGGCGCCGTTGTGGCTGACAATATTGCCGTCGCCGTCAACGGTTCCGATGACATCACCGCCCGCACTTCGAACAGTGCGGTCGGAATCAATATGGTAATGGGTGCCGTTAATATCAATTCTAATCTTGCCAATACCAGGAACCAAACGTGTGCCAATTGCAGAGCCGACAGGTACGATTTGAAAGCTAGGTTCTTGAACCAAAACCCGTTCAGTAACGGTTTCATACACGGCAGGAATTTTACGGAGTTCCTCGCCAGCTTCACGAAGAACGATTTGTTCAGTTGAAACCTGATATTGTGCAGGGACGATAACCCTTGCAAAACATTCACCGGGTAGCGGATTGCCCGGCGGCAAGTCCTGAGCGATGGATGGTATTGTTAATGCAGCAGTACATACCGCCAATAAAAGTACACGTTTCATATCAAATTCCCCTAAATACAATAATAACAATAACGCCTACTAATGCAGACATGAACCTTACCTTAACCAAAGTTTAATGTTTTGGCTAGGGTGTTCGTACAGAACAGTACATTTTTTTGACAAAAATCAAATGGAATATGCGTCACAGGTGAAAAGGTTTGAAGTAAGACACCTGAGCGGCGTGTAACATTTCTCTATCTCCGCGTGTGTCTCCGTAAGCTTCTATAATTTCATAGGGAGTTTCGGCCATTTTTGCGGAAATTTTCGCCATTTTGCCCGGCCCCCAACAATTTCGGCCCAAAAGTTCTCCGGTCAGCTTGCCGTCTTTAATTTCAAGATCAGTCGCGATTACATGCTTAATTCCGTTATCATGTGCCCAAATATCCAGATAATTGCTGATGGAAGCCGAAACTATATAGAGTGTATAGGGTGGATTGTTCTTTTCAGCCAGGGCTTTGAGGGCGGCGGGGCGAATCAAATCGGGGATTACTTCACGGGCAAATTGGGCGGCGCGCCTGTTAAGTTCATCCGCGTCCGCGCCTTTGAAAAACGCCCGAACCAAATGGGCTTTTACCGTATCGCGCGGCACAATCCGTATCACATACCCGATGAGGACAGGTGACAATTTCAGGATATTGAATACCCAACGCGGTGTCCCGGCCCAATAGCGAAAAAACAAAGCCAATGTATCGGTTGTCGTGATCGTGCCGTCAAAATCAAAGGCGATCATCTGAACGGGGTTTTGCGAAGTTTTGGTCAAGTTATGCTCCATTATTACAGATTTCAGCGGTTTTTTGCATTCTGCGACATTTTTTATGACGGTCTGGCCAAATAATGGGTTAATATCAGGAAAGTCAAGTATGCTAAGGGAAGGTTTTGACATGATAGACTGGGAAGCTTTGGACGCGCATAAATTTGCTGATGAAAACACGGCGGCAGCAGGACTGGTCGGCTTGACCCGCCTGCGCCCCATTGAGCAAAAGCAAATCAACGCAAAGGCCGTATCCTTGGTGGTTAAAGCCCGCAAAATGTCCAGCAAAAAAGGCATGATGGAGAGTTTTCTCGAACAATTTGGCTTGTCCAACAAAGAAGGTTTGGCGTTGATGTGTTTGGCCGAATCGCTATTGCGTGTACCGGACGGCGACACGGCGGACAGGTTAATTGCGGAGAAAATATCGTCAGGCGATTGGGGCGATCATCAAGGCCAGTCCGATAGTTGGTTGGTCAATGCGTCCACATGGGGGCTAATGCTGACGGGGGCCGTTGTTAAAGTGGACAAAAAGACCCGCAATGATCCCGCCCGGTTCATGCGTTCCTTGACCCGTAAAGCCGGTGAGCCGGTGATCCGCGCCGCCATGATGCAGGCGATGCGGATTATGGGCGAGCAATTCGTCGTCGGCGACAGTATTGCTGCTGCTATGGAGCGGGCCAAGACTTTAAACCCGGATAAAAAACCGGCCATATGTTCCTTTGACATGTTGGGGGAGGGGGCGCGGACGGCCCGTGATGCCCAGGGTTATTTCCAAGCCTATTGGGACGCGATTGTCGCACTGGGCGTTGGGCAAGACCCGGATTTGGGGCCAGAGCAGAAACACGGGATTTCAGTCAAATTATCCGCACTGCATCCGCGCTATGAAGCGGCCAAGGAAGAGCGTTTGTGGGCCGAGTTATACCCTAAAGTTAAAGCCCTCGCCGTAGAAGCCGCCAAAGCAGATCTTAATTTTACCATAGACGCCGAGGAAGCCGACCGTTTGGTTATATCATTGAAAATATTAGAAAAATTGGCAAATGAAGCGGAGCTTGGTGATTGGACAGGCCTCGGGCTTGCGGTGCAAGCCTACCAAAAACGCGGTGTCGAGGTGATCGAAAAACTGGCGTGCCTGGCACGGGAATGTTGCGGCGGCAAAGGGCGGCGTTTGATGGTGCGTCTGGTTAAGGGGGCCTATTGGGACAGCGAGATAAAGCATGCACAAGTCGAGGGCCATCCTGACTTCCCGGTTTGGACACGAAAACCCACGACTGATTTGGCTTATCTGGCCTGTGCGCGGGGGCGTTTGGATGCGGGGCGCTGGATATTTTCGCAATTTGCTACCCACAATGCCAATACGGTTGCCGCCATTGAGGAAATGGCGGCGGGCGGCAGTCATTACGAGTTTCAACGCTTGCACGGCATGGGCGACGCGTTATATGAGGCCGTTTACGACGAGCCGGAGCGGCCCCATCCGTGCCGGGTTTATGCCCCGGTGGGGGCCCATGAGGATTTACTGCCCTATCTGGTACGAAGATTGCTGGAAAACGGGGCCAATACCTCCTTTGTGCATTCATTCCTGGACGAAGATATCCCGCCGGAAGTCGTAGCCAAATCACCATTTTCAGACATTGCACCCGTGCGCCATGATAAAATTCCGGCCCCGCCAGTTCTTTATGGGTATACAGGGGTTTCTGGCCGTAAAAATGCACGCGGGCTTGATTTAACCCAAGGAAAAATCCGTGCGGATTTGGAAGGCCGTGCCGTTAATTTAAAAGCAATTTCCGCAGGTCCCATTGTCGCGGGCAAGTCCCAAACCAAAGCCGGAAGTCCGGTATTTGCGCCGGCTACAGGTCGGGTAATCGGGACGTGCCGCGTCTCTACGGACGCGGATATTGACAAGGCATTTGCATCCGCCAAATCGGCCTACCCGGCCTGGGACAAGCTCGGCGGGCCGAAACGGGCAGGTATTTTAAACGCTATGGCTGATGCTTTGGAGGCTAAAACCGAGTATTTTACGGCCCTGATGGCGGTAGAAGCGGGTAAATGTTTCCCGGACGGGGTGGCGGAAGTGCGCGAGGCGGTGGACTTCCTGCGCTATTATGCCGCAGAGGCGAAACGGACATTTGGCACCCCTAAAAGGCTTCCCGGCCCGGCCGGCGAGACGAATCACTTTGCACTTCGCGGGCGCGGCGTCTTTGTTTGCATCAGCCCGTGGAATTTCCCGCTCGCTATATTTATTGGACAAATTGCCGCCGCATTGGCAGCGGGCAATACCGTGTTGGCCAAACCGGCCGAGCAAACCCCGCTTGTGGCCTTTGAGGCGGTCAAACTGTTTCAAAAGGCCGGCCAAAATGCGGGAATGCCTAAGGACGTATTGCATGTTACCCCCGGCCCAGGCTCCGAGGTTGGTGCGGCCCTTACGGCTCACAAGGACTTGGCGGGCGTCTGCTTTACTGGCTCCACCAATACCGCCAAAATCATCAACCGGAGTTTGGCGGCCAAAGACGGCCCGATCCCGGTGTTGATCGCAGAGACGGGCGGCCTCAACGGCATGTTTGTCGATACCAGTGCGCTCAAGGAACAAGTGGTGGACGATGCGGTCGCCTCCGCCTTTAACGCCGCCGGGCAGCGCTGCTCGGCCCTAAGGGTATTGTTCTTGCCAGAGGAAACTGCGGACAGTTTCATAGAGTGCCTCATGGGGGCTATGGACGAATTGGATGTAGGCGATCCGGCGTTGGCGGTCACGGACGTTGGCCCGGTGATCGACGAGTTGGCCCGCTCAGGATTATTGGCCCATATTGAGCGCATGAAACGTGAAGCAAAAATCCTGCATATGTGTGATGTTCCGGGGAAGGGTTGGTTTGTGCCGCCGACTTTGGTGGAGATTACTTCGCTAGATGCCCTGACCAAGGAAGAATTTGGCCCGGTCTTGCATGTGCTGCGCTATGCTCGCAAGGATTTGCCCAAAATAGCCAAACAATTCGCTGCCAAAGGCTACGGTCTGACACTGGGTGTGCATTCCCGTATAGACGGTTTTGCCGAGCGCATTTCCGAACTAGTGCCCGCCGGAAATCTCTACATCAACCGCAATATTATCGGCGCGGTGGTCGGGGTGCAGCCCTTTGGCGGGGTCGGCCTGTCCGGCACCGGCCCCAAGGCCGGCGGCCCGCATTATTTACCGCGTTTCGCCTCGGAGCGAACCATCACAAACAACATCTCGGCTCAAGGCGGCGATCCGGCGCTGCTTAATCTGGACTAGGTAGATTTGGACTAGGTAGATTTGGACTAGGGTGGATGGAACTTGGGTGGATTTTGGCTAGGATAATTTTGGATGGAGGGGCCGTTAAAGTTTGCCGCTTTTCAAGGCTCTGATCACGAGCATGTCCAAGACCATGATCCGTCCTTTGTCTATGGTCGAATCGTTAATGGCAATTGTGAAGCCGTACATTTTATTGTCTTTAACAATCACAGCCCGTCTGAAAATGGCCATTGCATTGGTCGGGTTAGTCAGGCTCAATTCCGGTAATTGATAGTCTAAAAATCCGACATTGCTGCCGCCAATATTCATGATCGACGCACCGATTCCCTCGGCTACTTTATCGCCCGGCGGGTAGTCTTTATTTAAAACGGATGTTGTAAGAATAGTGTCTATATTAAAGTCCATCACTTGGTTTAATGTCGTGTTGTCGGGTATAACAAATGGCCCTTCCAAATAAAGCGCGATTTTGCTGGCCGATACTGTGTCTGACAGGTTTATCTTATCGACGGAATAAAAATTCATCCCGTAGCTCGTCACTTCATGGGTGAATTGTTGCTGCATAAACCCCATTTCCAACATGTCGTCATAAACGGTTTTGGCCCCGCGTGCGAGAGAGGAGAAAGGCGCGAGCATCAACACTAGAATTGAAAAAACAATGACAAATCTGCGCATTTTGTGTTCCTGATAAATAAAAACGACATATATTGCGTTTAAACATTTCCTGCAACAAAAATAGCTTTCATAATGTTGGGTAATAATTAAAAGTAAAGTCTGGAGGCAATATGGCTAAATTTGCATTTTTAGGACTTGGCGTGATGGGCTATCCCATGGCCGGGCATTTGGCCAAGCACGGATTAAGCGCCGGCCATGACATATGCGTGTGGAACCGAACGGCGGCCAAATCTGCGGCCTGGACAGAAGAATATACTGGCCGCGCCGCGCCCGATATTGCCGTAGCCGTAAAGCAAGCCGATTTTGTCATGATGTGTGTGGGTAATGATGATGATGTTTATGCCGTGGCTGAACAGGCTATCATTGCCATGCAGCCCGGCAGTGTGTTGGTTGACCACACCACTGCTTCGGCCAAATGCGCCCGCCATTGCTTTGAACTGGCGAAACAGGCGGGCATCGGGTTTATTGATGCGCCCATATCTGGCGGCGAGGCCGGTGCAGTAGGCGGGGCGTTGACCATTATGTGCGGCGGCGATATTGCAGATTATAGCCGCGCCGAACCCGTGATGCAGTCCTACGCCAAAGCCGTCCAACATATGGGGCCGTCCGGGGCCGGGCAGTTGACCAAAATGGTCAACCAGATTTGTATAGCAGGCACATTGCAAGGCTTGTCAGAAGCCGTGCATTTTGCCAAAAAAGCCGGTCTTGATGTGGACGCGGTGGCCCAGGCCATCGGTCAGGGTGCGGCCCAAAGTTGGCAGATGGACAACCGGGCTTTGAGCATGGGGCGGGGCGAATTTGAATTTGGTTTTGCGGTCGACTGGATGCGCAAGGATTTAAAAATTGCTTTGGAGGCTGCGGCCGAGACCGGGGCTAATTTGGCCATGACCCAAATGGTGGATAATTATTACGAAGACATCCAGAAAATGGGCGGTCATCGTTGGGATACGTCAAGTTTAATCAAACGGCTGGAAAAATAATGAAAAAATCCCTTAAATTTATTGGCGTAATACTGGTTAGTGCTGTGTTTTTTGGCATTGTGTTCGTCGGTGCCAATTATTTCAACACTGGACTGAAAATCAACAAACGAATTGGGGATCCCAACCGCAATATCGGCCCGGTTATTACGGTGATGAACTGGAATATTGGCTATGGGGGCCTTGGCAAAGATTCGGATTTTGTCATGGACGGCGGCGAAAGCCTGCAGCCGCCAAGCCGGGAAATTGTTGAGCTTAATGTTAAAGGCATCAGCAATACCCTACAAAAGGCCAGTAAGACTGGTGCAGATTTTTACCTGATACAGGAAATTTCCAAACCGGATATGCTGAACTGGGGCGTGGATGTTTTGGGGGAAATACGCGCGGCGCTTAGCGAATACTCATCTTGGTTCACCTATGATTTTAGCACGCGCCTCGTCCCGACCCGCTGGGCGCTCAAACACGGTTTGGCAACATTTACGCCGTTTGCGCCCGACAATATCAGTACAATTCGCTTGCCAAATGAGCCGGAACGGCTTGGTAATATCATTGAGCGCCAATACCATATTCAGCTCACAGAGTTTCGCCAAGGAGAGAATGATTGGGTCTTGATGAACATCCATCTGTCCGCCTTTGACGCGGGCGGAAATATCAGGGTGCAGCAATTTGAAAAACTGCTCGAAATTGCCGGGAGCTATTACGGGGACGGGAAATATGTCATTATCGGCGGCGATTGGAATATGCAATTAGCCCCGACCGATTTTCCCCATACAACTTTGCAAAAAGACCTATTTTGGCTGAAAACCTTACCCCAAAATTCAATAAAGCCGGGTTGGCAATTGGTATTTGACGAGAATGTCGCGACCGTGCGCACCAATGAACGTCCCTATAGGCGCGGGCAAAATTATACGACCATTATTGACGGGTTTTTAGTGTCGCCAAATGTGGCGGTGGGCAGTGTGCAAACCCTGGACTTGAATTTCGAATTTACCGACCATCAACCCACGATCGCCGCCTTTACGGCGAAACCATAACCGGCAGGCCAATCATCAATTCATGCAGGTGCTTGACAAAGACAAAATACAGCAGCGCGCCGACAATAACCGCATATAAATCTCCGATGATGCCGGGTTTTTTCACTGCCACAACCCGGCCCCTTGTGACCATAAGCACAATCACTGCATAGGCGAAAAAACTGCCAAACAAAATTAGCGAATTAAGCTCGCCGTTGGCCAGTAAATGCGCAAAACTCCACAATAAAATCCCCAATAACATGGGATGTTTCAGCTTTTGCTTTATATATCCGTAAGGCCCGTAGGCCGCTAACAGTAAAATCAAAGCCGGCAACATCAAGGCCATAGTCACATGCACGCCCCAACCGGGCGGCGTGTAAATAACCGCAGATGGCCGCGCCAAACCGTAGCCCCAAACCATCAGCACAAAGCCCAAACCGGCCAGCAGGCTATATAGGCCCATATAGGGCACAAAGCCCATGCGCACCCGGATATCGCGGCCCGCCGCGCGGGAACGCAGGCTAGAATAAAGATGGGTTATGAAAAACAATGCCGTTCCGGCAATAAGAAAATACATAGAAACCTCCTGTACCCGCGCGAATCATATACTTACGACACTTGCGCTAGGTAGGGATTAGTCTATACAACCGTTCCCAATACGACAAGTGCGGCTTTTGGCCGCTATAAACGGATATTTAACATGCAAGCCGACATCATCCTGTCCAGCAGTTTCTCTTTTGAAGCGGCCCATTCCATTGATCTGCCCGACGGCACCGATCCGGGTTATAAGCATCTGCACGGCCATTCATTTAGCGCCAGCCTGTCGGTTAAGGGCCGCAAGCAAGATATTGACAAATGGCTACTGGATTTTGGCTCCCTTGATCCAGTCATTGAAAAGATACGGGACAAGCTTGACCATGCCTATTTAAACGATTTGGAGGGGCTAGAATACTCGACTTTGGAAAATCTCTGCGCCTATATTTTCAATTTGGCAGAGCCCATGGTGCCAGGCCTGTACGCAGTAGAGATTTCCCGCCATACCTGCGGCCAGACATGCCGTTTGGTGATAGACGAGTAGGACAGGAATATGGCCAGAATTTTGATCACATCGGCACTGCCCTATATTAACGGGGTCAAGCATTTGGGCAATTTGGCCGGCTCCATGTTGCCGGCGGATGTATATGCGCGGGCCATGCGATTGCTGGGCCATGAGGTTTTGTATATCTGTGCCACTGATGAACACGGCACTCCGGCGGAATTGGCGGCGGCAGCGGCGGGTATGAATGTGCGTGAGTTTTGCGATAAAATGTACGCGGCGCAAAAATCGGCCGGGGCCGATTTTAAAATGTCCTATGATTATTTCGGGCGCTCCAGTACCCCGTCCAACCATGCTTTGACCCAACATTTGGCCCATGCTTTGGAGAAAGAAGGCTTGATCGAGGAGCGGATATCCCAGCAAGTATATTCGGTAGACGACAAACGGTTTTTGCCTGACCGCTATGTGGAGGGCACATGTCCGGCTTGCGGCTACGAAAAAGCCCGGGGCGACCAATGTGATGGTTGCGGTAAATTGCTTGACCCCATTGACCTGATCGACCCGTATTCGGCCCTGTCCGGTTCCAAAAATGTCGAAATACGCGATACCAATCATCTTTATCTCAAGCAAAGCGAAATGGCCCCGCGCCTGCGTGCCTGGATTGACAAAGCGCAAGGCTGGCCAAGTCTCGCCAAGTCTATCGCCTATAAATGGCTGGACGAGGGGCTGCTTGACCGCTCGATCACTCGGGATTTATCATGGGGTATTCCGGTGGCCTATGAGGGCGAAGTGCGGCCCGGATTTGAGAATAAAGTGTTTTACGTCTGGTTTGATGCGCCCATCGAATATATTGCTGCCACCCAGGACTGGGCCGAGGAATTTGGCGGAAATTGGCAAAGTTGGTGGCGTACAGATATGGGCGCAGAAGATGTCAGTTATGTGCAATTTATGGGTAAAGACAATGTGGCCTTTCACACGCTTTCGTTTCCGACCACATTGATTGGTTCCGGCGAGCCGTGGAAATTGGTAGATAAGCTCAAGGCCTTTAACTGGGTGACATGGTACGGTGGCAAATTTTCCACCTCCGAAAAACGCGGCGTATTTATGGACCAAGCCATAGAATTAGCCCCGAGCGATTATTGGCGTTGGCATTTGACGGCGAACGCACCGGAGGGTTCGGACGCGGGCTTTACCTTTGAAGATTTTGCCGCAAGGATAAATTCCGATCTGGCCAATGTGTTGGGCAATTTCGTCAACCGCATCACCAAATACGCAGGCGCGAAATTTGACGGCAAAATACCATCTTTAGAGCAGTTTGGTGGCGGCACGTGGGGCGAAGCGGAAGATGTTTTGGTGGCTGAATTGGCCGAACGCCTACCCAAAATGATTGCTTATTACGAAAATATGGAGTTTCGCAAGGCGGCCGCCGAAACCCGTGCTATTTGGGCCACGGGCAATGAATATCTGACCCAGGCCGCGCCGTGGAGCCAGTATAAAACCGATATGGACCAGGCGGCTGTCGGCGTGCGTCTCGGGCTGAACTTGGTTGCGCTGTTCGGCATTTTGGCCCAACCAATTATCCCCGATGCAGCAGAAAAAATCCTGGACGCCATGAATGTCCCCAAGGACAACCGGACATGGAATTTTGGTGACAATGACTGGAGCGGGCAAATAAAAGCCATATTGGATGCCCTGCCGCACGGGCTAGAGATCAATGCGCCGGAAGTTTTGTTCGCCAAGATAGAGGACGCGGATATAGCCGCTTGGAAAACCCGGTTCGGCGGCGAGGGATAAATAACCATAATTTATCAGTTTTATAGCAATAAAAACTGCACCTTTACCCCACCTTTACACTGGCTTTTACAAGAATCATGTGTTAATTCGCGCCCGTTGTTGGGATGGCTCTTGTAATTCATCTTGAGAGTTCTAACATTGCACATAAGCGAATTGGCAAACCAACGTGATTGGGCCAACTAATTGGAAAAGGATTATCATATGTCAGACGTACTTAGCCGCGTAAGCAAAATGGTTGTTGAACACCTCGATGTTGAGGCCGACAAAGTAACCGAAAAAGCAAATTTCATCGAAGATCTGGGCGCGGATAGCCTGGACAATGTGGAACTTGTTATGGCGTTTGAAGAGGAATTTGATATTGAAATTCCGGATGATGCTGCCGAAACCATTCAAACTGTGGGCGACGCTGTTAAGTTCATCACCGAAGCAACGGCTTAGTCTGCCCTTGGTAGGGACATAAAGTGCGGCGGGTTGTTGTTACCGGCCTGGGTCTGGTTACGCCCCTAGGGTGTGGTGTGGACACAGCATGGCGCTACATACTCGCCGATAAATCCGGCGCGGGCCGTATCGAGCATTTTGAAACCGATGATCTCGGGTGCGTGATCGCCGCTATGGTTCCGCGTCTTGATGGGCGCGGCGGCGGCGGGCCCGACATTGCGGGTACATTCGATCCTGATGCGCTTCTGACCAAACGTGAACAAAACCGAATTGACGAATTTATCATATTTGGGCTTGTCGCTGCAGAGGAAGCTATCAAGGATTCGGGTTGGGTCATCGACCCTGAGGATACGGATACCCAAGAGCGCACCGGCGTTATTTTTGGTTCCGGCATGGGCGGTTTGCAAACCGTTTATGAAAGCTCCCTAAAATTGGTGGAAAAAGGCCCACGGCGGTTTGGGCCGTTCGTCCTGCCTGGCATGTTGATCAATTTGACATCTGGGCATATTTCTATCCGCCACGGTTATAAAGGGGCCAATCACAGCGTTGTTACGGCCTGTGCAACCGGGGCCCATGCCATTGGTGATGCGGCGCGCATGATTGAGCGCGGCGATGTCGATGTTATGATCGCCGGCGGTAGTGAAGCCGCCATTTGCCGCATCGGCATAACCAGTTTTGTCGCCTGCCGGGCCATGACAACCGGATTTAATGACAAGCCGGAAACCGCTTCGCGACCATATGACAAAGACCGCGATGGATTTTTGATGGGCGAGGGTGCGGGCGCAGTTGTCCTCGAAGAATACGAACACGCCAAAGCCCGCGGGGCTACAATATATGCCGAGCTAAAAGGATACGGCTTAACGGGCGACGCCTATCATATCACGAGCCCGTCTCCGGACGGATCCGGCGGCTACCGGGCCATGAAGATGGCTCTTAACGATGCAGGCATGACGGCGGCCGAAATCGGTTATGTCAATGCCCACGGAACCTCAACCCCCATGGGCGACGAGATCGAGTTAAAAGCGGTTGAACGTTTATTCGGAGATGCGGCCAACAATTTATCCTTGTCGTCTACCAAGTCTGCGACCGGACATTTATTGGGCGCGGCCGGGGCTGTGGAGGCGATTTTCTCCATATTGGCAGTGCGCGATAATATGGTGCCGCCAACCTTGAATTTACACAATCCGTCGGTAGAAACACCCATTGATCTTGTACCTCTGCATGCGAAGCAGAAAAACCTCAAAGCCGCAATGTCCAATTCATTCGGATTTGGCGGCACCAATGCGTCTTTAATCTTTGCAGAATTGCCTGAAAATGACTAGGTTGGGGCATGACCCACGCGAATCCTGAACAAGATGACGAACAAGACGGCCCTGAGACAGGCGGGCTGAGCAAGCGCCATGCGTTTGGCATAGCCACCATGATGATGATTGCCATGCTGACTTTTTTGGCCGCCTTTGTCATGATCGGTTATGCCATTATGAAATATAGTTATATTGGTGATGGGCCATTGCAGAGCGAGCAGATTTTTGAAGTAAAAAAAGGCGCAGGCCTGTCTAGCATCGCAGAAAAACTGGACGACGAGGGTGTTATCGGCAGTGCCGGAACCTTTAAAATGTTTGTCAAACTGGACGGCGGTGAAGCTAATCTCAAGGCCGGAGAATATGCCATTCCGCCCGCCGCCAGCATGTTGGACGTGTACGAAATTCTCACGGACGGGCAAGCTATTCTTTACCCGTTTACGGTTGCTGAGGGTTTGACCAGTGCGCAAATCATTCGCCAAATCAATGGGGCCCAAAACATACCCGGCCAAGTGACAACAATCCCGCAAGAGGGCACGCTTTTGCCAGAAACCTATATGCTGCCAAAATCCATGACCAAGACCGAATTGGTCAAGAAAATGCGCAATGAACAAGAAGAACTTTTGGATAAATTATGGCAAGACCGGGCGCTTGGCCTGCCCATAACAACCAAAAGAGAAGCCATGATTTTGGCCTCTATCGTCGAGAAAGAAACCGGTGTCGGCAGTGAGCGCAAACATGTGGCAGGCGTGTTTATCAACCGGCTCAACAGGGGGATGCGGCTCGAATCCGATCCAACGATTATTTACGGTCTTACGGGCGGCGAAAAACTGGGGCGCGGTTTGCGCCGCTCAGAGATTGACCGCAAAACCGACTGGAATACTTACCAAATTGCCGGCCTGCCCAAACCCCCGATTTGCAATCCGGGCCGGGCCGCCATTGAAGCCGTGCTTAATCCAATGACAACCGAAGATATTTTCTTTGTAGCAGACGGCAAAGGCGGGCATGTATTTGCCAAAACCTTGCGCGGGCATAATGCAAATGTCCGGCAGTGGCGCAAAATTGAAAAGGCGCGCAAGCGGGCTGCTAAAAAGAAAGCTAAAGAAAAGGCAAATCAATGAGCTTGATGAGCATGACCGGATATGGCCGCGCCGAAGCGGATTATGAAGATTGGTCATGGGTGTGGGAAGTGCGGGCCGTCAACGGCAAAAACCTGGACATGCGCCTCCGTCTGCCGCCGGGCTTTGAGAGCCTTGAGCCGCTCATCCGCCGCCAGGCCAATAAGGCACTGGCGCGGGGGAATTTGCAAATCAATTTGACCATACAAGCGGACGGCGGCGCGGAGAATTATGTAATTAACACTGACTGGCTACAAACACTGATCAGTTCTGCGACCGATATGGGTAAGAAAAATGACGGAATTTCGGCCCCGCGAATTGATAGTTTTTATCTGGTCAAGGGTGTCATAACCGAAACCGCAGATAATGCATCGGATCCAAAGCACAAACCTCGCAATGATATGGTTCTGAAAAGTCTTGGGGACATGCTGGTTAATTTGAATGCGGCCCGCAAAGCTGAAGGCAAGGCCATGGGCAAAATTCTTAAAGAAAATATCAAGAATTTTGATAAATTGCTGCAACAAGCGCGGGCCTGCGACAGTGTATTGACGGTCAATATCAAAGCCAAATTTGAACAAAAACTGACCGAACTGCTTGGGGAAAACCTACCCCAGGATAAATTGGTACAAGAGGCTGCTTTATTGGCCATAAAGGCGGATATACGCGAAGAGTTGGACAGGCTTTCGGCCCATGTGGATCAGGCTGAAACTTTACTTAAAACTGGATCCCCCGTGGGCCGTAAACTGGATTTTCTCTCCCAGGAATTTATCCGCGAAATTAACACATTGTGCGCAAAATCGACCGACATTGATTTGACACAAATCGGACTTGAGATGAAAAGCCTGATTGAACAGTTCAGGGAGCAAGCGGCCAATGTCGAATAAAGCGGTATATGATCTGCAAAAACTAAAACAAAGCCGCCGGGGTTTGATGGTGGTATTGTCGTCACCGTCAGGGGCCGGAAAAAGCACCATGACCAGACAATTATTGGCCGAAAACCCAAATATGAAAATGTCGGTATCCGCCACCACACGTCCGGCCAGAAACAGCGAAACCGAGGGGGGCGATTATTATTTCATTGGTAAAACCAAATTTTCCAATATGCGTGATGACGATGAATTTTTGGAATATGCCAAGGTATTTGACAATTATTACGGCACGCCGCGCGCACCCGTAGAGGCGGCACTTGCGGACGGTCATGATGTGGTATTTGATATAGACTGGCAAGGCGCCCAACAGCTTACCCAAGCGGCGGGCGATGATTTGGTCAAGATATTTATCCTGCCGCCCAGCAAACGCGAGCTGGAAACCCGGCTCCACACCCGCGCCCAGGACAGTGCAAATGTCATAGCGCGGCGCATGGCAAAATCAGAAGCGGAGATTAGTCACTGGGCCGAATACGATTATATCATCGTCAATGATGATCTGGAAACTGCTATGGACGAGCTTCGTACAATCGTGGCCGCAGAGCGCCTAAAACGCCGTCGGCAATACTGGCTTGGCCCGTTTGTTAAAGGGCTGATCGAAGGGCAATAAAAACGAAAAAGGCCCGCCGTTCAGCGGGCCTTAATATTCATCACCTTCTTAAACTTTAGTGCTTGTAACTTACACCAAGGAACACGAACCGACCACGCGGGCCAACGGGCCATGCCGTCTGTGTTGAGAAGGGGGTCTCATCCGCAATATTGTTTACGCCGCCGTAAAAAGAGAAATTATCGTTCCATTCATAAGAGCCGTTAACATCGAAAACAACTGTTTCGCCAAAGAACCTGTCACCTTCAACAGGTCCATATAGACCATTCGGGTTAAGTTCACTCGGCAGGACATCCTCGATTTCAGCTACGGATTGCTTGCCCTGATAGCTAGTTTGAAAACCCAGACCAAAGGGGCCGCGATCCCAAGACAGCAAGAGGTTACCCGATAGTTTGGGACGTTGAATTTCCTGGATTTCTGGGTCAACGTCAGTCAGATCCAGAGGATTAAAGAACCTGTCTAGTTTTTCTTGATAGGATCCGACCAGTCTTGCGCCAAACACATTCTCATCCCAGTCAAACTCATAATTTGCTGAAAAGTCAACACCACTGGCTTCTAATCTGGCAAAGTTAATTTGGCCACTGCTAAGGTCGTTCAAACCTCCGTCAGCTCTACGTTCGAACTGTGCACAGAAGGGCACATTTGGGAAATCGGCAGAATCGTAGCATCCTTCCAGAATGTCACTTGCCCCAACTGCGGAAATCGCATTTGCGATTTTAATATCCCAGTAATCGACGGTTAGTGAAAACCCTTCCAGGAAAGACGGCCTGAATATGCCGCCAATTGTAAATGTATCAGCTGTTTCAACTTGCAAATTAGGGTTGCCGCCCGACGTGCCGCTAAAGCGTCCCGTCAGCGGATTGCTCCAAATATAGGTACCGGTTGCGTTTACAATATCACTTAGGGGAACGCCAGTGGCTTGCAGGCCAGCAACACAATTAGCTTCACGGTTTGCCGTTCCGTCGCCCACAGTATTTACATCACAAGGATCTAGATTGGATCCGATAAATATGGGTAATTCAGGATCAAACAGCGCTGTAATATTTGGCGCCCGCACGGCTCTGGATAGTGTACCGCGTAAACTAATCTGATCAATTGGTGCCCATGTACCGCCGACTTTCCAAGTTGTTTGTCCGCCTAGCGTGCTGTAATTAGCGTAACGGGCTGCCGCGTCGAGCGTGAGCTCACGGGCGAATGGCATGTTCTGGAAAATTGGAAGACGAATTTCGCCAAAAACTTCACTTACATCATAACTACCACTGGTATTGAATTGCTGTGTGTTATCGATACTGGTGAACGAATTCAGGAACGGGTCTATCGTGTTGACAAGTACGCCTGGCGTAAAAGATGTACCTTGTGGCAAAACACCTAATGTAAGAGGGTCAAGTTGATTGCTGCTGGTCTCCCGGCGGTATTCGACACCCGCCGCATACCCTATCGAGCCATCAAGCAAGCCTGTGAACCAATCAAACTCACCAGCGGCAATACCCGAAAGTACTGTTTGCGTGATCTCAAGTCTGTCAGTAATGGGAGCAGTGATGAAGTTTTGCGCCTCGGCACTGACGGCGTTTATACCAAACGGGTTTAGCGGCCGGCATGTACCATCCCCCGGTGTGAACGAATAATAACGATTTGAAGCAAAGCCGCCATCAGCGAAACCATTAATGGCTGTGAAAAAATCAATTTCATAAAAAGCATTTGGATCAAGGTCTGACCGGCAAACGATTTCACCACTAACGGGGGCCCGAACAGCATCAGTTGCCGCAAATTGTCGATCCAGATATAGATCAGTTGAGGATTGCGTATTGTTAAAGCGTCCATGGTTAATGGACACTTCAAAATTATGACCACTGTCTGTTTCCCATTCCAGCCCCCCAACAAGCCGCACTGTCTCCCGCGTGGTAATGGTTGGGTTGTTGTCACTATAACCAGTAGGGTCTTGGGTAATGAGTAATCCGCCAGTGGCAGCGACAACAGGTAGTAATTCTGTAGGTATGAAGGGGTTGTCAGCCCGGATAAATAATGTGTCGAAAAATGTATCTTGCTCGCCAAAAGTCTGCGATTCCGCATTGGTAAATTTGGCCTCCATGAAAACCTTCAAACCAGGTGCCAACTCATAACTTGTATTGAAGTTGACTGAAAGCGAATCCGTTTCAGGATAAAGCGTGTCTCTGTTAAAATTAAATAAACCAGCACTACCACTACCGTCAGGGTTTCCTTGGCCCCTAAAACCTCCATCGGCAATCAGGCTTTCTTGAAAGACACTGACCGTTCCGTCAGGATTGGTGATCCAACACCCTGTCAAAAAGCCAACTTGTCCTCCACGAGATTCCTGACAATCAGCTATACCATTATTATTGAGATCAACATAAATTGTACTCCGTCCGCCAAACCCTGGTGCAATAGACCCGGCTTGGGACGACAGCCAGACTCTGGGATCTCTGGCAATAATGCGAGCGGGCGCATTTGTTGCCCTGTCAACTAGCGCCTGTTCAGTGGCGGTCAGTGTCATGCCAACCGTATTAATACCAAGAATGGTATTGCCAATTCTGATCCCATTGAAGTTTGGCGTATCCGCGCCCAAGTCGCTAGCTTGCAATCGCAATGCAGGGTTTGCTAAAGATGCCGCAGTATTATTATTTCGGGAAAAGGCGCGATCGCCTTCTGTCAGAGATGTATCTTCAACATAGCTGACACTCAAAACGGCATTGCCGCGACCATTGGCAAAATTCTTGCCATATGTGGCATCAATTGTGAAGTTTTCGGCATCACCTTGCGTTGAAATTCCGCCTCTGATATCAGCTTCAAAACCTTCAAAATCATCTTTCAGGATGAAGTTGACAACACCCGTGACAGCATCAGCCCCGTATATGGCCGACGCGCCGCCGGTGGTAACTTCCACACTTTTGACCAAAGCCCGAGGGATTGTGCCAACATCAACAGCCGATGTGCCGCGAAAACCAGCCACATGGCGACGCCCATTCACCAAAGTTAATGTTCGTGTGCCGCCCACACCCCGGAGATTTAAGGAGCTTCCCCCTGATACGGAATTTTCAACAGACGTTGAGGAAACCAAGGCCGGGATATCATTGACGATTTCCGCCAGACTGATTTCCCCGGAAAGCTTAATGTCCTCGTCGCTCAGTGATTGAACCGGGATCGACGAAACTATATTCGGATCTTGCGGTATCCGGCTACCCGTGACGATAATTTCATCGTCCGTTGTTTGTGCCTGAACATTTGCCGTCAAGCTGACGCTCATAACTGACAACACTAATATACTTGATGATGATTTTAGATATTTTATGACCTTCGAACACATAATAACCCTCCTAAAGAAATATGCTATCTGCTATAAACGTAGATGAATTTATTTGATTTCTCAAGGTTTATATATTTTTAGTGTATGGTGAGGCAGAAGTTTACGCTGAATCTATTGCTTTCAGGCTCCGTGCCAATCTATGAAATCCGGCTATGTCTATGGTTTCGGGGCGGGCTGTTGGTTCAATGTCGGCTTTGGCTAACCATGTGTCCAGGTCGATATTATGGGTTTTGGCGAAAGGTTTTAGGGATTTTCTGAGCATTTTTCGGCGTTGCCCAAAGGCACTGGCGGTGATTTGGCCAAGCAGTTTTAAATCGGCAAAGCGTTTATTTTTGGCCAAAATATCCAACACAATCACGGCGCTGTCGACTTTGGGCGGCGGGGTAAAAGCACTGGCGGGGATATCAAAGGAAATATGCCCACTTGCGACCGAACCTGCCAAAACCGCCAATCGCCCGTAAGCTTTATCGCCGGGCTTAGCCACGACCCGCTCGGCCACTTCTTTTTGGAGCATCAACACCAACCTGTCCCAGAATATCGGCGCGGTCGTCAACCAATTGATCAGCAGCTTTGTGCCGACATTATAAGGCAGGTTGGCGCATATGCGCAGGGGACGTATAGGGGTGAGTTCGCCCGGATCAGTTCTAAGTGCGTCTGCGTTAATGACACAAAGTTGTCCATTTGCGGCGTCCACAATATCTTGCAAGGCCGGTATAAACCGCTCGTCTTTCTCGATGGCAATGACATGTTTCGCGCCAGCGGCGAGCAATGAACGGGTCAGGCCGCCGGGGCCGGGGCCGACTTCAACCACGACCGCATGGGGTGCGGCCAACCTTGCGATTTTATCGGTTAGATTTAAATCCAGCAAAAAATGCTGGCCCAGGCTTTTCTTGGCGAACAGGTTGTGTTTTTGTAAAACATCGCGCAAGGCCGGTAAATTCTCAACTGCATTACTCATGTTTTTGTCATGATAATTTTGCTCGGCAGTCTGACATAGAACGGGCGGCAGTGATGGCAGCGATCAAGCTATCAGGACGGGCTATGCCGCGCCCGGCGATATCAAAGGCGGTGCCGTGATCTGGCGATGTGCGGATGATCGCCAAGCCAAGGGTGGTATTGACCCCGCCGTGAAAATCCAGAGTTTTGACCGGAATAAGCCCCTGATCATGATACATGGCCAAAACGGCGTCATAGCCGGCGCGGGCTTGTTCGTGAAACAGGGTGTCGGCGGGTCTGGCGTCTGAAATATCAATAGCTTCATCCCGTAATTTGGCCGCCGCCGGGTTGATAATTTCTATTTCCGCCCGGCCCAACGCGCCACCTTCGCCAGCATGGGGGTTTAGCCCGGCCATGGCAATACGCGGGTTTTTGATGCCGAAATCTGTGCGCAAAGCTTGGTGCAGAATTTTAGCGGTGCGCTCGATAGCCCCGCCGTTTATTGCAGGGGATACGGCTTGCAACGGGATATGAATGGTCAGTAGAGCTACCCGTAAACCTTGGGCGCTCAGCATCATGACGGGCTTGATTGCGCCGGTTAAATGGGCCAGATATTCCGTATGCCCTGGATGATCAAAACCGGATTTATAGAGAATTTCCTTGGCGATTGGATTTGTAAC
>JAJRSJ010000011.1 GCA_024278855.1 Alphaproteobacteria bacterium | reverse complement strand
GCCACCCGTAAACGCGTCAGCTAATACTTCTCGCGCACGCTCCCGTGCGCTAGTGAGAGATATTTGCGTGAAAACACCAATCTTTACACGTTTTCCTCTTGCGTATTCACAATAGAATGTTTTCCTACCTGTGGGCTGCACCCGTAGTAAAAATCCAGGTAGTTTTGTATCGCGAAGCTCATAAGGTTTAGACCCCGCTTCCGCTTTATTTATCCGCTGTGATGAAAGACTAACTGTTGGCATATGGGCTCCATTGATTTGCTGCTTAAGTGCATATTAAGTGCAAAATCACTGAAACTCGTTGTTTCCTAGTGATACTCAATGATGTTAGCCCGGACAATATACGTCGTATTATAGGTAATAAATACAATTACTTAGCTATCATTTAGCGTCACTAGACATCAATTAGAGTTAGGCATGATAACGTTTTGCCAAGGTTGGGGTCGTGAGTTCGAATCTCATCGCCCGCTCCAGATGGCTCCCGTGCAACGGAAAGCCGTCCCTTAAGTGGTTGAAAGATATCAGGTAATTATTTTCCTCTAGAGTTGGGATTTCCCCAACTGTGTATAAATGTGCGTACATCTTTAGCGTACACGCGATATGTGAACGCACCTCTGAGTATGGAAATGGCCATGCATGGCCGTCATTTAAGGAAACGCGGGCGTTGGTGGCATTATTACCGCAATCGCCCCAGACGATATCAAGATGTGGAAACAAGACCTGTTATTACATTTGCGCTAAGAGCAACTTGCTTTTCAGAGGCAAAAGACAAAGCCGCTCAAATATCATATGATTTAGAAAGCCAGTGGGCGGCGGCACTTAATCGAGGAACCTCATTATCAAGTGCATTATGCCACTACAGTTATTACCAAGCACTTTAGAGATAACAATCGTTTGAACATAAACGGTAGACTTTTTATTCTTTGCGTGATTGGTATGCTACTTGGCCATAAGAGCTTTCCTTGATGACTGTTATTACGCATAACAACCCGGAACTAAACCGTGACAAGTCCACATCATGGGTTGATCCATTCGGTGGAAGCGTTGGCGAGGATAAATGGGTTTTCCCTTGCAAATCAATCCCGCCTACCTGCGTGATGTTCCAACCTCGTTGTCAAATTGGTTGGCAAGGTTTAGCTTTTCCATTTCAAATATGGTCTGAGTTGTTTTACCCGGCCCCCACCTGATTTTCGCTCTTGGCAGACGGAAATAAATAGCTTATAGCACCCGCCTACCTGAACAGGGTCTAAAAAACGAACATTGGTGGGGTAGCTCAGTTGGTTAGAGCGCAGGACTCATAATCCTGAGGTCGAGAGTTCAAATCTCTCTCCCACCACCATTTAAGCTCATAATGTTAATGTTGAGTTGGCTTTTATTTCAAGGAAGTTCCAAACAACCCTCAATTTTCTTCCAGTCAAAAATAGTCTGCACATCGCTATAAAACCGTAAGCAGGCTTAGATAGACAAACATATTTGCCTGACAAACTAGGTAGTTGTCAGCATAAATAAGAACTCAAACCTACGCCTACCGCAAAAGCCCATAACCAATTAACCCGATCACTACCGATATCACAAAGCTTAGCACCGCGCCCTCGCGCACCATATCGCTGATTTTTATATCGCCTAGGCCATAAGCAATCGCATTTGGGGCGGTGGCTACGGGGAGCATGAAGGCACACGATGCGGCCATTGTGGCGGGAATCATCAGCAAGGTCGGGTCTATCCCCATGGCCAATGCTGCTGCGGCTAATATTGGCATGAGCAGGGTTGCGGTGGCGGTGTTGGAGGTGATTTCCGTCAGGTAAGTCACCACCAAACATATAGTCAAGATCATCAATATGGGCGGCATATAGGCCAAAGATGACAACCAATCGCCGAGCATGGCGCTTAGTCCCGATGCGGTGAAGCCCTTGGCCATGGCAATGCCGCCCGCAAACAATAACAGCAGCCCCCAAGGGATCGTGTTCGCCGTCTGCCAATCCAGCAAGCGTTGTTTCTGGCCATTTTTTGAGTATTTGCCGTTGGGCACCAAAAACATCACCACCACAGCAAACAGCGCTATGGTGCTGTCGCCCACAATGGGCATGTCCAGTGCGCCGCTCCAGCCGCCAAATGGGTCTTTTCGGGTGATCCAGGCCAAGGCCGTCAAGCCAAACACCAACAATGTCCGGCGTTCTTCTACCCGCCACGGGCCGGGATTTGGCAAGATGATTTTGGCCTCCAGTTTGATATTGCGCGTCAACCACAAGGCCATGATCGGCAGGGACACCAAAACCACAGGCACACCGATGCCCATCCATTGGACAAAGCTAAATGTCTTGCCGGTCAGCTCCTCATAAACCCCCATAAAAATCACATTGGGCGGAGTGCCAATGGGTGTGCCGATACCGCCGACACTGGCAGCGTAAGCAATGCCGAGAATAAGCGCCAGACGCAGCTTTGGATTATCTATACCTGACAATATAGCCAAAGCGATGGGCAGCATGATCAAGGTCGTGGCCGTGTTGGAAATCCACATGGACAGAAAGCCTGCCGCCAACATAAACCCGAACACCAACCGCCGCCCGCTAGATACCCCGACCAAACGCACCATATAAACCGCGAGACGCTCGTGGGCCCCGCTTTTCTCCAAGGCTTTGGCCAGCATAAATGCACCCATGAGCAGCAGAATGACATGCGAGCCAAGCGCACCCGCTACCTCTTTGTGTCCGACAATTCCAAAAACGGGTAGAAGCGCGAACGGTACCAAAGACGCCGCCGCAATGGGCACGGCCTCACTAACCCACCAGATCACAGTCAGCAAAGTAATGCCCGCCGCAATGGCCGCCTTGTCATCTAACCCGATTTGTTTGAGGCCTAGGGTGAACAAAAGTGCCAAAACTGGCCCAAAGACAATAAATGATGCCCGCGTGATTTTCATGTTGTCCCCTTTGAATTTCAGGTAAGTTTAGAGATTTTTTGGCTTTAGCCTAGCATTAAAATACCTCCACAACTGTGCCTATATATTGAGTTTGGCGGGTTTGTGCGCTACAACTTGGCAATGCGGTATTTTTTGACATTTTTGTTTTTCATTTTTTCATCCCCTTATATGTCCCTTGCTGCCTTTGCGCAAACACCCGCCGAGGAAATTGTGTTGGCGGCGCGGGAGCGCACATTTAGCGGGGTGCGCTATGACGGCAAATATGTAGGACTGACCTACCCGGGCGGGGATGTGCCTGCTGATATTGGTGTGTGTACGGACGTGATTATTCGCACCTATAGAAATGCACTGGGGTTTGATTTTCAAAAAGCCGTGCATGAAGACATGAAAGCCAATTTTTCCGCTTATCCCGAGATATGGGGTTTGAGCCGTACCGACCGCAATATTGACCACCGCCGCGTGCCAAACCTCGAAGCCTTTTTAGGCCGCCGAGGCGCGAGGCTTACCGTAACTACAAAGCCTGAAAATTATTTACCCGGTGATTTGGTCACATGGCGATTGGCGGGTAATTTGCCCCATATTGGCGTGGTCTCCGACAAGAAAACGCCCTCTGGCATCCCCCTGATCATTCACAATATCGGCAGCGGCCCCAAGGAAGATGCTTTGTTGTTCACCATACCAACCCATAGACATTACCGGTTTTTACCGCCTAAGGACGCCGCGCCTTAAACGGCGCGGGGTCTATCTTTGGTCTTTTCCCTAACAATAAATCTGCCAACAAAACCCCCGAACCCGCCGATAGTGTCCAACCCATATGTCCGTGGCCGGTATTGATGGCCAGACCCGGGCATAATGTGCCAATAAAAGGCATGCCGTCGGCGCTAACCGGGCGAAACCCGTGCCAGGTTTGAGCGTCTTTTAGCGTTAAATTTTCCGCTAATTTGGGATAAACATCGCGCAACATCTCCAATAATGGAGACAGCCGTTTGGTGGTCATGCTTGTGTCAAACCCGGTGATTTCCGCCGTACCCGCTATGCGCAACGCCCCGTGTAAGGGTGTAACGGCGCAGTGCAAACCGTCGTCAACCACGGGTAATTTAGGGCCGCCCTTATTCAGAAACGCCATATCTAAAAATGTAAGAGAATATCCTTTGACCGGGCGCACGGGAAGACGGATACCGAGCGGGCGCAATAAATCCGCCGAGCGAGCGCCTGATGCAATAATGGTTGTCCGCGCCAGTAAATCTCCCATCTTGGTTGAGACACCAATGGTTTTGTCCGCGCCTTGAATGAGGGCGCTAGCGGGCCTGTCCGTGACAATTTCCCCGCCCTGTTTTAGGATAGTGCGCGCCAATGCGGTGCAGTAATTATAAGCATCGGCTTTGTAATCATCGGGGTAATATATGGCCCCGACCAGGTCGCCTGCTATGGGGCCGAGGGCAGGTTCTATTTGCGCGGCTTGTGTGCCGCTCAATGTTTTTGCTTTTAACCCTATTGTTTGAAGCTTGCTAGTCAGGGCAACGGATTCTTCAAATGCTTGTGCCTCGCGGAAAATTTTCAGCAGGCCCTTGCCCGTATAATCATCATCAATATCAAGCTCTTCGCGCCATTTAGAGATTTTGGCCATGGAATAATGCGCCAAAGCATAATTGGTTTTGGTCGCGTTCCAGTGGTTGATTGAAGTAGAATGTTTCAAAAATTTCAAACCCCACCTCAACATATCCGGCCCAAGCATGCCCGGAAACGCCCGCATACTTAACGTCATGGGCGAAGGCCGCCCCAATAATGAACCCAGCATTTGCCGGCCAACGCCCGGCCCGTTCCACGGATCGCACAAAGACGCATGCACCATGCCGGCATTGGCAAAACTGGTTTCCAGGGCCACGTTTTCGCGGGCTTCAACGACCCGCACACTGGCCCCTTGCTTTTGCAAAGCATAGGCCGTGGACAGGCCGATCAGCCCGCCGCCGATGATTTGATAGTCAGGGTTTTCTAATTTCATTTTATCTAGGGTCTGTGGACATTTAGGGATCAACCAAAGGCGTTTCTTGCCCCCAGGCCGGGATGCGCCCGCGAATATCCAGCAATTTAGTTATGGATATATCTGCACATACAAAGCCCGGATCGTCGTGGTCAAGCACCGCAATCACTTCGCCCCACGGATCAACAATCATGCTGCGCCCCCATGTGGCCCGCCCGCCCTCATGAAGACCACCTTGGGCCGGGGCCAAAACATAGGCGCTAGTTTCAATAGCGCGAGCCCGTAACAATGCCTTCCAATGGGCCTTGCCAGTAACGGTGGTGAACGCGGACGGTATGCTCATAATGTGCGCACCGGCCCGCGCATAATATTTGTACAAATTGGCAAAGCGCAGATCATAGCAAATACTCATACCGAGATTAAACCCGCCCGTCTCGGCAATGACGGGCGTGTCCCCGGCCTGGTAATTAGCAGATTCTTGCCATGTTTCGGTTTCGTTGATGGTCACATCAAACATGTGGATTTTGTCATATCTGGCTTTGATCTCGCCGTCAGGGCCAAATAAAAACGACCGATTTGCGGCCTGTCTCTCGGACAGCTTTATGGCCATGGAGCCGATCAAAAGATCGACCTCAAGCTCTTTTGACAATGCGCTAAAAAACTTTACGCCTTGAGTGTCTGTCTCAGGCTGGATGGCCGCAAACAGTTTTTTACTGCCCGGCTGCATCAATAATGTGTTTTCAGGCGTTGCAATAAGCTTGGCACCGTCCGCGTGTGCCGCCCGGATATAATGGGCCGCCGTCTCCAAATTGGCCGCAATATCGCCGCCGCACCGTAAATTTATCACCGCCGCGCGCATACTTATACCGCCAACATTGCGTCAAGTTTGCCAGAGCGCTCCAAAGCCGTAATATCGTCGCAGCCACCGATGTGTTGGTCTGCGATAAATATTTGCGGCACACTGGTCACACCGCCCGAACGCTGGATCATTTCTTTGCGAAGTTTTGCATTCATGCCCACGCTTATTTCTCTAAAACTAATGTTTTTCTTCTTGAGCAATTGTACAGCCCGCCAACAATAAGGGCACAGGGCGCTCGTATAAATTGTCACCTTTTTCATGAAATTTCCTTTTGCGCTGGCGCGTCTTTTTTCAAGCTATGGGCCAAGAGTTCTAGCGGAATTTCCAGTGGTCTGACAACCCGCATAAATGTAAGAGCGTCAATTTGTGCAGCTCCCGTTTTGTTTAAAGGTTTGGCGCATGCCGAAAGTGTAGAGCCTGTGGTATAGACATCATCTATGATCACAACCCGTTTGTTTTTTAGACGGTCTTTGTGTTTCTCATATATTACAAATGCGCCCGCCACATTACGCCGCCGCGCTTTAAATGACAGACGACCCTGAATTGGCGTGTTTTTCTTGCGCATGAGAATTTCGGTGTCGTATGGGATATTGGTCAGGTGCGAGATTGCTCGCGCCAACAACGCCGCCTGGTTGAAACGGCGTTGGCGCAACCGGGCCCGGTGCAAGGGGACGGGTATGAGAATATCCGCTTGCGCCAACATGCCCGCACCGGCCCGCACCATTTGCGCCGCAAAGAAACCAAGCCCGTCCGTGCGCCCGCCATATTTAAAATCAAGCACTAATTTGCGGCTGGTGTCGTCATAGGTAATGGCGGAGCGGGCTTGGTTATATGCCGGCCTGTAGGCCGTGCATCTTATACACAGGGCATTTTCGCCTTGCTCAAACTCAAACGGGTAGCCGCAAGCCTGACAACATGGGTCATCAATAAATTTCAAACTTTGCCATAATTCTGTATCTGCCTCGAAGCCGTCCCGGGATAAAACTTGCCCGGTGATCAAGGAGTGGGGCGGCATGAGCGTGTCTAATATGCGGCCATAAAGCGTGTTCACTGCGCGGGGAAAATCTACAAAGGGGGCTTTCATTGCGGCCATATTAAAGGCATATCAGAAAAATGACACAAGCAAAAGAACCAACTCAGGCAAAAGAACCAACTCGGGCAAAAGAACCAACTCAGGCAAAGACGACAAAAGGCCCGTTTGATCGCCACTTGGTCAAATTACGCCGTGGCCGCGCCCAGAAACAAGTTGGGGACAGGTTTATATATGGCCGCTGCGCCGATGATGCGGCCTCACGGGTATTGGATGTGTCGCGCAGTTTTGGCCGGACGCTGTTTTTGGGGGACAAACATTTAACCCGTCAAATCGCCCAAAAGCTTGGCGGTAAAATCGGAACGGCTATATTTGCGGACTATACGGCACTTGCATGCGGTTTGGATGTGGTTTGTGACGAGGAGGCCTTGCCGTTTAGAGCTGAGAGCTTTGATCTCATCATCAATGTTTTGACCTTGCACGGGGTCAACCAAGTTCCGAGCGCCTTGGCAAAGCTGAAAACACTGCTCAAACCGGACGGTTTGTTCATTGGCGCGGTGTTTGGTGGTCAGACATTATCCGAACTTCGCCGCGTTATCTATGCGGCCGAGGAGAAAATTTGCGGGCGGGTCAGTCCGCGTATTTCTAGCATGATAAAGCTTGATCAAGCTACGTCTATGCTAGCGGGCCTCGGGTTTGCTTTGCCTCTGGCCGACCGGGACTTGCTGACAGTAAGATATAGCTCGCTGGATAGGCTTTATGCGGATTTACGTTTGATGGGCGAAACCAATGCCTTGCTAGTCCGCGACCGTTCCGTCCTATCCGCCCGGTTTTTCAAAAAGGTTGAAAGCATATATCGCCGCGATCATAAGGGTGTTGACGGTAAATTAAATGTTAGTTTTGAAACCCTGTGGCTGACGGCATGGGGGCCGCATCCGGATCAGCCAAAACCTCTAAAACCAGGCTCGGCACAAACAAAACTGGCTGATGCTCTGGGGGTTAGGGAAAGTAAAGTTTAGGCTGTAGGGAAACCTAGGTTTTTGTAGGCGTAATGCCGAGCATATAAGCCATTTGTATATCAAACCTCGCTTTGGCTTGCACCCGCTCCTGCTCGCCGAAGCGAGCATCTTGTAAGGCGTGCAAGAAAGCGGCGCGAATTAAATCCAAGCTTAAAGGCACATCAATGCGCTTACCAAGCAAGCCTTCATCCTTGGCCTGCTGCAAGGCCGTACCCACTATAGCCAAGACGGCGTTCAGTGCATCCAAAGCCCGGTCATAATCTTGTTTTGAACTGAGCCAACGATATGAAAAAAATACTGTCAATTTACGAATCGGCATTGTGGCATTTTCTTGCCAAACCATATTGATCATATCCAAAGCTAGCTTTAGCGGATTGGCCTTGCGGTTTGCCATTTTTTTTACCCGGGCCACCTGCCCGTAAATCAGCTCAAGATAATGTTCTAGCAGCAGGCTTTCTTTGGAACTAAAATGGGAATATATGGTCCCATAGCCAACCCCGGCGCGGCGCGCGATTTGCCCATATGATGTTTGGTCATAGCCTTGATTCTCAAATAACCCATAGGCGGCTTTGAGGATTTTATCGCGGGTTTCGCGTTTTTTATCTGATCTGTTTTTTGTCATACAACTGTCTTTGTGCAGCGAATTGGTGTCGTTATCCGAACCTCTTGCTGCGAGTATACGCTATATTTCTTAAAATAATACAAAAAAATGCGGAACGATTTCCAAACATTCATTCAGTTGTAGCCCGACACATTGCGTCCTTGACTTACAAACGGGCCTTAATCTGATTATTGTCGTTGACATTTGTCATAAATCTTGAAAATAATCCTACAAATTGGGAGGCTGATGTGGATGCTAACGGAATAAAAAACAGGTCGTTACAAACAGATCTGATGCGCAATACGGCAGAAACTTTGCGGGTCATTGCCTGCATGGACGATTTTGCTTTAAAAGACATTAGCGACATTGTCTACCAAATCGACCAGTTGGCCAATGAAATGGAAAGTCGTATTGGTGAAAATACGGTACCCAAGCCGTGCAAATTACCGCCAAATTTAACCATTGTTTAGAGAAGCAAAGCCGCGCTCAAGCTTTGGCCTGACCCCAATAATTATAGGACAACACTTTTGGCCCTGGAATATAGGCTTGGTTTAGCTCATCAATCTGCAATCCGGCGTCTGCGAGCATTTGCGGGATATTGCGGCCACTGTGACAACCCCCAGAGATTTTCATCCACAAAGGGTCAATGCGAGTTTGCCATTTATGCACCTTGGTATCAGGCGCCATGCCGTGTTCGCAAAATAGTAATTTAGCCTTTGGTTTCAACAAACGCCGCATTTCTTTGAGGGCCAATACCGGATCCGGAATGGTACACAAAGAATAAGTCACCACCACAGTGTCGGCGCAAGCGTCCGGCAATGGAATATTTTCGCCCGACAGGCCGAGCCGCTCTAGGGGTTTATGAAATTTGGCTCTTTTGGTGGCTGCTTTTTTCCAAACATATTCGTCCGGGTCTATGCCAATAAGTTTGGTGACTTTATCTTGGTCATAATATGGCAGGTTATGACCTGAACCGATCCCGATCTCGACAACATCCCCTTTTGCAAGGGGAATGATTTTTTGTCTTTGCTTGCGAATCGGCTTGGTTGCACAGGCACAATCCAAAACATGTGGTAAAATACGGCGGGTATAAAATCCCATTTGGCCAACCTCCTATTCACACCTTACCCGTCTTTGCCCACCAGCATCTTACGGGCATTTCGCTTAAATTCTTCCTGGTTTTCCGCCTGCGCCCGCATCCGTTCTTCCAGATTATAAGGCACGTTAAGACCTGCAATGGCGGCGGGTCGTTTGGCAATGGTCTCGACCCAGCGGCGCAAATTTTCAAAAGGTTCAATCTCCACACCAGACCAGGCATGGGTGCGCACCCAGCACCAATTGGCAATATCAGCGAGTGAATAATCGCCCGCCAGATATTCATTGCCTGCCAACGCCCCGTCCAGAACCCCGAACAAACGCGCAGTTTCATTTTGGTAGCGGTCGATGGCGGGCTGAATTTTTTCTGGAAAATAGCGGTAAAACACATTGGCTTGCCCCATCATCGGGCCAATACCGCCCATTTGAAACATCAGCCATTGTATCACCTTTGAGCGTCCTTGAGCATCAGGCGGCAAAAGCTTGCCGGTTTTTTCGGCCAAATAAATCATCAAGGCACCGCTTTCAAACACCGCAAACCCGTCGCCGTTTGCGTCCTTGACATCATGATCGACAATGGCCGGGATACGGCCATTGGGGTTGATTTTGAGAAAATCCGGCTGCTTCTGGTCGCCCTCTGAAATATCAAGGGCCTTGACGGTATAATCAAGGCCCATCTCCTCCAAGGTCACACTGGCCTTCCAACCATTGGGAGTGGCGGCGGTATAAAGATCAATCATAATTTTCTCCTGGAAAAAACAAACGGTTTCAAGATTGTGCCAATGGCAGACTTAAGGCAAATATGGTGCCTGCGGCGCTGGTGCTCTGTAAGACCAGATTGCCGCCTTGGGCGCGGGCCAGTTCTCGCGATATGGTCAAGCCAAGACCCGTACCGCCTTTATTAGCCCCCGTGGTAAACGCCTTGAACAGATTTTTTTGAATATTGACCGCGATACCAGGCCCGGTATCACTAATGTTAAAACAGGCTTTATCGTCCACAATATCCGCATCAACACGCAAAGCAGGTGCCTCGGTTTCTTGCATAGCCTCTAGGGCATTGCGAAATAGATTGTGAAAAATCCTATAGGTATGATCGGGATCGACCATGACGGTTAAATTGGTGTCCACCGCATTTTTAAACTTAACCCTTTTTGGTTGACCTCTCGTAGATTTGACTATCTTAGATGGGGTTTTCGTGGGCATAGTTGTGTACTCAGCCAAGGCATCCCCTGCCGCTTCCCCGATGAGCGTGGCTATACGCACGGGTCTAAGCTCCGGTTTTTCTTCAACGCTTTGGGAAAACGACAAGGTCGCTTCACATAATTTCACCCCCCGCTCCACCGCCCGCACCAAACGTGCGCCCATGCCTTTGATGCGGTCGTCCGGATCGCTGGCCAATCTATCGGATATCAATTGGGCCGAGGTCAGCACATTACGCAAATCATGATTGATCTTGGCCATAGCCATGCCCAATGTGGCCAGGCGTTCTTGCTGCTTAAATGCGGCGCGAACGCCGGTTTTCATGTCGGTAAACTCTCGCTCCAACTGGCCGATTTCGTCTTTTCTCGCAGATATTTTGCCCGTGTTCGGGGAAATACGTTTGCGCGGTTCTTGGCGAAAACGAGCCAAACCTTGGGCCAACTTTCGGATAGGCTTGACAATAATTAACGACAAGGCCGCGTAAATCATCAACCCGGTCAAAATTGAAATGGCCAATGACCACAATAATATTCGCCTAGAATAGTCAAACATGGCTTGCTGGAGGGCGTGTTGTGGTACCAATACTTCCAAGGCCTCTACGCCTTCAACCGTCGGGGCCGACAGGATGCGGATATAGGCTTGCCCGTCGCCAAAAAAATCCCGAAAACTGTCGCGAAACAATGGCAATCTGCGTTTGGTGCGTAAATCCACTGTGATGATTTTGGCGTCCCCAGGCGGCATGCCTAGGACAAGCTGGCTCATCCCGCCGCGCTTTTGCGCCACCATGGACACATCCGTGTCTTGCATATAGCGCCGGCTTAACATTTCGCCACCTTCATAATTCGGCACGCCCTCAATGGCCAAAGTCAACAGACCGGCAGACTTTGCCCGCTCCATTAACCAAGTTTGGCGATATATGGCGGCTGAAGGAATAAAGATCAGCAACTCCGCGACCATGACAAAAATAATCGTCAAAACCAGTAGTTTTCCAGATAATCTGGTTATGAAGAAATTTTCAAACATGCGCTAGGTTACTCTAGGCGCTCAATGAAATCTAGCCATGATACTGGCTAGCTTTCTGGTTTTGGGCGAAAACACCGCTTCGGTGTACCAAGATGATGCGGCCCGCTTGACGGCTTCTGAACGGGTCGGATAGGGCGAGATCATTTTGGTCAAATGGATGATTTTCATTTTATTGGCCATGGCCATGCTAATGAGGTGGATGATTTCTCCCGCCCCCTCACCAACAATGGAAGCTCCGAGTATCAAGCCGTTCTTACGTGCGATGATTTTAACCTCCCCTTTGGTGGAGCGCTCGGCAATGGCCCGATCATTTTCTGCAAATTCGAAATGCACAGCCCGCACATCCGCATATTTGCCCCGCGCCGTTTTTTCGCTAAGTCCAATAAAGGCCAGTTCAGGCTGGGTATAGACGGCGGCGGGCATGGCAGTAGTTTCGGCGTTGGCCTTAAAAAATGGCACAAAATAAAAATTCTTAATAATGACCGACGCGTGATACCCTGCCGCGTGGGTTAAGCCGCCGCGCCCCGAAACATCCCCGACAGCATACCCGCGCTTGTTAGACGTGCGCAGGGTTTTATCCGTGACAATACCGCCGCGCCCGGTGACAATGCCCGCCGCGTCCAAATTCAAACTTTCGATTGCGGGCCGCCGTCCGGCAGCGATCAATAAATGTGAACCCTCAAGCGTGGAGCCATTTTCCAGATCTATGGCCACGCCGGTTTTCCTGCTAGGAGGCTTCGCGCTAGTTTTACGGATAAGTTGTGTGTTAACTGGTACGTGAAAAATTATGCCCTCGTCTTTGAGCGCGTCTATTAAAACCTCGGCATGTTCCGGCTCGGAACGATCAAGTGGTTCAGCAATATCTATGATTTCAACCTTACTCCCCAAACGGTTAAACGCTTGGCCCAACTCCAGTCCGATAGGGCCAGAGCCGATGATTAACAAGTGCTTGGGCAGTTCATCAATAGTGAAAATATCTTCATTGGTATAATACGGCGTGTCTTTAAGGCCCGGAATTGGCGGGGCCGCCGCCCGGCTCCCCGTAGCGATGACAATCCGTTTGGCGCGGGTGATGGCGGTCTCGGACCCCACGGTATTGGCATCTATGAAACTGGCTCGCTCCCGGATCACCGTGCAGCCAAGCCCCTCAAAGCGTTCCTGGGAATCTACCGGGGCGATAGTTTCGATAACGCCCTTAATATGGGTCTTGATTTGGCCAAAATCAACTTTGGCTTTGGTGGGGGCAATACCGAACGGGCCGCCCGTACTGAATGCATGGGCATGCTTTCCTGCCGCGATTAAGGCTTTGGACGGCACACACCCGTAATTAAGACAATCCCCGCCCATTTCCTCGGCCTCATACAAGACCACCGAACGTCCCAATTGAGCCGCACCAGATGCGATGGATAAACCGCCTGCGCCCGCACCAATAATACATATATCTACATCATATTCAGTCTTGGACATACGGCCTCTCTAACTTTTCTTTTTGGCAAATTTCTTGTATGCCACGGGTATCATGGATAATAATATCAACCCTATGATGGGCAATATTACGGCCGGGCGAAACATCAGGCCAGACAATGCCACATCCCCGCCCGCCGCCAACGCATCACCAATTCCGTTGCCAACACTGACATAGACCAGAGCGCCGGGGATTATGCCCAAAAAAGTGGTTAAAACATAATTTCGAACCTTAACGTCAAACAAGGCCGGGACTATATTGACAATAAAGAACGGAAAAATTGGCACTAGGCGTAAAATGAACAAATAGGACAGTTCGTTTTCTTGCAGGCCCTTTTCAAATTTACGCATAAACGGCCCGGCTTTAGCCGCAAGACCGCTGCCCAAGGCGGAGCGGGCGATTAGAAATATTATTGTTGCACCAATCGTAGCCCCAACCACTACGGCCGGGACACCGGTTTTGACGCCAAATAGAAACCCGGAAAAAATGCTCAAAACCCCGGCGCCGGGCACCGAAATAGCCACCAATACGGCATAAAGGGCCACAAAACCAACGATGGCAATCACATAATTATCCGCCACAAAGCTTTTCAAAAAGGCCTGATTGTCGCGTAAGGCTTCAAGGCTAATATATTTAGGCCCGCCCAGAGCAAAAAAACCTGCCAAGGCGGCTAAAATAATTATCAGTGGTAAAAACCGTTTCAATTTTGAACGCGGCGCTTTGGTGTCGGGTATAGTATTGGGTTCCATGTGGCTTCCTACCATGAATGAAATGTTTTGGATGTTTTATTTTGGAGCGTTGACGCTCCAGTCATAGGCATATTTATCAATTTTTTGTTTGCCTTTAAGCGCGTCCAATAATTCTTTATGGGCATATGTACGAATATGGGCCAGCACGCCGGCGTCATTCCCGCCAAAATCTTTTTTGAACCATTTATAAATGCTGGAAACCTGTAAGCGACCATTCGCCAAGAGCGTGCCGCGCGGTGAATTGATAAAATCCCGTGCCACCTTTTCAAGCTCCGCGTCCAAATTTGTACCGGACCACGGTGTAGCTTTCAAATTTGGGCAGCCAATAGAGGCGCAATTGACCATATAATGCACAAGCGGGGTTTTAAAGGTCGGGCGCATAATGCCGTGTTCAATATCGTCAAGGCTCAAATTTCTGCCTTCGACCATGACCAATTTACGTTTCCACGGCCCGGCCCGAAGCCCGGTTTTAATCTTGCGAATGGACTTCACCGGGTAATTTTGCGCCACCACTTGCACGGTAAGCGCATTATAAAGATTGGCCCAATAGGCCATGGCTTCATTTCGCGCCATATTCGAGGGGGTTTTTACCGCAAGCTGGTCAATATAAGCCTCCAACACAGCCATGTCCGCCGAAGCGTTTTTCAAGGCCCCATAATCAAACTTTATGAGGTCAGGCCCTTGGCCTGTTGTGTACTTGCTTAATAAAACTGCCCAATAATCCCCAATGGGTGCGGCGGCAGCTTGCTCACTGGTTATGTTCTTAGCGGATAGTGTTACCGCCTGCTCAATTTGGGCCAATAAAACCGGGTCTGCCTTGCCGCGGTTTGGCACGGTTTGGGGCACAAAGTGCGCGCCGGGCGGCAAGGCAGAGGGTAGACCCGCCGCCGATACGCTGACCGTAGAGAGGGGGGGTACGGACAGAGTTATGGCGGCAGGAATAGGGGTAACAAAAACGGGGAAAGAGGACGCAGATGCAGAGGCAGGCAGACTAATTGTCGCCACTACGGGTACAATAACGCCGAAAACCAAAGCCTGGATCAGCAAAGCCTTGATCGGCTTAATCATTAACACTGTGCGCACACGCGCCTCCCAAACCGTTCACCCCTCCATAACAAGGTATTTGGCAGATACACTTCAAGTCCGTTCACAAACGCGTGCAAATGTCGTGGCCCGCCCAAGTTTTTTAAAAGGTTTCTTAAAAGCATTCTTAAATATGTGCAGACTTACATGTGAAGTGCGACTGTTATTTGCGCACTGTATTTGTCCTTATGGGTTGACTTGGCTTTTATAGGCCTCTAAGTACGCCTCCTTGAATTTATTTGGTGTATTTGCGCCTATAGTTATGTAGTGAGACCGATATGAAACGTACATTTCAACCTTCCAAAATCGTCCGTAAACGCCGCCACGGCTTTCGCTCGCGTATGGCGACAAAAAATGGCCGCTTGGTTCTGGCCCGTCGTCGGGCCAAAGGGCGCAAGCGCCTGTCCGCCTAAAAGACCTATAACAATGTCCCGTAGCAAGCTCGGAAAGCTGAAAAAGCGTTCCGAGTTTTTGTATGTCAGAAACGGACGTTATCAGGCCCGCCCGTTGGTTGTTATACAAATGCGCAAGCATCCCAAGCGCCAAGACGGCGTAAATATAGGGTTTACCGCCACCAAAAAAATCGGCAATGCCGTGGTGCGCAATAGATGCAAACGCAGGATGCGAGAGCTGGCAAGGGCTTTGTTGCCCATACACGGCAAGCCGGGGTTTGATTATGTGTTTATCGCACGAGCTAAAACCGCAGCAGCCGAATGGCAAACCTTGCAAAAAGATGTTGAGAAAGCGCTTTTAAGATTGGCGTAAATGGGTATAAAGCCCAAAACCAAACACGATCTAAACGAAAGCGATCCCATGGAAGACCAAAAACGATTTGTATTGGCAATGGTGCTGTCTGGCCTCATCATGGCCGGGTATTATATGTTCTTTGCCAAACCGGCTGCCGAAGAAGCCCGGCGTTTGGCCCAAGAAAATATTGCCGCGACCACTCAGCAAGCCCAACAACAAATCGTCACCCCCGAAAAGCCCGTAGACCGGGCCGCCTTGATCGCCACTGGTTCGACTGGGGGCACACGTATCAAAATCGAAACGCCGTCTTATTCAGGGTCGTTTTCGACAACCGGTTCACGCTTTGATGATTTGCGGTTGAAAAACTTTAACCAGACAATTGATGAAGACGCTCAAACGGTGATATTATTTTCCCCCCAAGGGGCCGACCACGCGGCGGAAGTATTTGATAACTGGGTCCGCCAAGGCGGCGGCAGCGGTGTAGATACAAATTGGGGTGTGGTCAGCGGCGATGTACTGACCCCGACAAGCCCGGTTACGCTTAGGTTTGACGGCGACGGCTTTAGTGTACAGCGGGTCATCAGTGTTGACGAAAATTATTTATTTACCCTGGACGATACGGTCACCAACACGTCTGGCCAAGAAATATCCTTGGTGCGCAAAGGCGCGGCCCGTCAATACGGCCTGCCAGATGGTTTGACCAATTTCCCGTTCATCTTGCATGAGGGCGCCATTGCCGTAACTGACAGAACCAAAAAAGACATCAATTATAAATCTCTGGCCAAGAAAAAAACCGTGACTGAAAACGGTGAGGCCGGTTGGATCGGTCTAACCGACCGCTATTGGTTGTCCGCCGCCATCGCGCCAGCCGGCCAACAAATGCAGGCAAATTTCAGCTATAAAAACCGCAACGGCAAAGATGTTTATGAAGCCGGGTATGATTTGGCACCTACCGTGTTAAGTCCGGGTATTTCCATCCAGTCCACAGGGTATATTTTCGCAGGGGCAAAATCTCATAGCTTGCTAGATGGTTATATGGAGAGCAAAGGCATTGCCCGCCTTGACCTGGCCGTTGATTATGGCCGGCTCGGCATTTTAACCAAGCCCATGTCTTGGGGCTTAACAAAACTCGGTAATATGACCGGGAATTTCGGTGTTGGTATTTTGTTGATGACGCTTATCCTAAAGCTGGCACTATTCCCCCTCAACAACAAAGCCTATTCGTCCATGGCAAAAACCCGCGCTTTGCAACCCAAATTGAAAAAGCTAAAAAAACGTTATGGTGACGACCGCATGAAAATGCAGCAAGAAACCATGGCTTTGTACAAAAAAGAAGGGGTGAGCCCGGTGGCTGGTTGTTTGCCAATGATCCCGCAAATGTTCATCTTCTTTGCTTTGTATAAATCCCTGTTTATCACCTTTGAAATGCGCCATGCGCCGTTCTTTGGCTGGTTGAAAGATTTGTCGGCCCGCGACCCATTGTCCGTACTTAACGGATTTGGCCTGTTTCCCTGGGACGGTATTCCGGTTGAGTTCTTGTCGTTCTTTGCCCTTGGCCCGCTCGCCTTGCTCTACGGCATCACTATGGCCATGATGCAAAGCCTGAACATACCGCCGACCGATAAAATGCAAGCCCGGATCATGCAATGGTTACCGATATTCTTTATGTTTATTTTGGCGCCGTTTGCCGCTGGCCTGTTATTGTACTGGGTATGGAACAATATTCTCACCATATTCCAGCAATATTACATCACCCGCAAGCATAAGGTTGATACGCCGCTTGACGCGTTTTTCGGGAAAATTTTTGGTAAAAAAACCGACAAACCTGCAAATAAGTAACCATGAAGGTTGATAAAGACAGCTCAAATATAGAGGCGCGCACCGAGCTTGGGCGCCGCCTATTTGCCCGCCCGGTAGACTTTGTCAAAAGCGTCGTCGGGTTGGAGCATTTGCCGGATGCGAGCTTGCCGGAACTATGTTTTGCCGGGCGCTCCAATGTTGGCAAATCGTCTTTGATCAATGCTTTGTGTAATCAAAAAGGACTAGCGCGGGCCTCCAATACACCGGGGCGCACCCGCGAGCTGAATTATTTCAATCTATCAGACCGACTTTATCTGGTTGATCTGCCCGGTTACGGTTATGCGAGAGCGTCCAAAACCGACATTGCCCACTGGACAAAACTAACACGGGATTTCTTGCGAGGCCGTGCGCCATTGCGCCGGGTATTTGTGCTGATCGATAGCAGGCGCGGAATTATGGAGGCTGATATAGAGGTCATTGCCATGCTCGACGAGGCGGCGGTGCCTTACCAAATCGTCCTGACCAAAACCGACAAGCTCAAAAAGGGCCAATTGGACAAGGTTGTTGTTGCTAGCCAACAAAAAATCGCCAAACGCCCGGCGGCCCATCCTGATATATTGGTGACATCGGCCGAGAAAAAATCCGGGCTTGATGACTTACGGGCTGAAATTGTCAGTTTGGCTTTAGCAGAAACTGGGCTATAAGCGCATTATGTTAAAACGACGCAAAAACGAGACAGCTAAGAACAGTGGATGGGCAAGTGCCAAAACCTTGTCTGAAGCCCTACCCTTTATCCAACGCTATTCGGGTAAAACCGTGGTGATAAAGTTTGGCGGCAATGCCTTTGGGGATGTCAAGAGGCGAGGAGGGAGCGAGAGCGACCGACCGGGAAATATAAAGAGGCGAGGAGGGAGCGAGAGCGACCGACCGGGAAACATAAAGAGGCGAGGAGGGATCGAGAGCGACCGACCGGGAAATATTCAGACAGACGCTGATTTGACCCGCGCTTTCGCCAATGATGTAGTGCTGCTCAAACAGTTCGGGGTGCGTCCGGTTATTGTTCACGGCGGCGGGCCGCAAATTGGTTCTATGCTCAAACGCCTCGGCATTAAAAGCGAATTTAAAGATGGGTTGCGGGGTTCTGATTTGGAAACTGTGGAAGTGGCCGAAATGGTGTTATCCGGCGCGGTTAACAAAAGCCTGGTGGCCGCCATTAACCAGGCCGGGGGACGGGCCGTCGGGCTTTCGGGGCGAGACGCCGGGTTGATTAGAGCGACAAAATTGCGCGATGATCTCGGGTTTGCCGGAAAGCCAAATAAAATTGACACGTCTGTTTTGGATGTATTGGCGTCTGCTGACCCCGGCTTCATACCCGTGGTTTCGCCGATCAGTTCTGGCGAGGGCGGCGAAATTCTGAATGTAAATGCCGACACGGCGGCCGGTGTACTGGCCGGTGCCTTGGGCGCGGAGCGTTTGATGTTGCTCACAGACATTGAAGGCGTCATGGACGCGGATGGAAACCTGCTCACTAGCCTGTCCCCAGAACATGTGAGCGCGCTCATTAAGGACGGCACCGCAAAGGGCGGTATGATCCCGAAATTGCAAACGGCCATTGAGGCGTGTAAATCAGGCGTTGGAGCCGTCGTTATTTTAGACGGCAGGCGTAGCCACGGCCTGTTGGTCGAGTTGTTTACCGACCCAGGCGCCGGGACGTTAATCAGCTGATATGACCAAGTCTACAGCATATTTACTGGCGGCGGGTTTGCTGTTTTTTATAGGGTTTTCGAGTGCCGCACAAGATGCCCCTACAGCCGCAGAAACTATAGACCAACCACCTTGGGAGGTTTGCAACGAAACCTCCTTCGTCCTTAACATCGCCGTCGCCGGTATCCCAAAAGGTCAAGCGGGACAAGCTATGACGGTTCGCGGCTGGCAAAATTTGCGGCCCGGCCTTTGCCACATTGTCGATATTGAAAAAGGTACACCGCGGTTTGTCTATGCCCGTAGTGCCGCTTTGCACCAAGGCGGGGTGCGCGAATGGAAAGGGCGGCACGAATATTGCGTATCCGGTGAAGATTTTACCGCCAAAACCGACATTAGTTGCGCTTTGCAAGATATGAGTGTGGCCGGGTTTTTGCAGGTCGTACCCACTGAGCGCCATACGGCCTTTACCGAGCCGGATGATTTTGGTCGCAGATCCGAAACCGCCGGCCTGCAACGGCTGTTGAGTGATAATAATTATGACATTAAGCGTATTGATGGTCGCCCCGGCAAGCGCACCCGCACGACCTTAAACAAATTCCTGAAAGATCAGGGGTTGGAAACCAATATCACTACGGCGGCGAAATTTACAGCTTTGGAGCAAGCCGCCACAAAGGCCAAACAATCCGTCGGCATTAAAATATGCAATAAATCCAGTGCCAGAATTTGGGCGGCATTGGCCTATAACCGCGAAGCCGCCAATGAAGCGCGGGGCTGGTGGCCAATTGATATGGGTAATTGCGCACACCCCTTTAGAGAAAATTTGAAAAACCGTGATGCACATTATTATGCGCGGCAGGAAAATGGTGATGGGGCAGATAAAATTTTGCACGTCCCAACAGATAAAGGTACGCTATATTGCGTAGGTGCCTCGACATTTTCGGCGCTTCAGCATGAGTTTTGCCAAGACCGGGGCTATATTGCGGCCCGCTTTTTGCCGGTACCAGTTGACAAGCCGGGCGTGGTCATAGGTTTGCAAGACAGTGATTTCCGCTTGGCACCAGTCAGCGGGCTTAGGTAATGACACCCACTGTCGCCTCGCAGCCTGCCCAAACCCAACCGCTCTCTCATATCAATTGTTGGGTTTTTGATCTCGACAATACATTATACCGGGCCGACAATGATTTTTTCGTGCAAATTGTCGATAATATCACCAAATATATTAGCCGCTATTTGGCCCTGCACCCAACCGATGCCAGGATTTTGCAAAAGCAATATTTGGCACAATACGGTACATCCTTGTCGGGGCTCATGGCCGTCCACGGCATGGATCCGGCGGACTTCCTGGATTATGTTCATGATGTTGATCTGGATTTTCTCAAACCAGACCCAAAGCTAT
>JAJRSJ010000010.1 GCA_024278855.1 Alphaproteobacteria bacterium | reverse complement strand
TGCCAAGTGTTGGTGCCAATGTTTATGATATTTTGAGGCGTCATACATTGGTGCTTACCAAGCAGGCCGTCACAGATTTGGAGGCTCGTCTTTCTTCAGGAGCAGGGACATGAGTAAAGCAAAGTATTATGATGCAATCGTAGCGCCGATTATCACGGAAAAGGCGACGATTTTATCCGAGCATAATCAGGTGGTTTTTGAAGTGCCTTTGGCTACGACAAAGGCAGAAGTAAAAGAAGCGATCGAGCAGCTTTTCAAAGTCAGCGTTACCGCTGTCAATACCATGCGCCAAAAAGGCAAGACCAAGCGGTTTCGCGGTCATGCCGGTCGTCGCAAGGACATTAAAAAAGCCGTTGTGACGCTCAAGGACGGTGACGTAATTGATATTGCGACCGGTCTGTAGGAGGAAAGAATGGCGTTAAAGACATATAATCCAACTTCACCGTCGCGCCGGGCATTGGTGCAGGTTGACCGTAGCGAGCTTTATAAGGGCAAGCCGGAAAAAGCCCTGACTGAGGGTTTGCATAAAAAGGGTGGGCGTAATAATGCCGGACGCATTACCATGCGCCGTCAGGGTGGGGGGCATAAGCGCTCATACCGTATCATTGACTTTAAGCGCCGCAGATTTGATATTCCTGCGACCGTGGTCAATTTGCAATATGACCCAAACCGCACAGCTTTTATTGCGCTGATCAAATATAAAGACGGCGAAAAAGCCTATATTTTGGCCCCGCAACGTCTCGCTAAAGGGGATACGATTATCTCTGGCGCTAAAGTTGATATCAAGCCTGGTAATGCCATGCCCCTGCGGGCGGTTCCGGTTGGGACAATTTTGCACAATGTCGAGATGAAGCCCGGCAAGGGTGGGCAAATTGCCCGTTCCGCTGGTGCTTATGTCCAATTGATTGGTCGCGATGGTGGCTATGCCCAAATCAGGCTCAAATCAGGCGAGGTTCGCTTGATTCATCAAGAATGTATGGCAACAGTTGGTGCGGTTTCAAACCCGGATCACATGAATATCAATCTTGGCAAGGCCGGGCGCAAGCGTTGGCTCGGCAAGCGTCCGCAAGTTCGCGGTGTTGCTATGAACCCGGTCGATCACCCCCACGGTGGTGGTGAGGGTCGGACCTCCGGTGGTCGCCATCCGGTGACACCTTGGGGTAAGCCAACCAAGGGTGCGCGCACACGCTCAAACAAGGCGTCGGATAAATTTATTATCCGTTCACGTCACAAGAAGAAGAAACGGTAAGGAATAGATATGCCACGTTCGATATGGAAAGGGCCGTTTGTTGACGGGTATTTGCTGAAAAAAGCGGATGCTTCTCCCACCGAGGGCCGTAAAAAACCGATTAAAACCTGGTCGCGCCGCTCGACCATTATGCCTCAGTTTGTTGGTCTGACATTTCAGGTCTATAATGGCAGGAAATTCATACCTGTATTGGTCAATGAAGATATGGTTGGTCATAAATTCGGTGAGGTTTCCCCGACCCGTACATATTATGGTCACGGTGCTGATAAAAAAGCGACGCGGAGCTAGATATGTCTAAAGAGAAAAACAAACGCCGCGTCCGGGACAATGAGGCCATGGCCAAAGTCCGTATGCTGCGCACCAGTCCGCAAAAACTTAATCTAGTTGCCCAGATGATTCGTGGCAAGAAAGTGCAAAACGCGCTCGACGATCTGACATTTAGCCGCAAGCGTATCGCGAAAGACGTTTATAAGTGCTTGTACTCTGCTATTTCCAATGCGGAAAACAACCACGGCCTTGATCTGGATGATTTGATTGTGTCCGAAGCATTTGTCGGCAAAAACCTGGTCATGAAGCGCTTTAAAGCGCGTGCGCGTGGCCGGGGTGCTAAAATCCTAAAACCATTTTCGGAGCTGACAATTATTGTTCGCGCACCAGAACCAGTACAGGACGTGCCAGTACAAGAGGAGACAGCCTAATGGGTCAGAAAGTAAATCCAATCGGCTTGCGCCTTGGTATCAACCGTACATGGGAATCTCGTTGGTATGCCAATACTAATGAATACGGCGATCTGTTACACGCCGATTTGACCATGCGTAATTATATTCTCAAAGAGCTTAAGGCAGCATCCATTTCGCGCGTCATTATTGAGCGTCCACACAAAACCTGTCGCATCACTATCTACACGGCGCGTCCGGGTGTTGTGATCGGCAAAAAGGGTGCTGATATCGAAACCCTGCGCTTGAAACTTGCCAAATATGTTGAGGGTGAGTTGTTCATCAATCTGGTGGAAGTGCGCAAACCTGAAATCGACGCCAATATTGTCGCCGACAGTATTGCCCAACAGCTTGAGCGCCGGGTATCTTATCGCCGCGCTATGAAGCGGTCATTGCAAACGGCCATGCGCATGGGTGCGCTTGGTTGCAAGATCAAAGTTGGTGGTCGTTTGGGCGGTATCGAAATCGCCCGGGTTGAGCAATACCAAGAGGGCAGTGTGCCGTTGCATACTCTGCGTGCTGATATTGACTACGGTACGGCCGAAGCCATGACTGCTATGGGTATTTTGGGTATCAAAGTATGGATTAACAAGGGCGAGATCATGGAGCATGACCCATATGCCCACGAGAAACGCATGAATGAACAAAGTGGTAGCTCGCGTCCGCAGGGACAGCGCGGTGGTGGTCGTCCACAAGGTGGTAGACCGGGCGGCAAGGGTGGAAGACAAGGTGCCAGAGCTTAGGTTCGGTAATTAGGAAATAAAGACATGTTACAGCCAAAACGTACAAAATTTCGCAAAGCCCACAAGGGCCGTATCAGGGGCATGGCCAAAGGTGGCACTGCGCTTAATTTCGGTTCATACGGCCTAAAAGCGCTTGAGCCTAGTCGGGTGACTGCGCGCCAAATCGAGGCGACACGCCGGGCGATTACCCGTCATATGAAACGGGCGGGTCGGGTGTGGATCCGGATTTTCCCGGACGTGCCTGTGACCAAAAAGCCCACCGAGGTTCGTATGGGTAAGGGTAAGGGTTCTGTAGAATTTTGGGCCGCCAAGGTTAAGCCGGGCCGGATCATGTTTGAAATCGACGGTGTGAACGACGAAACTGCCCGCCAGGCATTGACTTTGGGTGCGGCGAAATTGCCAATCAAGTGCAAAATCGTCACAAGACCCGGCGAATAAGCCGAACCAGTAAGGAAGAAGACAATGGACGCCATAGACATCCGCAACTTAAGCGAAGATCAGCTTTCTGAAGAGTTGGTGAAGCTTAAAAAAGAACAATTTAATCTGCGCTTCCAGCAGGCCACTAGCCAGTTGGAGAAAACCGGAAGCATTCGTATAGTGCGCCGTAATATAGCCCGGATCAAAACCATTATGCGTGAGCAAAAGACGCACGCGCAAAACGAAACGAAGAAATAGGAACAAGCCATGCCAAGACGTATATTACAAGGTGTTGTGGTCAGTGATAAAGGCCAAAAAACTGTCGTCGTGCGGGTTGACCGTACCTATCTTCATCCTCTGCTGCAAAAAACTTTGCGCAAGTCGAAGAAATATCATGCTCATGATGAAGAGAATTTATTCAAAATTGGCGACGCCGTGCGTATTCGCGAATGTCCGCCAAAATCGAAACTGAAACGCTGGGAAGTGGTAGCGGCTTAGATTTTTCAAGCTGATTGACCCGAAATAGAAATTCCCGAAATAGAAATTTAAGAGGCTCTAAATGATACAGATGCAAACAAATTTGGAAGTTGCCGATAATTCCGGCGCGAAGCGTGTTCAGTGCATTAAAGTGCTGGGCGGTTCCAAGCGTCGTTATGCCAGTATTGGTGATATTATTGTCGTGTCCATCAAAGAAGCCGCACCGCGTTCGCGTGTGAAAAAAGGCGAGGTGCGCCGCGCTATTGTTGTGCGTGTCAAAAAAGATATTCAGCGTGCTGACGGTAGTGTCATTCGCTTTGACAGTAATGCGGCCGTGATCGTCAACAATAACGGCGAACTGCTCGGTACACGTATATTTGGCCCGGTTCCCCGTGAGCTGCGTGCCAAAAACCAAATGAAAATTATTTCCCTAGCGCCGGAGGTTTTGTAATGGCTGCGAAGATTAAAAAGGGCGATTATGTCCAAGTCATTTCCGGATCACTAAAGAACGGAAAAGGCAAAAAAGGTGAAGTGCTTAAAGTGTTCACTGATGAAAACCGTGTTTTGGTTGCTGGCATCAACATGATCAAACGCCATGTGCGTCCGACCCAGGATGATCCGGACGGCGGCGTCAAGACATATGCAGCGCCTATTGCTATTTCCAATGTTGCTCATCTTGACCCGAAAGACGGCAAGCCGACACGGGTTGGATTTAAGACATTAAAAGACGGAAAAAAAGTGCGCGTTGCAAAACGCTCAGGAGAAGTGATTGATGACTGATACATATGAACCTAGACTGGCTATAAAGTACCGCGAGAAAATTCGCGCACACATGAAAGAAAAATTTGGCTATACAAATGACATGCAAATCCCAAGAGTGACCAAGGTCGTTCTGAACATGGGTGTGGGCGAGGCCGTGGGTGATAGCAAGAAAACCAAATCGGCTTTGGCTGATCTGGAGCTGATTGCGGGCCAAAAACCTGTCATGACCGTAGCCAAAAAGTCCGTCGCAACATTTAAACTACGCGAAGGCATGAATATTGGGACTAAAGTGACATTGCGCCGCGCCCAAATGTATGAATTTATTGATCGGTTGACCAATGTAGCCCTGCCAAGGGTTCGCGATTTTCGCGGCCTGAATCACAAAAGTTTTGACGGTAATGGCAATTATGCCATGGGTCTTAAGGAGCATATCGTGTTCCCTGAGATCGATTACGATAAAGTAGACAGTATGCGCGGTATGGACATTGTTGTGTGTACCAATGCAAAAACAGACGAAGAAGCAAAGGCACTGCTGGCCGAGTTCAACTTTCCATTTAAAAAATAGGAATGGGAAAAAATAGTTGAACTTACGCAGTAGGCAAAGCGGGCCGCCCCCGCAAAAACGGAGAAAAAAATGGCAAAAGTAAGCGCAGTAGAGCGCAACGAAAAAAGAAAAAAAATGGTCAAGAAGTACGCGGCCAAGCGTGCGGCTTTGAAGGCTACCGCTCGCAATACGGACTTGCCTGTGGAAGAGCGTTTCGCCGCCCAGATCAAGCTGTCTGAATTGCCGCGCAATTCAGCACCGTCGCGTGTGCGCAACCGCTGTCAGATCAGTGGTCGCCCGCGTGGGTATTACCGTAAAATGAAAATGTCCCGTATCGCTCTGCGTGAACTTGGTTCCCAGGGTCTGCTGCCGGGCCTCGTCAAGTCAAGCTGGTAGGAGGTAGATATGTCATTTAGTGATCCCCTTGGTGATATGCTCACCCGCATCCGTAATGCCCATATGCGCGGCAAAGGCAAATGCGAAACACCTGCCTCTAATTTACGCGGCCGGGTTCTCGACGTGCTTGAAAGCGAAGGTTATATTCGCGGTTATGCATCGGTTGAGAAACAAGGTTTCAAGCATTTTGAAATTGAACTTAAATATTTCGAAGGTGCCCCGGTTATTCGCGAAATAAAGCGCGTCTCCAAGCCAGGCCGCCGGGTGTATTCATCCGTTAAAAGCCTGCCGCAGATCCGCAACGGTCTGGGTATTGCAATCCTGTCTACGCCCAAAGGCGTGATGTCAGATAATATCGCACGCGAACAAAATGTTGGCGGCGAAATTCTCTGCCAAGTGTCTTAGGAGGTCGGTATGTCACGTATTGGAAAACATCCCGTTACTATCCCTGCTGGCTGTACGCTTAGCCAGGACGGACAAAAAGTAAGTGTTAAGGGCCCAAAGGGCATGCTTGAATTTACCATGCCGTCCGCCGTTATCGGCAAATTGGACGGTGATCAGTTTACGGTTGCGCCGGTTGGTAGCGACAAACAAGCCAGTGCAATGTGGGGTATGTCACGCACTATGATCGCCAATTTGATTGAAGGTGTGACCAATGGCTATACCAAAAACCTTGAGTTGCGCGGTGTTGGTTATCGTGCCCAGTTGAAGGGCAAAACCTTGAGCTTGCAACTTGGTTTGTCCCATGATGTCAATTATGATGCTCCCGAGGGTATTACGATTGCTGTTCCCAAGGCCACCGAAATTCACGTTTCGGGCATCAACAAGCAAATGGTAGGCCAGGTTGCCGCTGAAATCCGTCCCTACAGAAAACCGGAGCCTTACAAAGGTAAGGGTATTCGCTATGTTGGCGAATTTGTCCGCTCGAAAGAGGGTAAGAAGAAGTAAGATGAAAAACGCACAACAAAAATTGAAACGCCGCGCTGAGCGCGTGCGCCGCCGGGTTAAGAAAAACGCAACCGGACGTCCGCGTCTGTCTGTTTATAGAAGCTCGAAAAACATTTCCGTACAGGTCATTGATGATTTGAACGGTGTGACTTTGGCGTCTGCCTCATCTTTGGAAAAAGCTGCCAAGCTTGCCAAGGGTTCTGATGTGGCTGCGGCGAGCGCGATTGGTAAATTGATTGGTGAGCGGGCTACAAAGGCCGGTGTTAAGGAAGTGGTTTTTGACCGGGGCGGGTATTTATACCATGGCCGGGTCAAGGCTCTGGCAGAAGCGGCTCGTGAAGCTGGCTTAAAGTTTTAAGGAAGCATTATGGCAAGACGTGACGATAAAAGAGGCAAACGCGACCGCGAAGAAGGTGATGAGTTTGTTGACAAATTGGTCCACATTAACCGTGTCGCTAAAACCGTTAAAGGTGGTCGCAATATGAGTTTTGCGGCTCTGGTTGTGGTCGGTGACGGTAAGGGCCAGGTGGGTTTTGGCAAGGGCAAAGCCCGCGAAGTTCCAGAATGTATCCGCAAGGGTACGGAACTGGCCAAGAAAAGCCTGGTGCGTATCCCGCTCCGCGAAGGCCGCACTTTGCACCATGATTGCAAAGGTCGCCACGGTGCCGGTAAAGTGATTTTACGCGCCGCGCCTCCAGGAACCGGCATCATTGCTGGTGGCCCTATGCGCGCCGTGCTTGAGAGCCTTGGTATGCAGGATGTTGTGGCAAAATCCACAGGTAGCTCCAACCCTTATAACATGGTTCGCGCTACATTTAACGCGCTGCTGTCACAGGAAAACCCGCGCATGATCGCTGCCAAACGCGGCAAAAAAGTTGGTGATATTGTTGGACGTCGCCGCGACGGCGCGTCTTCGCCTGAGATGGAAGCTTCCGAAGGTTAAGCTGAGCGTTTAGTAGAATAAAAGAGTAAGAATATGGCCAAAAATAAAAATACAGTTACAGTCCGCCAGACCGGGTCTTCAACCCGCCGTCCCGGAGACCAACATGCCACATTGATAGGCCTTGGTTTGGGCCGGATTGGCAAAGTAAGAACATTAGAAGATACACCATCCGTGCGCGGCATGATCCGCAAAGTTGCACATATGGTGGCAATAGTTGAAGAATAGCTAGTAGCTATTCATACGGAGAATATGATGCGTTTAAATGAACTTAGAGATAATCCCGGCTCCACAAAAGCGCGCAAGCGCCTTGGCCGCGGTATTGGTTCTGGCACAGGTAAAACGGCTGGCCGTGGTGTTAAAGGGCAAAAATCCCGCTCGGGTGTAGCTATTAAAGGCTATGAAGGTGGTCAAATGCCGATCTATATGCGTTTGCCAAAACGTGGTTTTAACAAGCCAAACCGCAAGAAATATGCGGAATTGTCTGTTCGCCGCCTTGAGCAGGCCGTAGAAGCGGGCGTGCTCAATTTGAAAAAGGCCGTTGATGCCAATGCTTTGGTTGGTGCCGGTGTGATCCGCCGCGCCCATGATGGTGTGCGTTTGATTGGGTCGGGAAAATTATCTGCGGCAGTGAATTTGACGGTGAGTTACGCGTCCTCCGGCGCACAAAAAATCGTGGAAAAAGCCAAAGGATCTGTGACGATTGATACGGCTAGGCCGGTTAAGTCGGACGATAAGCCTGCCCCTAAAAAAGCAGCAAAGCCTGCGCCAAAGAAAACGGCCCCTAAAAAAGAAACAAAGCCTACGGCTGAAAAAGTCCCCGCCAAGAAAGCGGCTCCTAAAAAGGCCGCTCCGAAGAAGGCAGCTCCGAAGAAGGCAGCTCCGAAGAAGGCAGCTAAAGATGACGGCGAAGCCCGGCATGTTCCTTACTGGGAAGCCGTTCAGAAATATGACGCTAAGGCGGACGAAGACATTGTCCGTAAAATCGTCAATTATTGCGGAATTGCCCTGAACAGTCGCGACGGTAAATTTGTTGCCTGTACCGATGAGGAAGAGCGTCACACTGTACGCGACGGTTTTCTAAAGAAAAAGCTTGGCCTTAAAGGTAAAACTGCTGATCTTGACGCCAAAGTCATGGCGGTTTGCGAGCAGATGAAAAAAGACCGATTGAAAAACCGGGTAGTGTTTTATTATCTTTTGGCACAAAATGAGAAAATGCTCAAAGATATATAAAAGGATTTATAAAGAGACCTTTTAATTTGTGTTTGGTTCCCCATATGAGGTTCTATCGCAAGAGGGAATGTTAACATGGCGTCTGCATCAGAACAGCTAGCACAGAATATGAATTTTGGCACATTTGCCAAAGCCAAAGAGCTACAAAAACGCTTGTTGTTTACAATGATGATTTTAATTGTCTACCGTATCGGGACATTTATCCCGGTGCCGGGCGTTGATATGGAAGCTTATCAGCAAATGTTCACCACGGGTGGACAGGCTGGCGGCGGCGGCGGTCTTCTAAGCCGTCTCAACATGTTTGCAGGTGGCGCGGTTGAACGCATGGCAATCTTTGCCCTTAATGTCATGCCTTATATTACGGCGTCGATCATTATGACCTTGATGAAAGGTTCAATACCCACTCTGGTCGCACTGGATAAAGACGGTGAACAAGGCCGTAAGCAAATCAATCAATATACGCGTTATTTGACCGTGTTTTTGGCGGCGTTTCAAGCGTACGGCATTGCAAGATTATTGGAAAGCCAAGGGTTTGTTTATAATCCTGGCCCGTTTTTTGAAGCCACCGCCGTAATCACCTTGGTTGGCGGTACGATGTTTTTGATGTGGCTTGGTGAACAAGTCACGGCGCGGGGCATTGGCAATGGTGTTTCCCTGATCATTTTGGCCGGTATTATCGCGGAGCTGCCCAAGGCGATTTTTCAGGTGTTAAACCTGACCGCAGGCGGCACACTATCCGATGGTCTGATGTTTATGGTGTTGGCTATGGGCATGGCCTTAATTGTCTTGATCGTATTCGTCGAGCGCGCCCAGCGCCGCTTATTGGTACAATACCCCAAACGACAAGTGGCTGGCGGTAAAATGTTTGGCGGTGATAGCTCGTTCTTGCCGCTGAAACTAAATGCAGCTGGTGTGATCCCGCCAATTTTCGCCTCCTCTATTTTGCTTTTGCCTGCGACCGCCGGTTCTTTCATTGCCGAAGATGCGCCGAGCTGGGTGCGGACAATCTTGACCCAAACCGGCTACGGCTCCTCTGGCTATCTGATGTTATATGCGGTTCTCGTGATTTTCTTCTGTTTCTTTTATGTGCCTTATGTGTTCAAGCCGGAAGATACGGCGGACAATTTACGCAAGCATGGCGGCTTTTTGCCGGGTATCCGCCCCGGTGCGCGCACGGCTGAATATTTATCCTATGTCCTGAACCGTTTGACATTCATCGGCGCGCTATATGTAGCCTTTGTTGTGGTTTTGCCGGAAATGGTTATCGCCAGAACCGGCAGTATCCCTCCGGGCGTGGCTATGTTGATCGGCGGTATGTCCTTGTTGATTATTGTCTCGGTGACCTTGGATACTGTGGCACAAGTACAGTCCCATTTGGTGGCGCACCAATATGAAGGCTTGATCAAAAAATCCCGCATGGGTCGCAGACGCAAAAAATAAGGCAGGGGGTAATATGAATATTGTTTTGTTTGGCCCCCCGGCAGCGGGCAAAGGTACACAAGCCAAAATTTTGGTGAAACAGCGCGGCCTCATTCAATTGGCTACTGGCGATATGTTGCGCGCCGCCCGTAAGTCTGGCTCTGATTTGGGCAAAAAAGTGGCCGGCATTATGGACAGGGGCGATCTGGTTTCAGACGAGATTGTTATTGCATTGATCGAAGAACAGTTGGACGCCAATGAAGATGCGCCGGGCTTTATTTTTGACGGTTTCCCCCGCACAGTCGAACAAGCCAAAGCCCTAGATGCGTCGTTGAAGCAGCGCGGACAAGCCGTAAATGGCGTGGTTCGTCTTTGCGTTGATGATAAAGTACTTTTGGGCCGTATTGAAAAGCGTTTTATCGATGAAGGCCGGGATGATGACAACCCGGAAAGTTTTAAAATTCGTCTGGGTAATTACCATAAACAAACCGCGCCATTGCTGCCTTTTTATGCGGCCCAGGGCAAATTAAGCGAAGTTGACGGGCTAGCGGACATACAAACCGTAGCCGCATCAATTGCCAGGGTGTTGGATATGCAAAAGAATGTGAAAATGTCTTGGTGGAAGAGGGTTTTTGGCGGCTAATGGCTGACCAAAAATAAACAGATAAATTGTCGTTTAAGGCCATAACTGGTGTTGACCTTGGGCGCGAAGAGGATATAACTAGCCGCTTTCGCGGAAATTGGTCGAAATACAGGCTCCCGCATGTTGTCATGTGGGAATTTGGCTTGTGAGAACTAGAACTGATTTGGTGATTTCGAATTTAAAAGGAGAGCCATTGTGGCACGGATTGCAGGTGTAAACATACCAACTAACAAGCGCGTACTGATCGCGCTTACATATATTCACGGCATAGGCCCGGCTATTTCAAAGGCCATATGCGAAAAGGTCGGCATAGAGGCTGAGCGCCGCGTTCAGGATCTAAATGATGCGGACATTGCAAATTTGCGCGATGCCATTACCGGCGGCGATTATCTGGTTGAAGGCGATCTTCGCCGTTTGACCTCTATGAATATCAAGCGTTTGATGGACATGGGTAATTACCGTGGTCTGCGCCATCGCCGTGGTTTGCCGGTTCGTGGACAGCGGACCCACACCAATGCGCGTACCCGCAAAGGGCCTGCTAAGGCCATTGCCGGCAAGAAAAAATAAACAAGAAGAAATATAGACCAGAAGAAATAGAGAAAAGGCTACAACATGGCTAAAGAACCGGGTCGCGTCCGTCGCGCCGATAGAAAAAATATTACGTCCGGCGTTGCGCACATCAATGCGACGTTCAACAATACCATGATCCCTGTCGCAGACGCCCAGGGCAATACCATTGCCTGGTGCTCCGCAGGTGCTATGGGTTTTAAGGGTTCGCGTAAATCTACACCTTACGCCGCGCAAGTCGCCGCCGAAGAAGTGGCACGCAAAGCACAAGACCACGGCATGCAAACTTTGGAAATCAATGTAAACGGCCCCGGGTCTGGCCGCGAAAGTGCCGTTCGTGCACTGCAAGCTGCCGGACTTACCATTACAACTATTCGCGATGTTACACCCATTCCCCATAATGGTTGTCGTCCGCCCAAACGCCGCCGCGTTTAAACACAATATTGTCCTAAGAGGTACCAAAGTGATTGAAAAAAATTGGCAAGAACTGATCCGTCCTATCAACCCCGAAGTTGAGCCTGGCCGAGATCCTGAAACACAAGCAACTATCATCGCCGAGCCGCTAGAGCGCGGTTTTGGTATGACCGTTGGTAATGCTCTGCGCCGTGTGTTGTTGTCGTCCTTGCAGGGCGCTGCGGTGACGGCTGTGCAAATTGACGGTGTTGTCCACGAATTTACATCCATTCCCGGTGTCCGCGAAGACGTCACCAATATTGTGCTTAACCTTAAGGGTCTAGCCGTGCGCATGCACGCCGAAGGCCCTAAACGGTTATTGCTCAAGAAAAGCGGTGCTGGCCCGGTAACGGGTGCCGATATTGAGGAGACCGCTGATGTGGAAATCCTCAATCCCGATCATGTCATTTGTACCATGGACGAAGATACGGATCTGCGTATGGAGCTTACCGTCAATACGGGTAAAGGTTATGTGCCCGCAACGGATTCGCGCCCTGAAGACGCACCGATTGGTTTGATCAGCATTGATGCTTTGTACAGCCCGGTTACACGGGTCACATACCGGGTCGAAAACACTCGTGAAGGCCAGGTGCTGGATTATGACAAATTGCTCATAGATATCGACACCAATGGTGCGGTTACGCCCGAAGATGCGATTGCGGTTGCTGCGCGGATTTTACAAGATCAGTTCCAGGTATTTGTCAACTTTGACGACCCTGAAGATATTGGCCGAGGCGAAGAAAAAGACGAGCTTGATTTCAACCCGGCACTGTTGCGCAAGGTTGACGAGCTTGAATTATCTGTTCGCTCTGCCAATTGTCTCAAGAACGACAATATCGTCTATATTGGCGATCTGATTTTGAAATCGGAAGCAGAAATGCTGCGCACCCCAAATTTTGGCCGCAAATCCTTGAACGAGATCAAGGAAGTTTTGGCGGCTATGGGTTTGCATCTGGGTATGGACGCGCCCAACTGGCCGCCTGAAAATATCGAAGAGCTAGCCAAAAAATACGACGACCATTTTTAATAATACATAAATAAGGAATACAGCCATGCGCCACCGCATTGCCCATAGAAAGCTCAACAGAACCAGCTCACACCGT
>JAJRSJ010000009.1 GCA_024278855.1 Alphaproteobacteria bacterium | reverse complement strand
TCCACACCTCTTTATCACGGCACCAAACTTGACCACGCCTTGAAACTGATAGAGGGGCTGAAGAAACGCCCGGGTTGGCTGATCTTGTTTACCCATGATGTGCGGGAAAATCCGAGTGAGTGGGGGGTAACGACATTAGAGTTCCTCACTATAATTGATGCGGTCAAAACAAGCGGAGCCGTGGTCTTGCCCGTCGGCGAAGCGCTTGAAATAGTTGAGAAAAACGCGGAGAAAGAAAATGGCTAAATCCATAAAAAACGGTGTCTCGATTATTCTACCAACCTTTCGCAGGCCAGAAGGATTGCAAACCGCGCTGGAAAGTCTGATCAGGCAAACCGCAAATGGGCTCGCCTTAGAAATTATTGTGGCCGACAATGACCCTGCGGGCAGTGCCAAAAACTATGTAGAGAAATTTGCCGCTAGTACAGCCGTCAAAATCCGCTATTTACATATCCCCGAGCCGGGGGTTTCCAACGCTCGCAACGGCGCACTCAAAGCCGCCCAAGGACGATATCTGGTATTTCTAGATGATGATCAAGAGGCCGGAGAAAACTGGCTAGCGACACTATTAAGGGTGGCAAAAACATACAAGGCCGGTTTGGTCTTTGTCCCGACCATTGCCCGCATTCCCGGCAGTTCGCTTTACGACGAATACTATGCTCGTTTCTTCTCGCGCTTTGGGCCTAAAGGGAAAGAGAGCATGCAAGAGGGTGTCAGTGACGAATTTTTTGGCTGCGGCAACTCACTGCTCGATACCAAATTATGTGTTTTACCCGCGCCGCCATTTTGTACGGATATGAACGAAATTGGCGGTGAAGATGATATGTTGTTTGGGGCGCTACAAGCTCAAGGCATCAATATCGCTTGGTCGCGAGCGGCTAAATGTTACGAGGATATTCGCCCACACCGTGCCACACCGCAATATGTTAAAATCCGCAGTTTTGCCAATGGTCAAAGTCCGAGCCAGGAAGCTGCAGAGGCCAAAAACTGGCCCGGTATCGCAAAATGGATGTTGGTCGGGGCGGTGCAATATGCGGTGTATGCGCCAATCGCCTTCTTGACAAAAATACTGGGCCGACCTTCTTATATTCATTATCTGGCAAAATCGTCCGGCGGAGCGGGGAAAGCTTTATGGTTTGGCGGCTTTACACCCAAATTATACGGGGCTGCGGTTTTGGACAACAAGGTGTTTTAAGCTCTGTGGTTTTTTAGTGACACGGCACAATTTTCTCTCTAGCTTCCACCAAAACTAGCTAGGGGAACCATATGACCAAATTATCCACCACATTATTTCGCAAAAACATTTTTGCTGGCACTGTTCTGGCTGCGGCATTATTTGCCGCACCCGCACTCGCCCACCAGACATTTTTGTGGCCGGCCAAATTTATGTGGGACACAGGCGATAAAGTTGAAGTGGCACTGACCAGTGCATTGGCATTCCCCAAGCTAGAATTTGGCCCCGGCAAGGACAGAATAGCCTTTAGTTCGGCCGTTGTGGGCAATACAAAAATTGACACATTTACTTTGGCGGAAAACAAGACCTATTTGAACATGGAATTTGTTGCCAAAACATCCGGGTTTGGTGTCATTGCCATGAGCAGTAAAACCCGCTCCGGGGAAATAAAGCCTGAAGACACTGAAGGGTATTTAGGCGAAATTGGCGCTAGCGATGCCGGGCGCAAAGCGTTCAATGATCTGCCCGGCAGCCCGGCGCTAAACCGTAGCTATAACAAGCACACGAAAACATTTATCTGCGTTGATACATGTAAAGGCGGTGCGGGCGAAGAATACAAACCCGTGGGCCAAAAACTTGAATTTGTTGCGGCTCAATCAGGGGACAGAGATTTTGTTCTCTTGCTCGGCGGCAAACCATTGGCGGGCCAGGATGTAGTGATTTACGGGGTGGCCGGCAAAGGCGCAGCGACGGTGAGCGATGTTAACGGCTTGGTTCAAATCGAGGCTGACCATAAAGGCGTAGCAATGCTGACGGCAGTTTGGATCACATTGCCCGCAAAACCGGACGGCGTTTACCATTCCGATTATACCGCGCTAACCTTCAAGCTAGCCCATACTCATTAGGTTTTGTTGCTCTAGTTTTTGGGTCCGCTCGCCAATAGGCGGGCGAGAACGCAAACAGTTTGGCTGAGGTGGCCACAAAGATCACCCAGCTAAGGTCGTTTTGTTGTAAAATGGTGCTTTCCGACAAGGAGATCATCAAAAACAAAACTGTTGATAAAATCACCCAATAATTCTCCACCCCGCCCCGGTACAACCTGTCCAGAGCAAGAAGTACGGTGATTACATATATTATACCAAACATAATGACGGCAACAGCACCCGCCGACAGCCAGGTTTCCATCCAGCCATTGTGCGCGGTCGGCACACCCCACTCCAGTGAGAAGCGCACCCAATAGGACGGGCCGGTCGTATCGTGCCAAAACGCACCATAGCCGTAGCCGAGCAATTGTTTGTCCTTGATGGCGAGCACCAAAGCCTGCCAAATATCTGTACGCCCAGTTAAAGTCCGCTCTTTGCCGATTAAATCAAACATCATGTCCGGCATGAACGTAATCAAAAACCCGAGCACGCTAAGCCCAACAACTACGCTATACATAACTGGAATACGCAAGACCGGAAACCGGCGAAACACCCGTATAATAAAAAACCCGGCAATCGCCACCAAAGCCGCAAGCAGTGCCGCTTTGGATGTGGACATCACAACCAAACCAAAACACAATAACCCGGCCGGCACCCATAACCACCACCGCGCTGGTTGCATGGCAAAGGCGCTCATCATCAAAGCCAACCCGACTGCCATGCGTGTGCCAAATGAGTTTTTCTCCAACCATGCCCCGCGCCATGCCCCGTGGTGAATTTCCTGCATGACCCCCAGGCGCGGCACCAACACCGCCAAAACAAGGCTGATCAGAGCCGTAAACAAAAATACCAATGCTAAGCGTCCAATCAGTTCATTCCAATCATAACGCGCCGCCAAGACAAGGCCAAACAATGTGGTCATCAACAAAGCCACACTTCTGCGCAAGGTAACATCCGGCTCGATTGACCACAGATAACTTAGGCCGCACCAAAGAATGGCCAAAATCAAGAGCGGGTTAAACACGGCGGTTCGCACCAGTTTTGGTAACTTGCGCACCGCCAGGAACAAAACCATCAAATACCCTGGATACCATAGATTTCGCGCTAGGCTTGACTTGGATTCCAGATCGCTTGGGTCTGTCAACAATAAGGCCACAAGCGCCGTGGAGAACTGAAAGATCAGGATAAATACAATAAACTCTTCGGCCCAGTATAACAACCGACCCGCCATGTGGTTGCGGGCAAGAGGGTTAGCGCTATAATTGTGGCCCACGACAGTACCAGAATAGCTCATGGGCCACTCCAATAGCCGGAATTTTGAGCGGGGGTTTCGTTGAAAATCACGCCTGAACACTGGGCGTTCATAGATGTTATTTTTTCGTAAGCAGCCCCCAAAGCTCTGGAGCTCGCATCTTGCGGAGCGCAGACCAAGCTTGAGCTATCGGCTTCGGGGCAGATCGAGCTAACAATATCAGTGCGATCTAGCGCCGGAATGTCGACAAAAACCGCACTAAAACACTCCCGTAATTTGTGCCAATAGGCGCGGGAATTTTGAATATGAACGTTTTGTCCTTGCCTGAATTTTTCCCACTGGAAGCGGGTTACGGCTATATTGGCGGCGGGGACAATGTGTAAACTCATAAAATGGCTGTCTGTTAGGTTTTGGCCAAAATCATCGACCATGGACGGCGTTACCCGCCAAAACGGCACGGTGCCAAAACTGGCATCATAAGGCCCGTCCGGCCGGCCATATTGGCTCTGCGTTTGCGGGGTAGAAAACCAGTTCGACTGGGTATTGTTTTGAATGTCCATATCAACAAGGAGAACTTGCTTGCCCCCGCGCATGTGCGCACCAGCTAAAAGCGCCATGGTACGGGTTACATAGGATGTGCCAACGCCGGTGGTCGGGGCGACAAATGCGTAAATTGAACCGCGTCCATCGGCACGCTTGTCCTGGGACAGACCTTGCCAGACGGATTGTAAATTTTGTGCATTATCCATATTCGCACTTATTATATGTCTTTACTATTATTGCCAAGACCGGGGCTTGTGTTGCCAAGAACGGGAATATTATTGTTCGGCCCGGCAAAATCAGCCTGCTCATGTGTTAAGGGGTCAGAATAGACTTGCGGCGCATAGGCTTGAGATGTTGGTATTTGCGGCGCATAGACTTGGGCGGGTGCGCCGGCGTAAGGATTAACGCCCCCATAACTTCCGTCTGCATATATTTGCTCATCATAAGGTTGGGCTACACCGCCCATATGCGCCTCTTGGCCCTGCACTTGGCCATTACTTTGCATCTGGCCACCATAAGGCTCTGCCCCATAGCCTTGTTCATGAACGTGTTGGTCGTAGGGCTGAACTTCACCATAGGCCGCAGGCATTTGGCCGGGCATATAGCTCGGCAGGGGCGCGGCCTCGGGTACATAAGGTACGGCTTCTGGAATATCCCCGTAATAACCTTGGTCTAGGCCGTAGTCTGTCCCCTGTGTTTGGCGGGCTTTAGGTCCGGGCCCGTAAATACGCGGATCCAGAAATACGCGCAACAAAGCCAACATCAAAACGCTAAACAAGGACGCCATCAAGCCCAGAGCAAATAGAAGTTTTTTCATATTACGTCCTTTGCGCGGGATGCTTGGGCGGGTGATAAATTTAATATTGTCGGGGCTTGCGGTTTGCTTCTCGTTGATAAGCGCTTCGGTTTCGCGGGCTTGCAAACCTTCTAGCCTAGCCTCGATAATGGTCTTTTCGCGTACAAGGTTTGTGTAGGTCGGGCCAAGTTGGCGCATGCGTTTTACCTTGGCGTTAACGGCGATGAGCTGTTTTTGCAGGGCGATTTCTTGCTCTCGCAAACTATCTGCATTGGCTTGATAGGTGTTTCTCTGGGTCAATAAAGCTTGGTAAACAGGGTTAGGCCCGACCCGCCGCCCACCATTTGGTTTGCCGCCATAGCTGCTGATCTGGGCTTTAAGCTCGTTGATTTCCGCCTCTTTGGCCCGCACAGGGTTGCTGGTTGGCAGGTATTTGGCGAGCAATTGCCGTTTCTCAAGCTCGGCTTGGGCCAAACGCTGGGAGGCCCGATCCTCAACATATAAATCAATGGTTTGCGGCAAGACGCGTAACTGGTCTTCGCTAGCCGCCAATGCGGCTTCCGCTGCTGCAAGTCCGCCCATCAATGTGTTAAGCTGTGCCCGCAAAGCTTCGGCGCGGGTTTGTACGCCAATTTGTTCGGAATTGAAATCCGAAATGCCGTTTTTATTCAAAGTGCTTTGAATTTTGGCTTCGATCGCCGCCAATTGCTCTTGCGTGTCTATACGGCGCTGTTCCATCAAGGGTGTTTTTGCATTGACAAATTTTTCTTTGCGGAAATTCCCGTACTCCGTCATCAAAGTATCTAGGGTTTTCACCGCAACCTCTCCGTCCGGGTGTTTGTAAACCAGATCTACGATAGATGATTTTGGTCGGGGCAATACTGCATAGGACATATCTACGGATTTAACCAGATCGTTCCAGTAATTGATTTTGTCTTCCGCCGACGCCCGCACCCATCTTTCATATAATTTAGGGGCAAAGCGCTCGCCGCCAACCCCGCCGTTAGCCGGAGATGCAATCATCTTGTTAATGACCGTATCCATAATGGCCGAGTTTTTGATAATGCCGATTTCGGTCAACACGACCTGGTCGGGGGTAATGGTCAACGGGCTGCCAACATTGCCAACCCCGGTGACCGGGTTATAAACATAATCACTGCCGAGTAAGACCAAGACCCGACCATCAGCGATATATTGCCGCTTGATATCTTTGGTAAACCAGAAGCTCAAAAGTGCCAAAATCAGAAATAGAGGGATCATCCACTTTATCTGCCGCGCAAAGGAAGCCGGGATTTCAGACAAACGAATATTGCCCGCTGCCGTGTGATCACCCCTCACACGCATATTGCCCCCACCGCCGTTCTGACCATATTGGTCCATATCCGTCCCTTTATTAACACAATCGTTAACGCAGCCTAAGCCACTAAAATTTAATATTTCCTTAGCCATTTTTGTTAACTGTTGGAAAAACACATTTAATTATCGTTAAGGTTGGTAAATATGCATAAAATTGGTAAAAATGGCGGTTTTATGGGGGTCGTGGCCATTTCTTTGCTGCTACTTACTGGATGCGGCGCAAATTCCAACATGCACCCCTATGCCAAAACGAATCACTATCAGGCGCAAAATGCCTCTGGTGTTAACCGTGGTGTTCAGCAAAACGCACGCAGATACGGCAATCAAAATACTTACGGCGCGCCAAAATTACGCGCGCCCAAGCAGGCTGTTGATCGTTATGGGGATCGTTATGGTGGTCGGTACGGAAAATCCGCACACACCACCTCCCCCCTATCGGTTGCTCGCGCAGATCCCCATGACATGTTTCAGCGTTGGGTCGATTATGAGCCCCAATACACATTATACCCCGGCGATCAGCTTGATGTCATCGTAGAGAGTGCCCCGGAACTGTCACGAACTTTGACCGTAGCACCGGACGGGCGCATCACAATGCCTATGGCAACTGGAATAATGGCGGCGGGCAAGACGCTGCCTTGGGTCGAGCAGGCCTTAAAAGCCGAGCTGTCCAAACAATTACGCGACCCGACCATTGCTCTTACCAGCCGGACATTTGCACCGCAAAATATTTATGTGGGCGGTCAGGTTGGCCAACAAGGCACATATACCTTAAGCGGGCCGATCGGGTCTCTGGAAGCCATTATCATGGCGGGCGGGTTTCTGCCCTCCGCAAAAACCCGCGAAGTGGCGGTTTTGCGCCGCGCCCCCAATGGCGGTTTGATGATGCGGGTAATCAACCACAAATCCGGCCTGAAAAGCGGTATGCGCAATATCCGTTCATATGCGGACAATATGCAACTTCGGCGCGGCGACATCATTTTTGTACCGCGCAGCAGTCTCTCTGAGGTCGGCATATTTGTACAACAAATTCGTGACGCATTACCTATTGATATAGGGGTCAGTTACAATCTGGGTGACAGCTTTAGGGCCAATTGATCTGCGTAATGTCCTGTACTTTACGGCAGATTAAAGGTTTCCCCCTATAGCAACTGCGGGTTTGACACTGTTTAGCGCGAGGATGATATGCGGATATCAATTTTTTTACTGATTTTGACCACCAGTTTATTGGGCGGCTGTGCTGTCGCTAAAACCACCGGCAAAATAGCCTCCCTGCCGTGCAAGGCCGTGTACAAAACTGGTGAGTTGGGGGCAAAGGGGGTGTATTACACGGGCAAGGGCGCCGGAAGCGTTGTTTATACCACCGGCATGTTTGCTGCAAAGGGTACATATTACACAGGAAAAGGTGCCTATAATATTGCGAAAGTTCCGGTGCGTGTGACCAATGCCGCCTTGGACACCACCGCCAAAATCCTGACCGTTACAACCCAAATTGTTGATTTGTCCGGTAAAGTCGTGACCGTGAGCCGCACCATGCAACGCTCTGAAGTAGACACCTATATCAACCAGGCCCAAGGCGCCGCAAACATTGTTAGCATATTGGTTGATGTTTTTAGAAATTAGAGCCTTTCCAATTTGTAACCCAAACCAGAACCGCCGCCGCTTGTCATAAATGCGAAAATATGGTATCCTCACGATGAGAGAGCGCCTTATTTGGAGACAATTATGAAAAAAATCGCAACAACAACCCTGTTGGCATTGGCTGTCAGCGCCGGAGCCATGACTTTGGCGAGCACGGCAATGGCCGGTAATACAAAATCATTTTCCTCCACTATGCAGGTGCCATCAACACCCGTGAGCATCAATGTGACTTTGGGCGAAAACTTGGCTTATCGGGCGGACAATCTTGCTGATGATATTCGCGACAAGTTTAAATCGCGCGACCGTAGAAACGGGTTTGCCAATAACGGTTATTTTGGACAAAGAGATTTGGACAGATTGACAAAGCGGTTGGAAACCAAAATGCAGTACCGACTTGAAAAAAGAGGGTTTGTTATTGCCGACAATGCTCCGACAGTGCTTAACTTGGTCATTACCGATGCACGACCAAACCGCCCGACATTTAACCAAATGTCTAAATCCACCGCACTATCCATGCGCAGCTACGGCATTGGCGGCGCTAAATTTGAAGGTAGCTTATCCAATGCGGACGGCGGGCAAGGCGATGTGAGTTATGCTTGGTACGAAACCGACATTCGGTGGGCGGATGGCCGAGGAACCTGGACAGATGCGGACCGCGCTATTGACAAGTTCGCCCGCAAAGTTGCCCAGTCATTTCGGTAAACATGGCATTTCGGTAAACATGGCATTTCGGTAAACCGCACTTTAGCGCACCCCTAAATATTTATGGGTTTGGAGGCTTAAACGCCATTTTGGGTTTTCGAGGCAATAGTTAAAGGCGGCCTGCTCATGCCCCCTGGCTTTTTTGTCATCTTTTTCGCTGATTGTTTTGCCGTCTTTATCGCCGTCTTTATTGTTGTCTAGCGGCTGTAAAGAAAACACCATAAAATCCAGATTGGCGAAATCTTCCGGCTTGTTCTCTATTTGCGGATAAACCAATTTAAGCTCGTCGCCGCAGGCTTGTCGTAATTTTGCGTTCGCTTTCGGGCTGACACATAACCAGTCAATGCCCGAGGGTGCTTGGAGCGTGCCGTTGGTTTCCACGGCAATTTTAAACCCGGCGGCTTTAAGGGCGTTTATTAGAGCCGTGTCCAACTGCAATAAAGGTTCGCCGCCCGTGCAAATCACCCACTTATCACCATCTTGACCGGGCCAATAGGACTGAGCTTCTTTTGCTAAAAGTGCCGCCGTTTTAAATTGCCCGCCGCCGTCCCCGTCCGTACCCACAAACTCAGTATCACAAAACTTACACACGGCCTTGGCCCGGTCTTTCTCCCGGCCCGACCATAGATTACAGCCGCTAAAGCGAATAAAAACTGAAACGCGGCCCGTATGGGCGCCTTCGCCTTGCATAGATAAAAACATTTCTTTGACGGAATATGTCATGGGCGAAATTCACTCCAGCCTTTGGCGCGCAAAACACACGCCGGACACGCACCACAACCATAGCCCCAAATATGGCGTTGGCCGCGCTCACCCATATAGCAGGTGTGAGAATATTGATTGATAATATCAACTAGCGTCTCGCCGCCCAATTTTTCCGCCAAGCGCCAGGCGCCGGCCTTGGACAAAAACATCAAAGGTGTGTCCAGTGAAAACTCAGTGTCCATACCCAGTGACAAAGCTTGCATGGCCGTGTCTAGTGTATCTTTACGGCAATCCGGATAGCCCGAAAAATCCGCTTCACACATGCCGGCCACCAAAGTATGAATGCCGTGCCGATACCCAAGGGCGGCTGCGAAGTTCAAAAAAATTATATTGCGCCCCGGAACGAATGTATTGGGCGGCCCGTCCCCGTCCTCTATAATGTCAATATCGCGGGTCAAGGAGGTTTTGCTGATTTTGCCAAGCACGGATAAATCCAGCACATGGTCTTGGCCCAAGCCGTCAGCCCAATTTGGAAATCCCGCGCGGATTTTTTCCAATACATCACGGCGGCACTGCATTTCAACCATATGGCGCTGCTCATAGTCAAAGCCAATGGTTTCCACATAATCGTATTTATCCAAGGCCCAGGCCAAAACGGTGGCAGAATCCTGCCCGCCGGAAAATAAAACAAGTGCTTTGTTTGTGTTGGTCATGCCCGCCCTATATCGCGTCTTTTCCCTTATGGCCATAGCATTAATTGAGCCCTGAGGGCATCTTGATTGCGCCTTGATTGTGTCTGGATCACATCTTGGCACTAAACTTGAATAGGAAAACACTCTGTCCTTGTGAGAGAATCAGATAGGATAGACCTAGAGGGAGTTGGAAAAGTATAATATGGGTATCAAGAAAAAAATTCTGGTGGGTTGGTTGTCGTTCGAAGCCGTCTGCCTGATCTTCGCCTTGCCCGCAACCGCCCAAATTGTTGACCGTGTCATGTTCAGTGCGCCGCCGCGTGCCGCCCATGTGATTATACCTGTGGCGCCGGGATATACCGAAATCCTAGTTGCGTCCAACGCACCGTTTAGTATTTTTTCACAAGGCGCTGTTGGTGAAATGCAATTAAGTTTAAGTGTTAACGGCACCAACAACGGCACTGCATTTGGCGCGCAAGCCCAAAACCCTGGCGAAATATCCGGGTGTGTTATACCGACTAGCTCTGCGCCTAGCTCACTATATACGGCAGTACGCAAAACCGCCGCCAACAAAGGTGAAGTCATCAGCCAGGCGGTTTTGGTGCACATAAAATACGACCCGGCCTTAAGCCCGGTATTTACTGTCAAAACCCTTAACCACCCCCAAGCCAAATCCGCACCGCAAGCTCCAGATTGTAGCGGTGTTTCTAGCTAGAGCTTTTCGATCCCTACGTCCCCGTAAAGCTTTGTACCTTACCCCGGGATCAAACGACCATGTTCATCTGTTAAATTGAATTTTATTGTTGTGCGTAACCCGGTGCGCGGCACGGCCATGCCGCCCATGGTTTGGGGGCGGTACTTCCACTTCTCGACCGCCTTGACCGAAGCGCGGGTAAATAGGTTTTGCGAGCAGTTTAGTACCTGCACATTATAGGTCGTGCCATTGGCATTTACATCGAATAAGACAGTGCAAAACCCTGAACGATCAGCCTGCATGGGCATAATCGGCGCAGCTCGAAAGATTGAGGTAAGGCGCAGGTCAACAGAAACCCGCACCGGGCCGGAAATTTCTTTTGGATTTCGGTATTTCGGCAATTGACTACCAAAGTCTGAAGGCGACAGATCTACTGGCCCGGTCGATAAAGTTTTCATTCGCGGTAGGGCGGGCGGTGTTTCAACCCGGGCATATTTTTGCGGAACTTTGCTCCGAATGATGGGCGGCGGGCTAATTTGCGGCGTGATCACCATGCTTAATGTGTCCGGTTTATCAGGTAAATTTATTATATTCACATGAACCATTTTTGCCATTATCAAACCTAGAGATACCGTCATCACAAGAGCGGCTGCACCGCCCGCCGTATATTGTATTGTCTGTTTCATATTTTTCTCCCATTTATATAAAGTAATTATATAACATACCTCAAAGAAACGCAATGATATAATATAACTTTTAATCTCCTCGTTTTAATCTAGCCAATGCACATCCAGAGCCGTAAGTAAGCATTATGGAAAAACCTACAGAACACACCAAAAATAATATTGCTTTGGCCGTTCACGGCGGCGCGGGTAATTATGATAAATTAGATCAGGATACCCAGCTTGAGCATTTGCGCCAGGTGGCTGAGCATGGCCGTAGCTTGTTGCGAAACAGCGCCAATGCTTTGGATGTTGTCGAGCAGTTGGCGGTAATGTTGGAAGATGCCGGCTTATATGTTGCAGGCAAAGGCACCGGGCCAAATTCAGCCGGAGAGTATGAGCTTGACGCTTGTATTATGGACGGCACGACTAGGAATGTTGGTGCGGTTTGTGCGCTCAAGGGCTTTAAAAACCCGGTCAAAGTCGCCCGCGCCGTAATGGAGCACACGCCCCATGTGATGCTGGCGGGTCGGGGGGCGGAAAACTTTGCCGCATCGCAAAGCTGTGAGCGCGTGGAAAAACCATTGGATTATTATGTAATTCGCGGCGTTACCCGCCTGCCAGAAGAGCTGGACACCGGCACTATAGGCGTTGTGGCTCGCGACCATAAAGGCCGTCTCGCCGCCGCCACCTCTACGGGCGGGCTACTTGGGAAAATGGCCGGGCGGGTTGGAGACAGCCCCTTGCCCGGAGCCGGTTGTTGGGCTGATAAACGGGTCGCGGTTTCGTGTACGGGTCAGGGGGAATATTTTATCAAAACCGTTACCGCAGCTGATATTTCGGCCCGTATGACCTATGGCGGCGTGGCCCTCCCAGACGCAGCAAAGGCTGCACTGGCAGACATGAAATCCCAAGGCGGTTACGGCGGCGTTATAGCATTGGCACCCACCGGCGCACCTACAACCCCTTATACCTCGAAAGGTATGCGCTGTGCCTGGTTTGTTGGGGATGGGGATTTGGTGGTGGAGGTATGAATAAAATGCAAGACGAATTTTTCACTTCTTAATTCTTCGCACCTTAATTTTTTGCTTCAAGGGGCACATTTTCTGCACTAGAAGTTTCGTTGACAAATTCCGGAGCCAGTTTTGTAGCATCCAGAGGGCGGTTAGGGTATTGGGAAGTAAAACTAATAATTTCGCCGGATCTGAGTACGGACTTTGGCGGCTCAACCACCCAGCTTGCCAACACCTCCCCGTCGTCGTTTTTAAAATTAAGCCTGATCATGCCCACATTGCGGGATTTGGTATCAAAGTTTTTTACCCTGCCCGTAACAATAAAAACCTCCACTCCGCCCGAATTGCCTTCGCGGGTTTCCAGGCCGTAAATCTCTAAACCAGTGCTATTGGCCTCAAGTCCAATGGCTCTATAGGCAGGAGTGGCCCCGGGAAATTTGGTGACGATTTGGGCGCGAAACAAATAGGCCGCCAAGGCAAATAAAGCCAATATAACCAAGGTGACAAGCCAGATCATCCCAACCCCCATTAAACGCCTGCGCACTTTTTTACGTTCGGCATTATCCCGGATAATGGCGTGCGGTCCCACAATACCTGCGTTTTGGCTAGCGTCTTGGCCAGCGTCTTGGCCAGCGTCTAGGGCGCTACCGCCAACATTATCACCCAATACATGGTTTGGGGTTTCCAAGCTTGGCTTATCAATGGGGTTGTCAACGGGCTTGTCAATGGGCCCATCAAAGGGCTCGCGGATAATTTCTTCGCGCAACTCTTCCAGTTTCTCGGCTTCATCCAAAGCAAGTGCGTCCGGCTCGGCCGCAACAAACCAAACCGTAGAGCATTGTGAACACCGCACAGTCCGACCGTTAGGCCCAACCGCATCGTCTGCAATTTTAAACCTTGTGGTGCAGTCTGGACAGGTAAGAATCATTCGCTCTCCCGAATCATATATGGTAAGAACGTGGCGATTTTGCAAGAAAATGTCTAGGGTCAAAATGAACACAGCGACTTCCACCTCAAACCCTTCGCGCGCGGAGCCAAAAACCCAGATGCAAGGCAGGGACAATATCCGGTTTGACCATGTTGGTTTTCGCTATACCCGCGACGCTGAAATCTTAAGTGATTTAAGCTTTTCTCTACCGTGCGGCTCCATGACATATGTGACCGGTGCCTCGGGAGCGGGGAAAACTACCCTGCTTAAGTTGATATATCTGCATATGCGGCCCACGCGCGGACTGATTAGTGTCTTTGGGCGGGACACATCTCAAATAGACCGAAAAGCTATTCCGGCGTTAAAGCGAAGAATGGGCATTGTGTTGCAAGATTTTGATTTGATTGACCATCTAAATGTGTTTGAAAATGTCGCACTGCCGTTGCGGGTCGCAGGGCAAAAGCGCGCCGCGTACAAAGATGATGTATCGGGCTTGCTTAAATGGGTCGGGCTTGGCGGCCGCGCCCATGCTTTACCGCAAATGCTTTCGGGCGGAGAAAAACAAAGAGCCGCCATCGCACGGGCCGTGATTGCCAAGCCGGAAATTCTGATCGCGGATGAACCGACGGGCAATGTTGACCAGGACATGGCAAAACGGCTGATCCGCTTGTTTACTGAAATGAACCGTTTGGGTACAACGGTGGTCATCGCCACCCACAATAAAGACCTCATCCCCAAAGACGCCAGTATATTGGCCTTGGTAAATGGTCAAATTTCAAATGTGACAAATGATGCGGGTATTAAAGCATGACCGACAGCATAACGACACAAGAACAACCATTATTCCCGCGCCGCAAAAAAGATGACCGACCATTGTTCATTGTGTTTGTGATTTTATCTTTTTTGGCCACATTGACCTTATTGGCGAGCGCATCAGCCAATCGGGCCGCAGCCGATTGGCACACGGATCTTGCTAGCAGCGTAACCGTACAAATCAAACCAAATGACAAACCCGGCGCGGCCGCTCTGGCCCGAGATATTCTTTTGCAGTCAAGCGCCGTTACCGCCGTAACGATTTTGCCTGTGGAGCGTTCAAAAGAACTGCTTAAACCTTGGCTCGGCGGTGCAGCTTTGCCCAAGGATTTGCCGCTGCCCATTCTCTTGGATGTGCGTTTGCACGCGGGGCAGGCCATAGACAACCAGCAGATCAGCGCCGCATTTCTGGCCGCCAATATCCGCGCTGATATTGATGACCCCCAAAAATGGGCCAAGGAGATCAAACGCCCCACAAATGCGGCGCAGGCGCTATCTGTTACGGCATTGGTTCTGATTATCACCGCCTGTATCACCGCCGCAGTCTTTGCGACCCGCGCCGCCATAACCGGACAGCGCCGGTTGATAGACGTCCTGCATCAGGTCGGTGCGCCGCCGAGCTATACGGCGCGTTTGTTTAGCGCCAATTTTGCCTTAACGGGCTTGAAAGCAGGAGGGCTAGGGGCGGGTACAGCTTTACTGGTATCCGGGCTTATTGGAATGATGTTTGCGTCGTCCAGTGGGGTTTCGTTTTTTCTGCCCGGACTACATCTAACATTGACGGACATTTATTTGGTCATTGCAGTGCCAATTTTATTGGCCATAATCATAGCCTTTGCCAGTTGGCGGACAATAATTAAAACCCTGTATGAGGAAATTTACCCTTGAAGTCACGAGACAAGAAAACCAAACCCGGCGATCAAAACCCTGCCCAAAACAGCGTTAAGGACGTCGCAAAGGACGGCACGCGGGTAAAGCATGCATTTTACAAGCTGGCGCAGTTTTTGTTCGGGTTTGCTGCTACCTTGCTCCTGGCCGGTTTTGTCGTTTTCTTTGTGATGATTTCCACAGCAAAACCCCCAAAAACCATACCCAAGATTGACGGTATTGTCGTGTTGACCGGGGCTGACGGTGGCCGGCTCAAGGTCGGTGCAAAATTGTTACAAAGCGGCCACGGCGAGCGCATGTTAATATCGGGCGTCAACAAGACCATAAAGCCGGCACAAATTCAAATGCTGCTCGGGATGGAAAATGCCAAATTTTCGTGCTGTGTTGATCTTGATTATGAAGCCGAAAACACTTTTGACAATGGCTATGAGACCGCCGTCTGGGCTCGCGCCCTTGGCTACGAAAAAATCCTGCTGGTCACATCTGCCTATCATATGCCCCGGGCCAAATTGGAAATAAGGGCTGCCAGTGACGGGATCGGGATTATTGCCTATCCGGTCTATACACAATCGAGTGCAAGTGGTTGGCGCAAAGCCAGGTTATTTGTGCGTGAATACGGCAAATTATTGGTGAGTTTGGCCCGCGAACCCGGTGCGCGAAACCAGCACGAGCCATTAACCGCAAGCCCGGCCCCTGTTGAACCAACACCCACCCCACAACCAAAAGAGCAAGACTAATGCGCAAAGCAAAAAACAAACTGATTACAATACCGCGTCTGATCATTTTGGCCCTATTGGTTTTGGCTATGATAATGGGCGTGTGGCTAGTTGTGCGCAGTTTGATGGTCAATGTCGTAACGGACGGAACAAAAACCCTGGAAGCCGAAGGCTATGCGGTTAGCCACGACGAGCTGACCTTGGCCGGGTTCCCGTTTAAGGTTATCGCCAATTCGGCCAACATATCTGTGCGCGCCCCTACAAGCAGCCTGCCCGACCCAAGCAAAAACTGGGCTATTAAAACTGCCGCGCTAGAGCTGCGTAGCCAAACCATAAACCCACTGTCATGGGATTTGCGCCACAGGGGAAGGCTAAGAATTGATATGCAAAACCCGTTAGGTGAGCGCTATAGATTCAATATAGCCCCCGCCAATATTGACGCCAGTGCTACCGTGTCCTTAACGGGCCAGCTAAAATCTGCGCAGTTGAATATCGGCCCCGCCCAAATCAATGCCCTAAGGGGTGCGCCGCCTTTAATTACAAAACTGGACGGTATGAGCGCGGAATTAAAAATTTCTGACAACGCAGCAATATTGACCATGGGCAGTGAAAATATTCACCTGTCGCCGCAAATTATCAGGCCTCTTGATACTTTGCTTGGGCAAAAACTGACCTTGGTCGAGCTAAATGCCACACTTGAAAACTGGTCGTCGCTAGAGCAAGGTGGGGCGCAAAACTGGACCGATAACGGCGGGCGGATTTGGGCAGATCATTGGGCCGTGCTGTGGGGGTCGGCTGATATGGTCGGGGATTTTGATATTGGCTTTAAAAACGGCCTGCCCGAGGGTGTCATAAATATCCGCATCAAAAAACCTAAACGCCTGATTGACAAATTGGCCGAGGCCGGCCTTGTGGAGGAACGGCAAGCCCGCCAAATTAAAGGTTTCCTGACCTTGATAAAAACCAGTGACGACAATAGAAAGCCCGTCCAGATCACTATCAAAGACGGTTCCGTAAAATACGGCTTTATTCCTTTATATGAGTTGTAGCAAAATCAAGGCTAATCACCTTGGATATCCTGTGGCGCGTTTCTGCCGAAATCTGGTGCGGCTACGTCTTGGCCTGCATCTATGATTTTATGCCTTATGGTGCGGGTTTTTGTGAATTCTTTCAGCAAGGTTTCGCCGTCGCCCCAGCGCACCGCTTTTTTCAGTGCGGTCAAGTCTTCAATATAGCGGCCCAGCACATCAATAACCGCGTCTTTATTTTGTAAAAATACGTCGCGCCACATCACCGGATCGGAAGCTGCTATGCGAGTGAAATCCCGAAACCCGGCGGCGGAATACTTTACCACTTCGCTTTTGGTTACGGTCTCCATATCCGTAGCCGTTCCCACCAAAGCATAGGCGATCAAATGTGGCAGATGGGATGTGGTGGCCAGTACCAAATCATGGTGCGCCGCGTCCATAAACTCAACACGTGAGCCTAGTGCTCGCCAAAACCGTTTCAGCTTTTGCGCCGCCGGGCTAGTTTTGGTGGTTATGGGGCTAGGGGTCAAAATACACCAGCGATCCGTAAATAAGCCGGCAAAACCTGCATCAGGCCCGGACTGCTCGGTTCCGGCAATAGGGTGGCCGCCGATAAAATCTATACCGTGTGGGACGACCGGTGTAACGCCGTCTACCACACTAGATTTGACCGAACCAACATCGCTTAGCAAGGCACCGGGTTTCATATGTGGCAATATTTGCTTAGCAGTTTTGGTAATAACGCCCGGCGGTACGGCCAAAATCACCAGATCGGCATTGCTAGCCCCGTACATTTTGTCCACTCGCTCGCAAATATCCAAAGCCCGCAAACGATCACAAACATGTTTGTCATGATCGATCATCACCACACGGCCCGCCGCGCCGTTTTCGTGCACCGCACGGGCAATGGACGAGCCGATCAGCCCGCCGCCAATGATCAGAATTTCGTTATATATTACAGGTTCAGGCATCAGGTTTGTTTCCGTGTACGGCTGAGGTTATGAGGGTAGGGCGATAGGGTACGGCAGAACGCCGACAATTTTTAAGCTCGCCAATTTGGGCGCGAGGGATTTGAGGCGCGGATCGCCGTCGTCCATATATTCGGGCAGACTATACAAAAATTGTTCGCCGACGTCTGCGCGTAAGGCGGCCTTTAATCCGGCGTCTATAAAAAGCTGCTCAAGGGTCAAAGGGGATAACAAATTTCCGGTTTCAATATGGATCAGGGTCATATCATTGCCGGAAGGTTCGCGGGCGGCCTTGGAAACCGCTACGGCTACGGGCCAGTCCCATGCGCCTATACGCGGCAAGGCGGCGAGAATGTTCATATCCGCACACGCCCCGTTTGGCCCCAAGGAAGTCCACCAGTTGTTCATGCCGCCGGGCGCGGGCAAGACGGCTACACCTTCCAAATCTGCATGGGCGGCGGCCAATGCGCCGCTAGCCATAGGATAGGTGTGGGCAGGAATAGATGCGCCGAAACGGTCGCGCACCAATGACCACTGGGACAGCGCATCGCCTCCCCCCCCGCAACCTAGGGCAATATGCAAACCGATCGGGCCTTGCAAGGTCAGGCTGGCGCTAGTTAGTTCGGCCCAAATATGCGACACCAATTGCGGCGAAACATCATTGGCTTTTTTAGCCAAATCCCGCACATGGGATTCCTCGCGGGATGGCCGCCAGACATTGGCCCCGGATTTGGCCTGACGCACAGCCGCCGCCAGGCCCATGCGCTCTGCGATCAGGTTTAAAAGCGCCGTATCAACCCGGTCAATGTCGGCGCGCAATTTATCCATAACCGCTTGCGTTTTGGATTCGGGCTTACTCATTTTATGTTACTCATTCTTTGTCACGCATTATGTGCTACCTGTTACTTGTTACTTATTATGTGTTATTTGGGGTTTTTATCCGCTCGTTTATATTTCGTGTTCTGCATACCGCTTGATGCACCCAAGGCTTGCCTGCCGCCAAACCCTGGCCGCAAGACAAGGCGTTTTTGCTTTTGTCCGCCTCCGGCATATAGACGCTTGACCGCTTCCACAAGTACCAGTCCAGAAAATCCTGGCCAAACCGTCTCGCCAAATTTTTCAAACCCGGCCGCCGTACGCGGCCCAGATAATTTGCCAATAGGTGGGCCGTATAAAGCCCCCGAACGTATTAAAGGCACAAAGCCGCTAGATTTCAGGGCGTCCGAGAGTTGTGAGCGCGAAAACGGGCGACCAGATCCGAACGGGGTTTTATCGGAACGCGCCCATAATCCGGCCCGGTTGGCGGCTATAATGACAATACGCCCTTCGGGCTTCATCACCCGCCATAACTCCGCCAATAACGCCAACAAGCGCGGCGCTTCCTCTAGCCCGTGCACCACTAACACTTTGTCAAACACGCCGGGCGCGAAGGGTAGATAATGGTCTGGTGTCAACACCGAAGTATTGCCACATTTTGACACTTGCCGGGCTACGCCCTGGCCTTCCGGCATGGCGTAAATAATACTGCGCGCACTGTCCTGATAACCGTGCAAATAAGGCACGGCGTATCCATAACCCAATATATCACCGTCTTGCAAATCCGGCCACAGAGCGTGCAGGCGGCGCGAGACCATAGCTTGCACCGTACCGCCGAGGCGCGAGGCATAAAATTGCTCCAGTTTTTGTACGCTTTGCCGCACTTGTGATATCCTTTAGCTTTACATTGCACTTTACATTGGGGCCGAGTATTTCATATATTGGCCCCTATGATAAGCCTGTTTCCCTGCCTAAATGATAATTATGGATTTTTATTGGTCGAGCCGGACAGCGGTTTGTGTGCATGCATTGACACGCCGGACGGGGCAGAGATTGACAAACAACTGCAAGAACGCGGCCTGACATTAACGCATATTCTCAACACCCATCATCATTTCGACCATGTGGACGGCAACCAATTTTTGAAAGAAAAATACGGCGCAACTATTGTTGGCCCCAAGCGGGACGCAGGGCGTATTCCCGGCATTGATATTGCGCTAGCCGGCGGAGAGGTTTTCAAATTCGGGGCTTATGATATTCATATCATAGACACACCCGGCCACACGCTAGGCCACTGCGCCTATTATGTACCCCATGAGACTAGCGTATTTGTCGGTGATACCATATTTGTTATGGGTTGTGGCCGCTTGTTTGAGGGGACGCCAAAACAAATGTTTGAAAGCTTAGCCAAGTTGGCAAAATTACCCACGGCCACAAAAATTTACTGCGCCCATGAATACACCCTATCTAATGCCGCCTTTGCCTTGACAGTTGAGCCAGGCAATCAAGACTTACACCGCGCCATAACGGAGGCTAAAGCCCTACGCGCTAACAACCAGCCAACCGTACCGACAACAATAGCCCTTGAGCTAAAAACCAACCCGTTCATGCGCGCACAAACAGCTGAAATATTGGGCGCAATTCGGGCGGATAAGGATAGGTTTTAAGCGGCAATTAAAACCCGCCTTTAAGCTTTGGCCACGGCTTTTGGTTTTCGCTTTAAGCCGATTTGCGGCGCCGGGCCGGGCAGGCCGAACATATAGCCTTGTAGATAGTCTACGCCCAAGCGGGTTAACAGGTCGGCATCTTCGCGTGAACCGACCATTTCGGCCACGGTTTTTACCGAAAATGTCTGGGCTAAATCGACCATCATGCGCACGAACACTTGCTTGTGCGGCGTTAGGGACAGATCGCGAATAAAGCTGCCGTCGATTTTTATTTCGTCGGCCTCGATCGCCATGAGGTTTCTAAATGTCGTGTGACCCGCCCCGAAATCATCAATGGAAAAGCGGCAGCCAAGGGCGCGAACTTCCACAGAAAAACGGCTGGCCATGGCCGGGTCATCAAGGGCAACGGTTTCTGTCATTTCGATAATCACCCGCTCGGTGGCTTTGCCGAGGGTTTTTAAGGCGTCCAAATATTCGCCCGCCGTTTCACTGGATTTCACCGTAGCGGCAGATACATTCAAGGCCACATGAATGTCTGGATAGGCTAGCAAGGTTTCGCGGGCAATCTCAAGGGCGCGTCTGTCGAGTAAATGCACACATCCGAGCCGCTCCGCCGCCATAATAAAATCGCCCGCCGACACCATTTCGCCGTCGTCCCGGCGCAAGCGCAACAAGCATTCAAAATGGTCGGTTTTGCGTGTATCGGCACGAACGATTGGTTGATAAGCCAAGGTGATGCGGCGATCATTGAGGGCAGAAATAATATCGTCGCGGGTTAAATCCGCCTTGTTTTGGCGCGGCTTTAAATCTGGCAAGTCGCGGGCATAGGCCACGAACGCGCCTTGGCGCACTCTTGAATGGGCCACGGCGGTATAAACCTGCTCCATAGCATCGGCGGCACTAGTGGCTTTTTGCGATAAAGCGCAGCCGCCAAGGGCAAATTCGGCATAAAGGTCCCCGTGGGGACTAGCGTAGGGTGTGCCGGCTAAAGTTTTTACGATCCGTTCGGCTACTGTTTGCATTTGGGTTGGGTCGCAATCAGACAGTCCAATCCCGAAGCTCGTACCCGAGACCCGCGCACAAATATCCGGAGAGCGAACACAGGATTTAAGCCGCTTGGCGACGGCGGTAATTAAGCGGTCACCGGCTTCATAACCGTAAGAAGCGTTGATATCTTTGATATTGGTTAAGCTCATGACCACATAGGCGGCTTGGCGGTCATATCTTTGGGCCGATGACAGCATGTGGTTGAGGCCTTCTGCCATACGGGTTTGGTTCCAAAGCCCGGTCAGGCTGTCAAAGGCGGCATGATAACCCGCTTGCTCTTCGCGGATTTTACGGTTTTGGATATTGGTGATGACCCCAATGGTTTTATGGGCGATTTTACCGTCACCCGAAATACGTTTGGCCCGTTCTTCAACCCAGATATTGCGCCCGTCAAAAGTCCTGATTTGGTAATCTATTTGAAACTTCGCACCGTTCCAACTCAAGCTCTCCAATGCTTTGTCCCGTGCGGCCCGGGCATCATCGCAGAGGCGTTCTGTAAAACCGGCCTCGGTTCGGGGGATATCTTCGCTGCGGGAACATAAAAGCTTTGCGGTCAATTCATCATCAACCCAGTTCAGGTGCGTGCCGCCTTGGCCCTGCTTCTCAGAACTACGGCGCCATGTATAGGCGGCGGTATTGAGAAGTGCAATAAAGGCATTTTGCTCAAGAATTGGTGGTGCGGCGTTCATTCTATTTTCTTTCAAATCCGGCGTAACCACCAGTCTACTACAAGTGCCTTAAAGAAGCGCTAATCTCCAAATCCGTCAGAAACGGCGAAATCACGCCTGGCGCTGGCGATTGTCACCATGAAGCCGGCCATTACATCCATCAGAGCCATTAACATGATCAAAAAGAAAATAGAAGTGGCAAAAGCTTCAAACATTAAAAACTCCACCAAACATATGATAAACAGCACCATGGAAAAAGCATGGTTCATAATGGCGGCCCGTCCAATCCCGGTGGATTTAAGCAATTCGAAAAACAGCATCAACAAGGCCAAAGCCATCAATCCGTGTCCGGGGGTAATCACCCACTGTGCGCCGCTAGCCATTTGCACCGATAAAAACTCTTCATTCATACGGGCGCGCACGGCTTCGGCACTGGCAAATGTTGCGCCCGCCCAGGCCATAACATTGTAAATGACAATAGGGATAATCATCAAAGGTAGTACGGTAAACAAGCCCATGTCCGTTCCAGTGCCTTAAGTTCAAATGACGTTTTCAGCTAACCCTCATTGTGGCGGGTTTGTGTTTAACAAAGGATTAAGAGATATTTGTGCGCAAGGCGAATTGCGGAGCTCTCAATAGAGAGCCAAAGGGCGCGGGTGTCAGCTTTTTCGCAAAATAGACCCAGAAAAGTCTTGGAGCAATTGTAAAAGCAAGCTTTCAAACTGCGCATGGTAATCTGGGTGTTGCAAATAATACTCAATATCTGAAATCAAGCTTTGCCCATTGGCGTCAATTTCCCTTGGCGCGTCCATGGTCGTAATGTCAGAAAACAGAGCATCAAATTTAGCATAAGCGCGGTTAATGTCTGACAATGCCTTTTCTTTATTGTTATCATTGGCAATCATTTCTCACCGACCCCCTTATTTTGAAATAAAAAAACTTAGACTGGCTAAAGGGCCATTTGCACGTTCCCCCAAATCACGCAGATGACACCAATCGAAAACGCAGTATACTAAACTGTTTTGCAATTTAAAGAAAGAAATGGACAACATGACTAATAAATTACCACCTATTTGTGAAAAACCAGAAATAGTATTTATAAAAACTACACAGGAGCGGAAAACTGTGGTGCCTACCGCTCTATTGTATAGGTGGCTTGGTCGTTAAATTGTCAATACCGGCAAAAAAGAACGAAGATTTAATACCAAATATTTGGGCTAGCTTTCTTATTCTTTCAGGCGGAATACGCTTTATTCCGCCCTCCATTTCACCCAGTAATTGTACAGATATATTCAGCTCCTTTGCCAGATCTAGCCTTGTTTTGCCTTTGGAATTTCTAACCAAACGCAAGCGCCCTCCCACATACGCATCAACCGGATTCGGATGATCTCCACACATAAATTGCCTTTAAGAAGTGTTACCATTGATTAACCATGCACCAGGAGAAAAGTGCAGTCAAGTAAAAAAATGATGTCAAGTCATTTCGTATGCGATTTATTGTCGCAGGGGCGGTGATCGATGTTTTGGGCTATTTGTACAACATCAGTGCCGCCGCCTGCTTTTGTGTTTGCGGCCTTTATGGGGCCCTCGGCTTGGTCGGCGTTTTGCCAAATGCTTCGGGAGCGTACCTTTTTCCGGCCTGGTCAGAACTTCGAATATCAGACCCCCTTGCAAAGGCATGGCTTCCGTCAGTTTAACCTCGACACGGCGACCAAAATGATAGGTGCCGCCAGTTTCCGCCCCGATTAAGGATTTGGATTTTTCGTCAAATTCGAAACGTTCATACCCTAGATTTCTGGCCGGTGCGAACCCGTCTGCGCCAGTTTCGTCTAGCCCGATAAACAGCCCGGCGCGGGTCACACCCGTAATGCGGCCCTTGAAGGTCGCGCCGATTTGGTCGGATAAATAGGCGGCGATATAGCGGTCTTTGGCATCGCGTTCAGCCGCCATAGCGCTGCGCTCGGTGCTTGAGATATGTTCGGATATTTCCTTGAGGCGTGTCAGTTCTTCGGCGCTTGTGCCGCCGTCCCCGAGATCAAATGCTTTGACCAAAGCCCGGTGTACCACCAGATCGGCATAGCGGCGAATGGGTGATGTGAAGTGGGCGTAGTGGGTTAAATTAAGCCCAAAATGACCTTTGTTTTTGGGCGTATAAAAGGCTTTCATTTGGGTGCGCAATACGCTCATGGAGACGGTTTCTTCCATGTCTTTTGCCCGCGCCTGTTCAATCAGCCGGTTAAACCGTTTGGGGGTCGCACGTTGGCCCATAGCCCATTTCAGATCAATGGCGGGTAGAAAATCCGACAAACCTTGCACGCGCTCCATTTCCGGCGGCTCGTGGACGCGGTAGATTAGCGGCTCGCCCGCACGCTCCAACGCTTGCGCCGCCGCCACATTGGCCTGGATCATAAATTCTTCGACCAGTTTATGGGCGTCGAAGCGTTCCTTAATCTCGATAGCAATCACCCGGCCTTTCGGGTCCAGCTTGACCTTACGTTCCGGCATATTGATTTCCAGAGGTGCACGGTGCGAGCGGGCGGTACGTAAGGCTTCATAGGCCTTGAAAACATCCGCAAGAATACCCGCTACAGGTTTGGCCGCTTCGCCTGGATTGCCGTCAAAGGCTGCTTGCGCCTGACCGTAAGTCAGCCGCGCATGGGAGCGCATCAGGGCGCGGGAAAATGTGTGGCTGATTTTATCGCCGTCTTTGTCAAACTGCATCTTGGCGACCAGGCAGGCTCGGTCTTCATGGGGACGCAAAGAACATAAGTCCGCCGAGATTTCTTCGGGTAACATCGGCTCCACCCGGTCAGGCAGATATACTGAATTGCCGCGCTTGAACGCACCTTTGTCCAAAGCTGAACCGGGTTTCACAAATGCGCTAACATCGGCAATCGCCACCCAGATTATATGTCCTCCTTTGTTTTTGAGGTTATCATCGGGTTTGGCGAAAATGGCATCATCGAAATCTTTGGCATCATCCGGGTCTATGGTAATCAGAGGTAAGTCGCGCAAATCCTGGCGGTGTTTGTCAATTGCGGGTAGTTTCAAGGCTTTGGCGTCTGCTAGTTCTTTGTCACTAAACCCGACCGGAATATTGTGCTCCAGCAAAGAGATTAGCGAAGCCGCTTTACCGTGCTTGGCATTGCCCAATGTCTTGATGATGCGGGCAATGCGCTCGCCCTTATGGCGGGCATTGGACAACTCAAATAAAACTATATCCAGATCATTTATCTTTATGTTTCCTTGGGCACCACGTTCAGGGATATAATCATAACGCGAGCCTTTTTTTGCCGGGCGGATGCGTAAACCGCGCCCACCCTTGACCACAAAGCCGACCTCATGGCTTGGCCCGTCGCCAAGCTTTTTTATGACGGTCGCAGTGATGCCTTGTTCGGTGGTTTTGAGGCGACATAAGGCGCGGTCGCCAACACTGATTTGGTTGCTATGCCTATGGCCCCGGTTTTTACGCCCGGTTTTTTGTTTAATTATGATAGATGGCGGCGGGGTGTCTTTGTCCCATTTCACGGGGACTGCAATTACATCACCGTGTTCGTCGATGCGCTCGATATCAAGCACCATGACATTGGCCAAAGAGGGGTGAAGGGTATTGGCTAATGTATATACTTTTTTTGCATCGCAGACAATTGTGCCGTCCGCCGTAAGTTCACTTAATACCTGGCGCAATTCACGCCGCGCATCTCCAGTGATGCCTAGTGCGCGGGCCAATGTCCGCTTGGTCATTCCGGAAGCTCTTTGTCCGGTACCGCCCTTTAAAGCCTCTAATAGGCTATCGCGGTTAATTTTCATATATTACTTTCTTAGTTGTTTCTGTGGCTCATTTTTTCGGAGCCGTTTTTGTCTTTGCAGCCGGTTTCTTTTTAGCTGCCGCCTTTTTTTCTTGGGCACAGCCTTCTTCTTTTTCGCAGGTTTCTTTTTCTTTGTCCCCTTGGCTTGTTTGGCGGCTATATATTCCAGTGCCAGTTCCAGAGTTACATCCTGGGGGTCAACGTCTTGGGGGATGGTGGCGTTAATCTTTGCATATTTCACATATGGCCCGTAACGCCCCGCCATCACTTTGATCGGTTTTTTGGTTTCGGGATGATCGCCCAACTCCTTGAGCGCACCTGCGCCGCCGCCGCGTTTTGCAATTTTTTCTGCGATCAATGTTACGGCGCGGTTGATACCAACCTCGAACATTTCGTCTGCCGTTTTCAAATTGGCATAGACGCCCGCGTGCAAAATGTAAGGCCCGTAGCGGCCAATAGCCCCGACGATTTTCTTGCCGTCTTCCGGATGGTCGCCGATATGGCGCGGCAGGGACAGAAGCTTAAGCGCCTTAAATAAATCAATACTGTCATAGGGCCATTCTTTGGGCAGGCCGGTGCGTTTGGGGTTTTTATCTTCGCCGAGCTGCACATAAGGGCCGTAGCGCCCGGTCTTGAGCCAAACATCAAGACCACTGTCCGGATCAACACCTAGCACTTTGTCTGCGCTCGGCGCAGCTTCGCCGCCGTTCTTGCCGAACGGGCGGGTGTGTTTGCAATCCGGATAATTGGTACAGCCAACGAAAGAACCAAAGCGGCTAACCTTGAGGCTCAATTGACCATCATCACATGTTGGACATTTGCGCGGATCAGAGCCGTCTTCTTTTTCCGGGAACACCATTGGCCCGAGGGCCACATTAAGCGCGTCCAGAACCTGCGATACCCGCAAATCTTTGGTGCCGTCCACTTGAGCGGAAAACCCGTCCCAAAAATTGGCCAGAAGCTTCTTCCATTCCAATTTACCGTCCGAAACCTTGTCGAGCCGCTCTTCCAACTCGGCGGTATATTCGTACTGCACATATTTGGTGAAAAATTCTTCCAAAAACGCGATCACCAAACGGCCCTTGTCGGCCGGAATAAAGCGGCGCTTGTCCAAAGTTACATAGTCGCGGTCTTGTAAGACCTTCAAAATAGACGCATAGGTGGAGGGGCGGCCAATGCCCAGTTCTTCCATTTTCTTGACCAAAGAGGCCTCGGAGTAACGCGGTGGCGGCTGGGTGAAATGTTGTTCGGCTTCGATTTTTTCGGCGACAACCATATCGTTCGCGACAACATTTGGCAGGTGCACATTGTCCGCCTCAGCTTTTTTGGCACGCTCTTGGTATAGTACTAAAAAACCGTCAAAACGAACCACAGTACCGCTAGCCCGCAAGCCAACCGTCTTGGCTTTGTCGCCAATTTCTATGGTGGTGCGCTCCAACTGGGCCGTGGCCATTTGGCTTGCCATAGCCCGGTTCCAGATCAATTCGTAAAGCTTTGCCTGATCTCCGGACAGATTGAGGTCAGCCGGGGCGCGGGTGAAACTGGTCGGGCGGATAGCTTCATGGGCTTCTTGGGCGTTTTTGGCTTTGGATTTATAGATACGGACTTTTTCGGGTACATATTTTTCGCCGAATTTATTTTTTATGGTTGAACGTGCCTCGGAAATGGCCTCGCCGACCATAGACACGCCGTCCGTCCGCATATAGGTGATCAAGCCAACGGTTTCGCCGCCAATATCAATACCTTCATAAAGTTTTTGCGCCGTCTGCATGGTGCGGGTCGCGGAAAAACCAAGCCGCCCGGAAGCATCTTGCTGCAAGGTCGAAGTGGTATAGGGCGGCAAAGGATTTCGTTTGACCGGTTTGGCGACCACGGAGGTGACCGCCAAGGACGCGGCCTTTACGGCGTCGCGTGCCCCGTGGCCCGCTTTTTCGTCGCCCAGTGAAAATTTTGTCAGTTTATCACCGTTCAAGGACACTAATTTGGCCGGAAAATTATTGCCCTTGGTGCTGGCAATGTCTGCGTCAACCGTCCAGTATTCTTGGTTTTGGAACTGCTCAATTTCGGTTTCGCGTTCTGTAATCAAGCGCAAGGAAACCGACTGCACCCGTCCGGCGGAGCGAGAACCCGGTAATTTGCGCCATAATACTGGTGAGAGCGTAAACCCAACCAGATAATCCAAAGCTCGGCGGGCCAGATAGGCGTTGACCAATTGCATGTCCAAAGCGCGCGGTGCTTTGATAGCATCGGTGACCGACTTTCTGGTGATGGCGTTAAATACAACACGCTCAACGGTTTTGTCTTTCAGGGCTTTTTTCTGCTCAAGGACTTCCAGTAAATGCCAGGAAATCGCTTCACCTTCCCTGTCCGGGTCAGTCGCGAGGATGAGTTTGTCAGAGGCTTTCAAAGCGTTGACGATATCGGCAATGCGTTTCTTGGCGCGTGTGTCCACGGCCCAATCCATAGCAAAATCCTCGTCGGGGCGCACGGATCCGGTTTTGGACGGCAAGTCGCGGATATGTCCGAAACTGGCCAGGACTTTATAGTCCTTGCCTAGATATTTTTCTATCGTCTTGGCTTTCGCAGGCGATTCAACAATCACTAAATTCATATAAACACCACATAAGGGGGGAGATTTTTGGCGATAACTGGGGGAAGCCATGGCAATTGTCAACAGGTGCTAGTAATTTTTTAGGTGTCAATTTATAGTTTACAACCATTAGGTTTAGTTGTAGGCATTACACAGAGACAGGCTGGAGAGGGTCTTATGAGCATAAAAGCGGGTGGTTCCGTCAAACCAATCCAAGAGATAAGCGATATTGAGATAAGCGATATTCCTGCAAGCGCAGTTCGAGAATATATCTCCGACATGTTGGCAGAATTATGCGTGGTGGCCAAAAAAGGCGGGCAAGAAGATTTGTACGCCTTGCTTAAGCTAACAACGCAAGCGGCTCGTAACGTTTCGCCTTAAGCGCCTAAACCTTGCTCTAAATTCAGCTTTAAACCCAACTTTAAACCCAATTTTAAACTCTAAGACGATCTAGCACGCCTTGTAATATATATGCTGCGGCCAATTTATCCACGGCCTCGGCGCGTTTGGCGCGGGACGTATCGGCCTCTAACAGCGTGCGGGTCACGGCGGCTGTGGACATGCGTTCATCCCACAATAAAATCGGAACATGGCGCAAACCGATCAAATTTAAACAAAAATCTTTGACCGATTGCGCCCTCGGCCCTTCGGAGCCGTCCATATTGACAGGGTAGCCTACAACCATAGCCCCGCACCCGCGCTCATCATAAAGGGCGAATATTTTGCCTGCGTCCGGCGTAAATTTTTTGCGCCTTATGGTCTCCACCGGACTGGCGATCAAACGTGTCGTATCACTCCCGGCCAAGCCGAAAGTCTTTGTACCCGGATCAATGCCGAGCAAGGGGCCGGTGGTGTCTGATAAGTGTTCAAGAGAAATAAAATTCATGGGCTATAGATAGGGAGGTTTATTCCAAATGCCAATGCAAAACAACATAGACAAAGCGTTTGCGGCGTTTGTTTGCTAGGTAGTGTACTCATAAACTCAGACTAAAATGGAGCTAAATATGCGAAAATATGCTAGGAAAGTTGCGAAAAGCGTGCCCCCGGCACGGTTGAGCCGCTTGACGACGCAGATTGAAGCAGATTTAGTTCAAGGGTTGCCACAAGTGCCGCATGGCCACTTTGCCCACTGGCGTCGTTGTGAGCGAAACCTACCTCTTGTGAAAGCCTTGAAAAGGCAAACATTTTCTGCGGTTTTACGCCTATCCAGTGAACAAATTGTTTCATGCCATTTTGGTCTGAGTTTATGAGTACACTACCTAGTCGTTTTTCGGGTTTACGCCAGTGAACGTATCTTTGACATATTGTCGCAATGTGTCCGCGGTTTCATTTTCTTGAACCAGTCTGTCCAGACGCAGGGTTTTTGTGCGCGAATCAACCCCCATGATAAAGATCGGCACACCCGCTTTGTCGGCAATCCGCATAAACCCTTGTTTCCAGCTTTTCACCGGTTTGCGGGTACCTTCGGGCAATATGGCTAACCAAAATTTTTCATTATCGCGAAAGTTGCGCAATGTCTGAACCACGACGCGCTTGGGGTTGGAGCGGTCAACGGGAACGCCGCCCAAGGCTATAAACAGGCCCTTGAACGGGAAAAAAAATGCTTCTTTTTTCATCATGAAATTTATCCGCACGCCCAAGGATACAATAGTGCCAAGGGCAATGATCAAATCCCAATTAGACGTATGGGGTGCGGCAATGAGGATCATTTTAGGCTCATTGGCAAATGTGCCTTCGATTTTATAACCAACAATGCGCAACAGAATCCGTCCGATAAAACGGGTGAAGCCATTGCCAAAACGCGGCGCATTTTGTGGGACTTGTGGTATGTGCTTGCTCATAGCCCCTGTATAGAAAACAGAAAACCATTTGTCATTAGCCAACAAGCCGAGTAAACTGCCTTAAATCAACAATTTAAAGGTGGACACAATGGTAAAATCTCTCAGCACTCTGCAATATCTCGACAGGGCTATGGGCAAATTACGTGATCTTGGGCTGTTGGGCGGCAATTCCGACCCGGTTCCTGTCATAACTTTGCTTGACCAGATATCTGATCTGGACGAGGAACAAGTGGCGGCTATAGCCCGCACCCTCGACCAATCCTCCTATTTTAACGAAGTTGTCCGCGAGCAGGTCAGCGGGTTTCGGGTTAGTGACCGCTATGAGGGTATTACAACCGCATTTAATTCCATCCGAAATGATGCCAAGGCATTGGTGGACCAATTTGCTGACGGCAAGGTTAGCACCATGGAAAAAATCCAAAATAGTTGGATGAAAATGACCAGAGGCACGATTGCGTCGCGGTTTGGCAAAATTAAAAAACTCTATCTTGACGTAGCAGTGGAAACTCAGGATCAGATCACCCGCGAGCAAAAAATCCTCGACGCTTATATGGATTTCAGGGGCGCTATGAAAAACTCCGAAGTCCTGGCCTTGCAGGTGCTTAAAACTGCCAAATCAAAATTGGAGCGGGCCAAGAATAAAGTTGCCAAAGACGCGGCCGCTATTGAAGCCTTTACCGGCAAGGACGCTGCGCAGCGCGCCAAGCTGGAACTGCGCCGCGACGAAGCTTTACGGGCCTTACAAATGATGGACAAGAAATACCAGAGCGCCAAAGATTTATCGGACAATTTGACCATTGGCTATAACACCTCGGAAATCGTCATGATGCGATTGCTACAAACCACCAATGCCAAAGAGCGCATCTACGCACAAAGCATCAGCTTTTTCGGCACCAATGAAACCGTGTTGACGGCACTGACGGCAGCGTTTTCCTCAATGGCGGGCCTCAATGAAAGCACCCGAACCCTCAACGCCATGAAGAAAGGCATAGAAGACAGTCTGGAAACTTTGTCCGAAGTCGGCGAGAAAGTACAAGAAGCCGCCCTCAGAGCAGGTTACGGCCCAACCGTTAAAGCGGCGGCGGTCAAAAAATTACTGGATTCGGTCGTGGCTTACCAAGAGCGCTCCCTTGACATTATTGCGGAAATGCGCACTGCCGCGACGCAAAACTCCAAAGAAATCCGTATTGCGGTCGAAGACGGCAAGCGGCGCATGGCCAAATTGGCTGAAATGGGTGCGGCCAATGTGCTGAAATTAAACTAGGGTTTAATCTTGGCTAAAACCCCACAGCCCAAAAAAACAAAAGCGGAGCAGGTAAGCTTGTCTGATTTTGGTGTTGGCGGCGACGCGCCGACACTAAATAAGTCTGCACCAAGCAAGTCTGCGCCAAAATTTGACAAGCGCAGTTTAGACGATGTTATGCTAGCCATGGATGTGGTCGATACCCTGCGCAGTGATGCGGTGTTGCTAGAGCGGGATTTAAACGCTGATGAACGCGAGCAGCAATTGGTTGACCGCCTGAAGGTGATTTACAACAACCAGGGTATTGATGTGCCCCAGCGTATTTTGCGCGAAGGGGTCAAAGCCCTGGATGATGACCGCTTTGCCTATACACCCTATAAAGGCGGATTTGTCTCCAAGGCCTATATTTCGCGGGGGCGTTGGGGCAAGCCGGCTTTGGTCGGTTTGACCATGATCGCATTTGCGGTTGCGGCAGAATATGCTCTGATCGAAATGCCCAAAAAGCGCGAAATTAAACGAATTGAGCGAGTGTTGAACGAAGACGTTCCAGAAACACTGGCCCTGGCCAAAACCCCGGAGATCAGATCGCGGATCACTGCACTATCTGCCGAAGGCGCGGCGGCCCTCAAAGCCAAAGACACAGGCGAAGCCAAAGATATTTCAGATGCTTTGAGCGCACTTGGCACCGATCTGAACCAGAATTACATTGTCCGGATTGTCTCGCGCCCCGGCGAAAGCTCCGGGGTATTCCGTATTCCTGATGATGCGCCAAATGCCCGCAATTACTATCTGATCGTTGAGGGTATAGATGTGCGCGGCAAGACCGTTAACATATTGGTCAACAGCGAAGAAGACCAGAAAAGTAAACGTGTAAAAATCTGGGGGGTGCGCGTGCCTTTTGCGGTTTACCAAAGTGTCTCCGCCGATAAACGCGATGATCAAATTATCCAAAACGCCGTTATCGGGGTTAAAAAGCGCGGGTTTTTAAAACCTGAGTATAAAATCGAGACCGACGGGTCTCGGATTTTGGATTGGTAGGGATATATGGCCAGAAAAAATAGTGGACTAAATGCCTTGCACGAAATAGACGGCGCCATTGCCAAAGCCCGCACCAGTGTGGCACAAGCGGCCCGCATGCCGGGGCGGGCCACAAATGCTTTAAGTGAAGTTACGCGCAAACAAGCCCAAGCTTACGCCGATATTGCCAAAGTCCGCCTTGATATTTTAGGCGACGGGCGCAGTGACCAAAGTTTGGGGTATGCAGACAGGCAAGCGGTAAAATTGCTTGCGGCTCACGCCAAACAAGAGGCCCGTTTGTCGAAAAAGGCCGATGCCAGTCTGGCCAAAATCACCAAACTTGAAGCGGCGCGCCGTAGCGCAGAAGACCTAGTGGAGCAGGCGGTGACGGCTTACGAAATAGCAGCGGAAGCGTGCCGCACGAAATTGCTGAAAGACCCGGATTATTTAGCGCTTATGGACGCAGAAAATGCCGCCGAAGCGACGATAGAGCGGGCCCGCGCCAAGCAAGAACTGGCCGAAGCCGATGTGAGCAAAAAAGGCGCACCCTATCGGAATGACCCTTATTTTAGCTATCTGCAAAATCGCCGCTTTGGAACCAAAGAGGCAAAGGGCTGGTTTTTAACCAAAGGATTTGACGCTCTCATCGCAAGGCGTAGCAAATACACGGAGGCGGCACTTGGCTATCAACGTTTGCGGGATATTCCCGTGCGCCTCGCAGCCCATGTGGAAGACCTTACGGAAAAACACTTAGGCACACAGACGGCCTTGCATAAAGCTGAACAGGCCATATTAGTGCGCGAAGGTGTAACCAAATTAAAAAAAGCGTCTCTGGCGGCGCAAAGAAAACTAGAAAAAATAGATTTAAATATTGAAACCGGAGAAGAAAAATATCGGGAAATCCGCGCCTTGCAAAGCAAGGTCAGTACCGGGGACAGTGTACCTTACCGCGAAGCTACGGATTTGTTGGTTGAGGCATTGAGGCGCAAAAACCTGCCGAGCCTTAAACGTCTGGCCGCCCAAACCGTTAGTGAAGATGATGATTTTGCCATACGGCGTATTGTCGAGCTGGCCGATACCGCCCAAGATCTGCAAGACGATAAGCAAGAGGCGCAAAGGCTTTTGGAAAAATATGAAGATAGTTTGAAGGATTTGGAAAAACTGCGCCGTAAATTTAAAAACCGCCGCTTTGACGCGCCGAGCTCTACTTTTCCGGGCGGCGGCATGATGGGGCCGCTGCTTGGGCAGTTAATCGGCGGGCTTTTGTCGAGCAGTGATGTCTGGCGGCAGATCGAGCGGGCGCAACGCACAGTAAGGCGCACTACGCAAAGAAGGCCAAAACGTCAAAGCAGAAAGCGGCCGTCTCGGGGTGGTTTTGGCGGCATTGATTTGGGGGATATGGATTTTGGCGGGATAGACTGGGGGGAAGCCATGCGTCTGCCGCGCAATACCGGCGGCTTTGGCGGTGGGTCTGGGCGCAGACGCGGACGACGCTCACCCACGCCGCGCATGCCCAGAATGCCGCGTTCGTCGCGTCCTTCAAGGGGCGGCGGCTTTCGGACAGGCGGCGGCTTTTAAGTGGTCGCCGGGCAATTGAAAGTGAAAATGCCAATCCTTTTAGGACTGCTTTTTGTTTTAGCCGTTCTATTTGTGCCTACGCCGCAAAGACCAGCCTATTGCGGCGGCGGAAGTGTAATTTGGAGTTGGCAAAAACCACCGGTTAATGCCGATTATATTGAAGACCTGATCCGTGCAAACCAAACAAACCCGTATAAGCGCACCAACAGATTTTGGGGCTTAGAAGATAATGGTCAGGTGACATTATGCGAAACAAGCGGCGGCGCGCAAATCTATTGGCTCATTAGCAGTGACAAGCCAGATGCAGTTATTATAGAGAAGCGATTTACAGGCGCTCCGTTTAAATAACCCACGATGTTCCTGTGTAGCCGAGCTTTAGAGCACTTTTTTGATAAATTTTTTGGCTTGCTAATCCTCAAAACGTTGTGGGTTGTTGCGTTGTTTGTCGTGCGTCAAAAGCGTTCTCCAACGAGGCAAAGCTATATCGCATCTTGATTTACAGTTTTAATTCAGCCTAAAAGGGCAGTTACTCTTTCTCTTTCTTGGAACAAGGACAATAATATGCCGTTACTCAATAATACCGCAATTCTCACATTTAGTGCCACAGTTTTGGGCGCTTTAACGCTATCTGCATGCGGGGCAAAACCAGACATTGCTCAGGACGATACGGCAAAACCGGCGCAACAAAGTTTCCATGAACGCATCTTGACATTGGACACGCATGTGGATGTACCGCTGACATATATGACGCCAGAAATGGACCCGGGAACGGACACCACAGCCCAGGTTGATCTGAACAAGATGGTTGTTGGCGGTCTGGACGCGGCGTTTTTCATTGTCTATGTGCCACAAACCAACATCGCGACTGTCAGTGATGATGCATATGCAGATGCCCGCCAAATCGCCGAAACCCGTTTTGCCGCCATCAAGAAAATGACGGAAACTTATTCTGACCGGATAGAGCTTGCCCTTACAGCGGCGGATGTACGGCGGATCCACAAGGCGGGCAAACGGGCCGCGCTTATCGGTATGGAGAACGCTTTTCCGCTCGGCCCCAGTATCGCCGACGTGCCTATGTGGGCAAAGCGCGGCGTGCGTTATGTGGGCTTAACCCATTTTGGTCACAACCAGTTTGGCGACAGCTCCAACCCTAATAAAGCTGACGGTCAGACAACGGATATGCACGGCGGCCTCTCGCCTCTAGGTAAGGACTTGGTTGCGGCTTTGAACAAAGCCGGGATAATGGTGGATGTTTCCCACACGGGAAAGACCACAATGATGCAAGCCGTCAGTCTGTCAAAAGCCCCGGTGATTGCGTCTCATAGCGGTGTCAAAGCGGTGGCGGACAGTGCGCGCAATCTGGACGATGAGCAATTACGCGCCCTAGCGACCAATGGCGGTGTTGTGCAGATTGTGGCATTTGATTCCTATGTCAAAACCCACACGGCCGAACAAACCGCCTATATCGCCCAAGTGCGGGCTGAGATGGGATTGGAAACCCGGGCGGCTCGCTCCGCCATGACCAAGGAGACGCGGGCTTTATACACAAAACGCGTGAAAGGCATTTACGACATTGCGCCGCGTGCTTCGGTTGCGAATTTTGCTGACCATATTGACCACGCCGTAAAAATTGCCGGCATTGATCATGTGGGCATCTCGTCGGATTTTGACGGCGGCGGCGGCGTGGTTGGTTGGGAAAATGCAGCGCAGACCGAAAGCGTCACCAAAGAACTTTTGGCGCGCGGATATTCCGAGGCTGACATAGAGAAAATCTGGAGCGGTAATTTGTTGCGGGTCATGGCGGCGGTAGAAGTTATAGCTGACAAGTAATTTGGGCCATGGTATTTAGGTGTGGTGGGTTCAAATCGTATCCGCTTTTTGCCAACAAACAAACCGTGCGTTTTCAGTGCTGTTCATGCCTTTTAACTCAAACCTCGGCAACGTGATGAAATAATCAAGAGCTTTCTCATCGTTGGTTGCTCCCATAGGGTAAGTGCAAAATTCATTATCGGATGCACCCATGATGATAAACCAAACATCCATTCCCCAAGGCCCGCTGTCATTGGTTTCTACAATAATTGAGGTGATGCTTTTGAGTAAAATTGACGACACTTTTCCGTCAGGGTTTGTCACAAACAATTTTTTATCAGTAACATCTACCGTAAATTTGCTTTCGGGTAATAACGGTTTTGGTTTGTGCATCTGTGCAGAAATATAGCTCAATGCTTTATTAAAAACCCCGAAAAAAATCCAAATGCCGCCAACCAAGAGTGGCATTAAAAGGCCGTGCTTTACCGATAAAATTAGAATATCCACTATTGAAATTTCTAAATTCCAAAACAATGTTTTTAATATATATATGGAAAAATCGAGTACAAAAAAAGCAACACTAGCTACCAGATAATAGTACGACCATTTTCGGAGTTTTTGTATCGTTATCTTTGGCAAATTTAATCTACCAGACCATCCCAAAACCTTTTGGCTTTGTCCAAAAATCCGGACGATGCGGGCGAGCAGGTTTCGTCGCCGCCTTCTTTGCGAAACTCTTCGAGCAGTTCGCGCTGTCTGGCATTAAGCCCGCTCGGGGTTTCTACCGTCAGCTCCACATACATATCGCCGCGCATGTGGGAGCGTAGTGCGCTCATGCCTTTGCCGCGTAGACGCATGCGGCGTCCTGATTGGGATCCTGCCGGGATTTTGACCTTGGTGCGGCCGCCGTCAATGGTCGGGATTTCCACCTCGCCGCCGAGCGCTGCGCAGGTCATGGGTACATGGGTTTGGCAAAACAAATTAGCCCCGTCGCGTTCAAACAAATCATGGGGTGCGACGGAGATGAAAATATATAAATCACCGCGCGTACTGCCCGGCCCGGCGGCTTTTGGCGCGGCGTCGCCCTGGCCGCTAAGGCGGATACGTGTGCCGTCCTCAACACCCGCCGGGATGTTGACCTCCAGTGTGGTCTCGACGCGCACTTGTGCCGTCCCGTCGCAGGTGCGGCACGGGTCGGAGACATATTCGCCCTGACCGCCGCATCTGGGGCAAGGGCGCTCCATGGTGAAAAAGCCTTGTTGGGTGCGGACTTTGCCCTGACCGGCACAGGTCGAGCAAGTCTCAACCTCGGCACCTTCGGCAGCTCCCGTTCCGTCACAGCCGTGGCAGTCTTCGGAAATTGGAACTTTGATCTCAAGGTCTTTGCCCGCGAATGCTTCTTCCAGAGAAATTTCCATCTCGTAGCGCAGGTCAGAGCCGCGCACCGCACGACGACCTCCGCGCCCGCCACCGCCGCCAAATACATCACCAAATCCGCCGCCTTGCTGGCCAAATATTTGCGAGAAAATGTCGGAGAAATCGTGGAAGCCACCACCTTGACCGCCGCCGCCCATACCACCAGACTGGCCAAAGGCACTATGGCCCATGCGGTCATAGGCGGCGCGTTTTTGGTCGTCGGACAGGATTGAGTAGGCTTCGTTGATCTCTTTGAATTGGGCCTCGGCTTCCGGGTTGTCCGGATTGCGGTCAGGATGGAACTCCATGGCCAATTTGCGGTAGGCGGTGTTTAAGGTTTTGCCGTCTGCCGTTTTGACACAGCCCAACACTTCATAATAATCGCGTTTACTTGCCATCCGGCCCTCGTAAATTAACTGTTTAGGGCCAGGATAGAATTGATCCCGGCGCGTTTGGTGAGTGTGTAGCCGCGTAAGGCGCACATCTCAAGCAAAGATGTGGCTTCCAAAGCACTGTGGGCCCGCCCGGTTTCAAGAATAAGCAGGCGCGGCCACAGTGTTTTTGGGGCATCAGCAAATAATGCCGATAGCGCCCGTTCATCATGCCCCTCAATATCCACTTTCATGGCGTCAATATGGGGTAGGTTATTAGCTTTGCAAACCCCGTACAGGGTTTTGATTTGCACTTTGGTGTTCTCATTACTTTTTGCGCTTAAACGCGCTTCGCCGCGATTGCTGTCACCGCCGCCCATAAATCCCTCGCCGTCCACATCGGAGACGGCATAGGGCAGGACGGTGATATCGGCATTTGAGGCTTTGACATTAAATTCAAATCTGGCTCTATTTATCGGGTCAGGCTCAAAGGCAAGAATGCGTATGGGTTTGTTCTGTGCCTCCGCATGGGCGGCCAAGATCAAACTGTACAAGCCGACATTGGCCCCCACATCCATAAAAATAAATGGCGCAGAGGTGCTGACATCAAAAGCACCGTTCAAAGCTTGCCGCTCAACCGCGTCCCATATTTGTACCCCGGCAAAGGCGCGTTTCTCGCACCGGTTGGAGCGGGGATAGAGACGGGCGTTAACGTCTGGCATGATGGTGACATCGAACGGGTCTTGCAGACCACGAAACGCCAGTTTACGGATTGCGGAAATAGCCATGCGCCCGAATTTGGTGTCGGGCATGGCATCAACTTTGCGCCGCAAATTTTCACGGCGTGCAGGCAAGGCGTAATGCCCGAACTGTTCTGGTTCGAAGGTTACCATTTTCCATCCATAAAGAACTCCGCTCTTTCCTTCCTCCATTTTTTATAGGGGAAGTGGGCGCCTCTTGGCGTTCGATGGGGGGCAATCTTTCGTCTGGTGCCTGAATAGAGTTGTTCCCCCCATCCCCCCTTTGGGGTACTTCCCCCACAAGTGGAGGAAGGAAAGAGAGGAGGGAACCGTAGCATTTACGTAAATGCTCTTACGATTTATCTTCGTCGACGTCCTCAAACTCGGCGTCTACGATGTCTTCATCGTCGTCGCCCGCACTGGATGCAGCTTCAGGCGCGTCCGCACCTTCTTCGCCCGCGCCCGCGTCCTTATAAATGGCTTCACCCATTTTCATGACGGCGGCGGTTAGCTCGGCAGATTTCTCGTTGATTTGTTCCGTGTCTTCACCTTCTGCCAATTCGCGGACTTCCGTGATCAGGGTTTTGATGGTTTCGCGGTCTTCTTCCTCGATTTTATCACCGTGTTCTTCCAGATCTTTCTCGGCCTTGTGGGCCAGACCTTCGGCCTGATTTTTAGCTTCGGCGAGCGCGCGGCGCTCTTTGTCGCTGTCAGCGTTTTTCTCGGCGTCCTTGACCATGGCTTCGATATCAGCATCCGAAAGACCACCACTGGCCTGAATACGGATTTGCTGTTCCTTACCTGTGGCGCTATCCTTGGCAGACACATTGACGATACCGTTGGCATCAATATCAAAGGTCACTTCAATTTGCGGTAAGCCGCGCGGTGCCGGCGGAATACCGACCAGATCAAATTGACCCAGGAGTTTGTTATCCGCAGCCATTTCGCGCTCGCCTTGTGAGACGCGAATGGTCACGGCAGACTGGTTGTCCGCGGCGGTCGAGTAGACTTGCGACTTTTTGGTCGGGATTGTTGTATTGCGGTCGATCATGCGGGTAAACACACCGCCTTCGGTCTCGATACCGAGGGACAACGGCGTCACGTCCAAGAGGAGCACGTCTTTAACATCGCCCTGCAAAACACCAGCCTGAATAGCCGCGCCCATGGCAACCACTTCGTCTGGGTTCACACCCTTGTGAGGCTTCTTGCCAAAGAATTTGGTAACGGCTTCTTGTACTTTTGGCATACGGGTCATGCCGCCAACCAAAACCACATCATCAATATCCGCTGCTTTAAGGCCTGCGTCCGCCAGAGCCTTTTTACAAGGCGCGATGGAGCGTTTGATCAGATCGTCAACCAAGGCTTCCAATTTGGCGCGGGTCAATTTCATGGTCAAATGCTTGGGGCCGGATGCATCCGCCGTAATGAACGGTAGATTGACTTCATAGCTGGTTGCAGTGGACAATTCTTTTTTGGCCTTTTCCGCTTCTTCGCGAAGACGTTGCAGGGCCAATTTGTCTGATTTTAAATCAATGCCGTTTTCTTTTTTGAACTCATCTGAGAAATACTCGACAATACGCATGTCGAAGTCTTCACCGCCGAGGAATGTATCGCCGTTGGTGGCTTTAACTTCAAACACACCGTCGCCGATTTCAAGAATAGACACATCAAATGTACCACCGCCCAAATCGTAAACCGCGATGGTTTTACCGTCTTCCTTGTCCATACCGTAAGCTAGCGCCGCAGCAGTTGGTTCGTTGATGATGCGCAATACTTCGAGGCCAGCGATTTTACCGGCGTCTTTGGTGGCTTGGCGCTGGGCGTCGTTAAAGTAGGCGGGTACGGTGATCACGGCTTGGGTGACTTTCTCGTCCAGAAAAGCCTCTGCCGTTTCTTTCATTTTTTGCAAAATAACCGCAGAGATTTCCGCAGGGGAAAAGTTTTTGTCGCGGCCTTTGATAAATGCATCGCCGGTTTTACCTTTGACAATATCATAAGGCACCAATTTAGCGTCCTTCTTAACCAGTGGGTCCGTGAACGGACGACCGATGAGCCGCTTGACGGCGAAATATGTATGCTCGGGGTTGGTGACAGCCTGACGTCTGGCGGGTTGACCAACTAAGCGTTCGCCGCCGTCTGTAAATGCGACAACGGAAGGTGTTGTGCGCTGCCCTTCGGCGTTCTCAATAACGCGGGGTTTGTCGCCGTCCATAACTGCGACACAGGAATTGGTGGTTCCCAGATCAATACCAATGACTTTAGCCATAATTTTCTCCTTTAGGGGCGACGCTCAGTGTTGTTTATTGTGACTGGGCCGCAAATTTCATGATACGGATTTCTCCTTCAATGCCCATATGGGAGGTAATTTCGCCCCTGCAAGGGTTAGAGCCGGGTTTTGCTGAAATAGTCGCAATTTTTTTGCGCCAAACCGTTATTTTGAGTAACCTTTAGTCATGACAGTTAAATTACCAGATGGATTCGCCTATTTGCCGGAATATTTGGACAGGCCCGCACAAAAAGCCCTGTTGGCCCATGTGAGCGAAGCGGTGCGCGGCGATGCACCGTTCTTCCAAGGCCGGATGCCGCGCACCGGGCAGGCTATATCGGTGGTTGGCAGTAATTTCGGCTCACTTGGTTGGGTGGCGGATATTAAGGGCTACCGTTATGAGCCCCTGCACCCAAAAACCCAAAAGCCGTGGCCGCCTATGCCGCAAATATTATTGGATATTTGGGACGAACTGACCAATTACCCGGTTCCGCCCGAAGCCTGTTTAATCAACTGGTATAGGGAGGGTAATAAAATGGGCATGCATGTGGACAGAGACGAACATGATTTAAACGCGCCCATAGTCTCGATCTCGCTCGGCGATCCGGCCCGGTACCGGCTCGGCGGGCCAAAGCGCGGCGGTAACACTCACGCGCTTAAGCTCTCAAGCGGCGATGTGGTGGTGTTGGCAGGGGCGGCACGCAAATGCTATCACGGTGTTGATAAAATTTTCTACGGGAGGAGCACCCTCGTGCCCAAGGGCGGGCGGATCAATCTGACCTTAAGGCGGGTAAATAAGCCATGAAACCTGTTGGCAATCTGGCAAAGCTTGGTCTATAACCGTTCTAAACATTCATAGGAGACCATTATGTACACTACAATTCGCGCCAAGCTGGACGCCAAAATACCAACCGCTTCGGCTCATTGTGATATTCCGTGCGGGATTTACGATACTGGCCCGGCATTATATCACGCGCTATCCGTTGTGCGCCAAATGGATATTTTGCTAGACATTGATACCAAAGATATGAGCGTTCATACCGCTATGAAAATCGCCCGCAATACGGCCGAAAAAGAAAAGCAGGCCGAAGCGGTCAAGCACGAAATCCGCATCATTTGGGGTGATTTTATCAAAGGCGACATCTTAAAAGAACAAGCAAATGAGCTGACCCATAATATCATGATGAAAGCCAGTGCTTGCAAACAAGATTTGCACCGCGAAGACGGTCTAGCTTTGGTAGAATTGGTCAATGATTTTGCCGAAATGTTCTGGAAGATTAAAGGCGTAAAAACCAAGCGGGTCACCGCCCCCTACGCGCCCGCATTGGAAGTGGTGACGCCAGACCTATAACGAAGTGCGTCTGGTCAAAATAACCGGTGACAGCATGTCCCCGACTTTAAACTGCGCAGATTATGTTCTTACGATAAAACCCCGCTCCTTGCGAGCGGGGTTTATTTATGTTGTGGAGCACACGGATTTGGGCCGGATTATCAAACGGCTTGAGCGGGTTGAGAGCGGTAAATATTATTTTGCAGGCGATAACCCAAACTCGACACCCAGTGCCGTCATAGGGCCAGTGAGCGCACCGCGCATTACGGCCCGCGCCATACTTAAAATTTCAAACCATGGTATAAGAAAATTATAGAATAGATTACTTCTGTAACCTACCCTTGTTTACACCGAGCAGTAACAAGACTGGGGAGGCGACGAATACGGAGGAATAGGTTCCGACAAACACGCCCCAGATCATGGCAAAGGCAAAGCCGTTCAAACCTGGCCCGCCCCAAATATACAGAGCCGTCAAAGCCAGCAATGTGGTGAACGAGGTCATAATTGTGCGCGACAAAGTATCATTGATGGACAAATTCAGCACATCCTCAAGCGGTTTCTTTTTGTATTTGCGCAGATTTTCGCGAATACGGTCATAGACGATCACCGTATCGTTGAGCGAATAGCCAACAATGGTCAAAATCGCCGCCACAATGGATAGGTTAAACTCCAGCGCCGTCAGGGAAAATACCCCGATGGTCAAAATTACATCATGGGCCAGTGCAATCACCGCGCCCAAGCCGAATTGCCACTCAAACCGAACCCAAATATAGAGAAGCACCATCATCAAAGCCAATATGACCGCCATGGCACCTTTGCGTTTAAGTTCGCCGGAAACCTTGGTGCCAAGAACCTGAACACTTATGGTATTCTCTCGTTTGGCTACTTCGGGGTATAATTTAATGACGGCCGCCCGGACGGATTCCAATGCCACTTGCTGGGCTTTGTCGTCATTGTCATCCCCTTCCAACGCATCTTGTTTGGGTACGGACAGACGGATTGCCTGGGCTTTATCACCAGTTTGGGCGATGGTCTGGATGGCCAATTCACCAAGGCCCAGATCGGGGCCGAGCTGGCGAAACGCATCCATATCTTCATGGGTCGGGTCTTGGTCAAGATGAAATTCCCACACCGTACCGCCTTTAAAATCAAGACCGTAATTGAGGTTTTTTGTGGAGAATATATAAATCGATGCAAGTATGCCGAGAATAGACAACACCATAGCCGCCCAGCGTAAGGAAATAAATTTAATGCGGGTATCGGACGGTAGAAAACGAACAAGAGCTATATCAAACATAATGCACCTATATGGGGAGAGTTTTGGGACGCGCACGGCGTAACCATGTGGAGGTCATCAGCCTTGCGACAACAATGGCGGTAAATACGGACATGACAATGCCGATGGACAAGGTCACGGCAAAGCCGCGAATAGGCCCGGAGCCAACGAAATACAAGGTCAAGGCGGCAATCAAAGTGGTGATATTGGCATCGAGAATTGGAGCCAAGGATAATCTATACCCCGTATCAATGGCATTGATTGGCCCGCGTCCGTTTCGGGTTTCTTCGCGGATGCGCTCAAAGATCAACACATTGGCATCCACCGCCATACCTATGGTTAGGATAATCCCGGCAATACCCGGCAAGGTTAAGGTCGCGCCCATCAAGGACAAAGCCCCGGCGATCAGCACAATATTAGTTGCCAATGCGATATTTGCAAATGTGCCAAAGCGCAAGCCGTATACAATCCACATGAATATGAACACACCACCAAGCCCGATCATTGAGGCAATCTTACCCGCTGCAATGGAATCAGCCCCAAGCTCCGGCCCGACCGTGCGTTCCTCGGCGATGTTCAGTTTGGCCGGCAATGCGCCGGCGTTGAGGAGTAATGACAATTCGCGCGCGCTTTCCATGGTAAAGCTGCCCTCGATAAAGCCGCTGCCGCCGCAAATGGCCGTGTTGATATTGGGCGCAGTGATAATCTCTCCGTCCAGTACAACGGCGAAAGGCTCACCCACATGGGTTGCGGTGAAATCACAAAACTTTTTTGCGCCGCGTGCATTATACCTAAAGTTGACAATGGGGTAATTGTTTTGGGGGTGCAGGCCTTCGCTAGCACTTTTTAAATCAGCACCCGTAACAATTTCGCGGGTCTTGACCATCAAATAGCCGCCGCCGTTTTTTTGCGGATAGGCCGCACTGGCGAGGGGGCACCGGTTTTCGTTGACACATAAATCTAACACAACCGGGTCGGTACGCACCACTTCATGAAACCCAAGCTTGGCAGTTTGACGGATGCGGTCTTTAATTTCGTCCACATCTTTAGCGCCGGGTACTTGCAATAAAATCCGCTCCGAGCCTTCTTTGGCCAAGGTCATTTCGGTTGTGCCGGTGGGATCAATACGCTTGCGCAACACCTGTATAGACTGGGCGATAGTGCGGTTGCTGATATATTCAATAAACTCGTTAGACACTGTGACCTTATAGTGCAGGTCATTCTGCTTTTGGATGATCAGGGTTTTACCGCCGCCGCCTATGACGCTGCTATCCACCGCCACGGATTGATTGCGCAATATGGGTGCGCCTGTTTCAGCGTCGGCGGCATTTTTAAAGGTGACAAATATGGCTTCGTCCCGGTTGCGCATGGTGGCGCTTATGCGTTCCTCGCGCAGGGCGGCCCTAAGTCCGGCTAGCTCAGAGCGCAGGGTTGTTTCAAGACCGTCTTTAAGGTCGACCTCGAGCAATAAATGCGCCCCGCCTTGCAAATCAAGGCCAAGGTTAAGGGTTTGATTGGGGAGAAAGCCCGGCAGGCTGTCCCTGACATTCTTGGGCAATACATTGGGCAATGCAAAAAGCAAGCCCAGCATGATGGCCCCTAAAATAAGAGTTATTTTCCAACGTGAAAAATGCAGCATTTGCATTTCCTTTTATCTATGTGTGAGTTTGACAAATACGCGCCGCACAATTGGGCGTACTCATAATGGGTTTGGGCGCAGGTGCAAACCTATTTTTTGGAGGTTTGCCCGTATGGCCGACAGTAACTACCCTTTGGGCACAACGCGCGAGGAAATAGGCCGCATACCTGAATTGAGGGCCTTGGCTAAACTCTCAGCCTCTATCATAGTGAAATTACCGTCAATAAACCCTGTGCCACCACATATGGCACCATGAATATTGGGCGCTGTCAGGATTTCCCCACCCAGCACAACGGCAAAAGGGTTACCTATATTCTTCGTGGTAAACGCGCAGAATTTTTGCGCACCAAGGTCAGCTAAAGCAAAATTTACAACGGGAATGTTGGTCTGATGTTGAAAATCAGCGTACGCACTTTTGATATCCGAGTTATCAAGTACGGCCTTGCTTTTAAGCAGTAAATAACCACTGCCGTCCTTGTGCGGGTTAGCCATTGTGCCGAGTGGGCACTGCCCTTCTTCGGCACAGAGTTGAACTACTAAAAAATCCGAGCGTAAAACCTTATGGAAACCAAATGAAATGCTAGACGTATCTCCAAATGTCTCGCTCTGGTAGTTTTCGGCGACCAATGATTTATGGGAAGATTTCGCGCCCTCAAGCTCGATGTTTTTGCGCAAAGCCTTGGGCAACGCCAAGCTGGCACCGACAATCACGGCCCCTAATATCAGAAGAAATTTCCAATAGAGAGGCTTCATGTTTGTATCCTAATCTAGTGGGAAGATTATTTCTTTTTACCAGTATCGTTAGCGGGGACAGTGCTGTTACGCACATCGTTCAGCATGTGCTTCATAACCTTCAGCTTTACACCGCTGCCCGCGTCAATGGTCAGCTCATCATCGGTCACTTTTGTAACTTTGCCAATAAGCCCGCCGCTTGTGACCACGGTATCACCACGGCTTACCGCCGCTAGCATGGCCTTATGTTCTTTCATGCGCTTGTTTTGCGGACGGATCAGCAGAAAGTAAAAAACAAAACCAATAAGAATAAATGGCAGTAATTGTCCCATAAGGCCCACACCTGAACCGCCTGGATTTGCTTGCATGAGAATATTTAACATATGTGTGTCCCGAAATCATGGCCTATAAAGAGCCGTTATTGCAGGACTATATAAGCATGGTTACACATTTTGCAACGTGCTGTGCTCAAAATGTCCAGATTATTTTATGCAAGCCTCAATTATTCTATACAAGCATTACCCGGTAAGCGCAAACGTTGCCCAGGTTGAATGGCAGTTTTGCTGTTCAGCCCGTTAAATTGAGCCAGAGCATCGGCTTTGACGCAATAGCGTTTGCCAATACTGTACAGGGTATCTTTAGGCAGCACCGCATATATATCTCCGGGCCGTACTTGAATGCCGGTTTGGATCGGCATGACCCTGCGAACTATACCGCTCTCAGTTATGGTTTCTGAGCGGGTAGTGGATAGGGTTTGGCTTTTAGCAGTAAGCGTTTTCGCGCCGCACTGGCTAGCCGGCAAGGTCAACACTTGACCAAGCTTGATATCACTCGTGCTTAGGGCGTTATGGGTTTTGACTTGTGCGACTGAGATACAATTGCGTGTGGCAAGGTTATACAGGGTATCTCCGGCAATAACCCGGTGAATGCGTGTATACCCGACGGCAGGCTTGCGCACGGTGATGGTTGTCGGCACAACCGCAACCCGGCGGCCACTGGCGGTAGCATAGGTAATACGTGTCGGCGTTTCGTACAACTCGATTTTGCGGCCTTCATAAGGGCTAGAAGCCTTGTTTGGGGCGGGAACAGAATATGTGTCTGAGGTGCCGGGCTGTACGTTTATTTTTGCATTAAACGCCCTAATTTTACGAATTTCTTCTTGTAGGGCCAAGTCTTGGGGTGAATTAGCAATAATTGGTTGGTGCTTGTTAGGCACGGCTTCATTTACCACGGTGGTAATTGTTTGCGCAAATGCTGCTGACGACATAACCGACAAAACAGTGGTTGAAATCAAAATACGGCGGATCATAAAAACCTCCCAAAATCACGAAATTCATCACTAAATGTGAGATTCCACTACGGATAGTCAGGTTTTATGGTAAAGAAACCGTTAAGATTTAGCCTCGCTTTACCGGGGTTTCAGCATACCTTGATATGTATATGTGTACCAATCCGCTCTTGCTCTCATTGTCATTTTCGGCTTTGATGTGGTCAACACCAGTAGGGGATAGAGATGAAGAAATTTTTGCTTTTAGGATTGTGTGCGGCGGCGCTTACGGCTTGCCAGCCCAAAAACACATCAGGTGATACAATACCTGAAACATCGGGGGCTGAAACAATGGGCGCTGAAACAACGGGGGCGCAGATGCAAACCACGCCCACCTTATACCAGATCAACAAGGATAACCCAATGACGTACACTGCGGCGGGGCAAACCGACGAAGATCATTTATATCTGGAAGAGGTGTTGGGCGAAAAGGCTTTGGCAAAGGTCAAGGGCTGGAATGAACGCTCCGCCTCCTTGATGCAGGGTGATATTTATCGGGCCATGAAAAAAGAGCTGCTGGAAGTTTATAATTCGCCAGAAAAAATTCCCTATGTCAGTTACCGGGCCGGCAAGGCCTATAATTTTTGGCAGGACGACAAACACGTTAAAGGCATTTGGCGGCGTACCAGTTTGGACAGCTACCGCACAGATGCCCCGGTTTGGGAAACCATTCTTGATATTGATGCTTTGGCCAAGACGGAGGACAAAAACTGGGTTTATAAAGGCACAAGCTGTTTAGCACCCGCCTTTAATCTATGTATGGTATCGCTGTCGGACGGCGGCAAGGACGCCATAGAGCGGCGGGAATTTAATGTGGCCGAGCAAGCATTTGTGGACGGCGGATTTTTCTTGCCTGAAAGCAAAGGCGGGGCGGCTTGGGTCGATGGGGACAATTTGTTGGTCGGGGTTGATTTTGGTGCCGATAAAAACGGCAATTCCACCATGACCGATAGTGGTTATCCGTTCGTGGCAAAATTATGGACACGCGGCACACCCTTGACCGCCGCCCGCGAATTGATGCGCGGCGAGAAAACCGATGTGGGTGTTTGGCCCGGTACATTTGAACACGCGGACGGTAAAGACGAAATTATGATTGTTCGCGCCGTAACATTTTATACGACGGAATATTTCTGGATACCTAGAGGCGGCGATAATGCTTGGACACCAGTTAAGCTGCCAATACCGCTTAAATCCAATTTGGGCAGCCAGTTTAAAGGCCAACAGTTGGTGACTTTGCAAGAAGACTGGCCGCAGAAAAACGGAAAAATCTTTAAATCCGGTACATTGGTATCTTTCTCCATTGCGGATTTTATGAAAACCGGAACTATTGATGCGGTCAATGAAGTGATATCGCCAAATGCGCGTCAATCCATAGGCGGGTTCGGCGCCACCAAAAACACGCTCTTGCTGTCCTTATACGAAAATGTATCCGGCTCGGCCTTTGCGTTTGATTTCAAGGACGGGGCGTGGACGAAAACCAAATTGGACTTCCCCGAAAACGGCAATGTCACAATCGGCGGCACCAATTCCAAAGAAGATATCGCTTTCGTCAATACGGAAAGTTTTTTGACCCCGGATACTTTGTGGACGATCGACACCAAAACCATGCAAAGCGTTAAGGCCAAATCCTTGCCAAGTTGGTTTGACAGCTCGTCTATGGCGGCGGAACAATTTTTTGCGACCTCCACAGACGGCACCAAAATCCCCTATTATGTGGTGCGGGATAAAAACATGAAATTGGACGGCACAAACCCGACTTTGCTGTACGGTTATGGTGGGTTTCAAATTTCGCTTAATCCGTCATACTCCGCCACAACCGGGCGGGCCTGGTTAGCGCGCGGCGGGGTTTATGTGGTCGCCAATATCAGGGGCGGCGGCGAATTTGGCCCGGACTGGCACCAGGCGGGTCTTAAAGACAAACGCCAAATTATTTATGATGATTTTATCGCGGTGGCCGAAGACTTGATTGCCAAAAAAATCACTAGCCCTGAACATTTGGGCGTTCACGGTCGCTCCAACGGCGGGCTTTTGATGGGTGTGATGTTCACCCAACGCCCTGATTTATTTGGTGCCATTGCTATTGGCGTACCGCTGCTCGATATGCGCCGCTTCGATAAATTGTTGGCGGGCGCATCATGGGTCGGGGAATACGGCGATCCGGACGATGACAATGCGGACGGGGCTTATATCCGGGCTCTGTCGCCCTATCACAATATCCGCAGCGATGTGAAATACCCCGAAAGTTATATCTATACCTCCACTAAAGACGACCGGGTACATCCAGCCCACGCCCGCAAATTTGCCCAGAGGCTAGAAGATATGGACATTCCGTTCGTTTATTATGAAAACATAGACGGCGGCCATGCAGGTGCGGCTAACCTAGAGGAAACCGCTCATAGCCAAGCCTTGATCTATTCATATTTCGCGGGGAAATTGTCGGGAGAGTAGTCTGAGGAGGGTAGTCTGATATGGCGAGCGCATCATCAAAAGCCTACATCACCATTGGCCGGTTATTGTTGGCACTATATTTTTTCGTGCCCGGCCTTGCCAAATTATTGGCCCCTGCGAGCCAGTTGGAAATGATGCAGCACCACGGTCTCCCCTATGCTTTGCCGCTGTTGTATATGGCCGGGATTTCCCAAACCATTGGCGCGGTGTTCTTGGCAAGCGGCCGCTATGTGCACCTGACATCTTTGGGATTTGTGCTGTATATATTGCTCATCAATGTGACCATGCATGATTTTTGGAATTTCACCGGAGTGGAAGCCGCTCACGAATTACAAAACCACATCAAAAACTTGGGCATATTAGCCGGGCTTTTGGTGCTCGCGGGTGTTAGCCCCAAACGGAAGCTGAGTTTCCAGGGGATTCTACGGGCTGATGGAAAAATGTGAGGCCGCGGTTGAGCCGAACACTTTTACTATAATTTAGGTTCAAAATCATTCCCCACATCCCGCTCACCCCTGTGCATACAGGGGCCCAGTTCTGAACCTTCGGGAATATCCGTAAATCCGGCGATGGATACCTGCATGCGCAGGCATGAGCGAGAAGAGAGGGTGGTTTCTGGCTTCTCACTAATACCCCGCCTTGGCCAACTCCGCTTCAAGCTCCGGAACCGCATTAAACAAATCTGCGACCCAACCATAATCTGCGATTTGGAATATCGGCGCGTCTTCGTCTTTGTTGATGGCGACTATGACTTTGCTGTCTTTCATACCGGCTAGATGCTGGATGGCGCCGCTGATACCTACGGCGATATATAGCTCTGGTGCCACGACTTTACCTGTTTGGCCGACCTAGTAGTCATTGGGCACATAGCCCGCATCGACGGCGGCGCGTGATGCACCGACGGCGGCACCGAGTTGGTCTGCGACCTTTTCGATGATGGCGAAGTTTTCACCTGACCCCATGCCGCGCCCACCCGAAATGACGATCTTGGCGGCGGTTAGCTCGGGGCGATCAGATTTTGAAAGTTCTTCTGAGACAAATTCCGATGTTGTTGGTGTGGCCGGGTCTGCGATGGTTTCGACGGATGCAGAACCACCTTCAGCCGCAGGCGCAAAAGCGGTCGGGCGTACTGTTATAACTTTTTTGGTATCAGATGATTTAACCGTCGCCATAGCATTGCCCGCATAGATTGGTCGCACGAACGTATCAGCAGATTCCACACCGGAGATTGAAGAAATTTGCATGACGTCTAGCGCGGCAGCTATCCTTGGCATAAAGTTTTTACCTGTCGTGGTGTCAGGTGCCAACACGGCGTCATAGCCGTCCATTAAAGGCACGACGACCTCTTGCATGGCTTCGGCAAGTTGGCGTTTGAGCGAGACATGATCACAGGCCAGCACTTTGCGCACGCCGGCGATTTTGGCGGCCTGGGCAGCGACGTCCTTGACGCCTTTGCCTGCGACCAAAATATCTATGTCACCACCCATAGCCGTAGCCGCCGTAACGGTTTTGTGGGTGGCGTCCTTGAGGTTTTCGTTGTCGTGTTCGGCAATAACTAAAATGGCCATTAGATCACTCCTTCTTCTTTAAGCTTGGAGACAAGTTCGGCGGCGTCCGCAACCTTGACCCCTGCCGTGCGGCCCGCAGGCTCGGCGACTTTCAGCGTGGTCAGGCGCGGCGAAATATCAACGCCGTAATCGTCCGGCGTCTTGGCGTCGATGGGTTTGCGTTTGGCTTTCATGATATTGGGCAGGGACGCATAACGCGGCTCGTTCAAGCGCAAATCAACCGTAACCACGGCGGGCAGGGAGACTTTAATTGTCTGGATACCGCCGTCAACTTCGCGGCCAACCGTCAAGCTATCCCCGTCCTTGGTGATAGAATTGGCAAATGTAGCTTGCGGCCAACCGAGAAGCGCGGCCAACATTTGTCCGGTCTGGTTGCTGTCATCATCAATGGCTTGCTTACCCAGCAAAACAAGTTCGGGTTTTTCTTCCTCGACAATGGCTTTCAGGATTTTTGCTACGGCCAGAGGCTCGACTTCAGCGTCGGTTTTGACATGAATACCCCGGTCAATACCCATAGCCAAAGATGTGCGGATGGTTTCGGCGCACTTTTCTGGCCCGATGGAAACGGCGATGGTTTCTGTTGCTGTACCGGCCTCTTGCATGCGCACGGCCTCTTCGACGGAAATTTCGTCAAACGGGTTCATGGACATTTTGACATTGGCCAGATCAACACCGGACTGGTCGGATTTGACCCGCACTTTAACATTAAAATCAAGCACGCGCTTGACAGGAACAAGGACTTTCATAAAGGGCTCTCCGCACTTAGGTTATTCAATTTTGTTCATATGGAATATTTTGGGCGGGTACGCAAGCAGTGTTAGAAATTGACGCCTAAATTATTGGTGTGGCAATATTCCCCTTTCCAGTTTGTAATGAAATTTTCCTGATTTTGTTGTTGACTACACTCGTAATCACAATATGACTACACTTGTAATCAAAGGGCGGTATGGCTATGAAAAAAATCTCACAAGCCGAATTAAGTGTTATGGAAGTGTTGTGGATGCAAAGCCCGCAGCCCGCCAGTGACATTGCTAGGAAACTTGCGGCGCAAAAGAGGTGGAATATCAAAACCGTCAAAACCCTGTTGTCGCGACTGGTAGATAAAAATGCGCTCTCTACAACAAAGGACGGTCGGCGGTTTTTATATGCGCCTCTGATCAGCCGCGAGATTTATGCCCGCAAGGCGGCGCGGACATTATCCGACCGTTTGTTTGGCGGGCGCGCTACGCCCTTGGTGGCCCATTTGGCCGAGGGGCGCGGGCTTTCCGACGAAGACATAGCCGATTTGGAAAAACTGTTGTCTGACCTGAAGAGAGAGGGGCTTAATAATGAGCGTTGAGACCATCTTAAACTGGGCCATACATACAGGCATTTCCGTCAGCTTGCTTATCTTGCTAGTACTAGTTGTGCGGCGACCATTTACCAGAAAATTTGGGGCGCGGGCCGCCTATTGGCTGTGGGTATTGCCGCTAATTCGGCTCGCACTTCCCGAAATGCCGCTCACGGTAAATCTGCCGAGCTGGCTGGCGTCTGCGCCTAAGTTGCCCAATGATGCCGTTGTGCCAATACAGTTTGAAGCCGTCGTTTACAGTCCTGCCGCCGCACAAATTAACTGGCAAACCCCGGTGCTTGTTGTCTGGATAGCTGTGGCCATAATATGGCTCGCGGCCCAGATAATCCGCCAACGAAAATTTCTTAAATTTATAGGCGAGACCAGTGTTGCGGCACCGAAATCCGTACAAGTTCAGGCCGCTGAAATTTGCCGGACGCTCAATATATCAATGCCGGACATAAGGCTTGCGGCGACCAATACCGGGCCGCTTGTTACGGGCATGTTCAGACCCGTTATTGTTTTGCCGCAAAATTTTGAAGAAGATTTCAATGACCGCCAACAACATTTCGCGCTTATGCATGAACTGGCCCATATCAAGCGCCGGGATTTATGGACGGCGTTCGGGGCGTTGGTGTTTCGCGCCCTCAACTGGCCCAACCCGCTCGTGCATGTGGCGGCGGCAAAATTCCGGATTGACCAAGAAGCCGCCTGCGATGCCTATGTGCTGAATGTGATAGGCGGGGGCATGCGTACAAAACGAAATTATGCGGCCACCTTAATCCATAGCGCAAAACTAACCACCAACCTAAAGGCTCAGGCACAGCAAACAAGCCCGCTTTGCCTGACCATTTACCATCCCTTGAAGGAGAGACTAATGACTTTAAAAACATCCAAAACCAATTCGACAATCCTGTCACGCATCGGCGCAGGCGCATTGCTTGTTACGGCGTTCACCCTGACCGCCCCGGTGACAATTGCTGCCGGGCCAGAGACACCGCAACCTCCGGCAATAGAAACCGACAAAACTAAAACTAAAACCAAAAAAGTTATGAAATGGGTTGAAAACGTAGACGGCGTAGAGACCGCTAAACATATAGAAATCACCGTAGAAGACGGCGTGACCACCGCCTACAGCATTGATGAGCACGGCAATAAAACAGTGTTTGATGCTTCGGAAATTAAAATAACGGAGGGGATGAGTGGACGTGACCAAGTGCGTTTATTTATGGCTCTCGGCGACAAAGCTAGCGGGGAAAACACGAGATTTTTAATGAACAGTGATCTAATACACATGGAGGATGGTGATGCTGCCCAATCAACAATTGTTGTCGTGCGTTTGGCAAAAGACGCAGATGGTAATATCGTTAATAGGGACACCGATATTTTGCATATGACTGGCGGCCTTAGCGGCGGCGGCGCACAAGCCTCTATGATGGTCGGTGCGGCAAAGCGCCTGCTCGAACAAGCAGAGAAGAGTATTACCCGCGAAAAAGAGCTAAGCGCAAAAACCCGCCGCAAATTGGACAAGGCCCGCAAGGCGCTCGCCGAAGCTCAAGAGGCTTTGGAAGCTGAAGAATAGGCGACAAAAAACAAAGAGGCATTTTGACCCAATGCCAAACCAAACGGGTGTTCATAGAAATCTGCGCACCCGTTTTGGTGTTTGTTTGTACTCACACAATCTCCTCCCTCCCATAAAAAATCACTGATACCCGGTTTAGGTTTACACTTGGTCTTTGTGCAAAATCTTTGAGAATTAAACACTTAAACTCACACCTAAAAACTCGCTCATGCCTGCGCATGCAGGTATCTATAGCAGGGCCTTGTGTTTGAACCGAGAACCCTGCGATAGACCCCTGTATGCACAGGGGGGAGCGGGAGGGGTTGGGTTTCGTGCAAAACATCAAAACTCGAACCAAATACATAAACCACACCATGAAATCTAAGCCGGACAGCGGTGATGAAAAATGAGGGAAGGAGATTGTGTAAGTACACCCTCTAAATGTTAAACACCTAGGGAGCCTCTGAATAACTCATGAGCTGTTTTTCCCTGGCTGAAAAATCCAGCTTTTTGCGTGAAAATATCGACAATAGCCTGGCTATTCTCTCAATTTCCAAACAAAAATCTGAAATTTTCATCTCAGGGAAAATTCAACCCGAGTTATTCAGAGGCTCCCTAGCTAACGCTCCCCGGCCTATCTTTCTTTTCCCGGCACCCACTTTACATCCGTCTTGCCTTGTGCATTACACCATCTTGCGGCGACGAACAGGTAGTCGGACAGGCGGTTTGTGTATTTTAGGGCTAGGGGATTTATCTCCTCTTCGCCCATCATTGCGACAATTTCGCGCTCAGATCGTCTGGTTATGGCGCGGGCCAGATGCAGATAGGCGGCGGGCTCGCTACCGCCGGGCAGGACGAATGTTTTTAGGGGGGCGAGGTTGGCGTTGAGCAAGTCGAGTTCTTGCTCCAGCCTGTCGATTTGGCCCTGCACCACGCGCAAAGCCTTGCTGCTACCGTCCATAATCGGCGTAGACAAATCTGCGCCCAGATCAAACAAATCATTTTGAATGCGCGCCAAACTGCGATCCAGTTCAATATTATCCACATACAGCCGCGCTACGCCTATGGCCGAATTAGCCTCGTCGACCTCGCCGTAAGCCTTGACCCGAAAGCAATCCTTATTGGTGCGGGTTCCGTCCGATAATCCGGTAGAGCCGTCATCACCTGTGCGGGTATAGATTTTGTTGAGCTTTACCACCTAACCGCCGCGTGATTTGGACTTTAGATAAATCATGGCAAACAACAACACCACGGCCACAAACTGAGCGCCCACCCTGAGGCGCATTAATTTGTTGGAGCGCCGCCGCGACGCCTTGTCGGTGTTGCGCATATTAAGCGCCCCTAAAATCAGTGTCATAAACACGGTCAATAACGCCAACGCAATCAATATATTGATAATCATAATCCAGTCCTTTTGTGGACGTATATAAGGGTTTATACTTGGGGGGTCTACACCAAGTATAGAAAAACGTGTTGGGGAACCGTAACAATACTTTAGCCGAAATTTAGCCGGATATTAGCAGGCGGGCTAAAGTTTATCTTGTAGTAAATTAAATTGGCCTCATTATGGTGGCCAAAACGAGGACGAAATCATGGACGAACAAGATAAGGCGGTGCGGTTAAAACGACTTTGGGATTTAGCCCCAATGTTTGTGGAAGGCACACCCCATGCCAAATTTCTGGGCATACAATTTGTCGCCATAGATCTGAGCCGGGCCACATTGAGCCTGCCCTACGCCGAAAGACTGGTCGGAAATACCGACACCAAGGTTTTGCACGGCGGCGTCTTGACCGCCCTTTTGGATCAGGCTAGCGGCTTGGCGGCGGTGGCATCTTTTAAAGACACATTGCCCGTCGCCACTCTTGATTTACGCATCGACTATATGCGGGCCGGCAAGCCGGGCAAAACCATTATTGCCGAAGCCCATGCCTATAAAACCACCCGCCATATCGCTTTTGTCAGGGCCATTGCCCATGACGGCGATGTTGATGATCCGGTGGCCACGTCACAAGCCAGTTTTATGACCACGTCGCGGGGGGGCAAAAATAACAAAGATGCCATGGCGCAAACATTGGCCCGCACCAGGGCTGTCAAGGACTTGCCGAGCGGTGCCGTGGAGGGCGGATCATGACAACACAAACCCGGCCACAAGTAACCGAAGCCAGAATCGCCGAAGCTTTGGCCCATATTCCCTACGCCAAAGAACTGGCCATTCGGCCTTTGGTCATGGGCGATGAACTGACTTTAATCCTGCCCTATAGCCCGCAAATCATCGGCAATCCCATGCTCCAGGCTTTGCACGGCGGCGCGGTTGGTGCGTTTTTGGAAACGGCGGCAATCGTGCAATTATGGTTGATGCCCAATTCTACGTCACTGCCAAAGCCCCTGCCAAAACCAATCGGCATCAATATTGATTATTTGCGGCGCGGCAAACCCAAAGATACATTTGCCCGCGCCAAAATAGCCAAACAAGGCGCAAGGGTCGCCAATGTCCGGGTACGGGCCTGGCAAGACAGTTACGCCGAGCCAATTACAATCTTGCACGGACATTTTCTCATTGCCAAACCTGACCCGGAGAACTCCCAAAAAACTGAAACAGGCAATTCAGAAATAGGCAAAGATGGGAAATAACCATGTCAGTTTCACCTGCCCTTAAATGCTAACCCGTAAAGCGGTTTTATTAGGCGCATTGCCGATCATGTTGGCCAATGCAGGCGCACCGATTGTCGGCTTCGTGGATACATGGGTGGTGGGAAATTTTGTACAAGAGGCAGGCTCCGCACTCGGCAGGGAAGCTCTGGCCGGCATTGGGCTCGGGGCTGTGGTGTTCGGGATTTTCTATTGGGGTTTCGGGTTTTTGCGCATGAGTACGGCCGGCTTGTCGGCTCAGGCGGATGGAGCGGGCGACCAACATTCCGTACAAGCACATTTGTTCAGAGCTGTCCCCATGGGCTTTGCCATTGGCATGGTGATACTGTTGTTGCAGGGGTATTTGGTTCACGGCATCATGCTGTTTTTCCCGGCCGAAGTGGCCGTAGCAGACGGGGCGCGGGATTATCTTCATGCTAGGTTGTGGGGTTTGCCGGCCACCTTGTCGTCAATCGCCTTGATGGGCTGGTTTATCGGACTGGCCAGACCGGGGCGGGCTTTGCAAATGCAAATTGTCCTCAATCTGATCAACGCGCCATTGTCCGTATTATTTGTGGCTAAATTTGGGTGGGGCTTGTCCGGTGCCGGGTTTGCGTCGGCGATTGCAGAATGGTGTGGTTTGCTGGCTGGACTGGTGTTGGCAGCGGCGGAAATAAAAACGCGCGGCGGTTTTGATCAACTGGCAAAGCGTTTAACGGTTTTGCTCGACCTGGAAGCTTTGAAAACACTGGCCACAGCCAATAGCAATATTTTTATTCGCACTGCGGCGCTCACCTTGGGATTTACGTTTTTTGCCCGCGCCGCTACCGCCCAAGGCACGACATTTCTGGCCGCACACACGGTGCTTATGCAATTTATCACATTGGTTGCATTGGTGCTAGATAGCTTTGCCAATGTGGCCGAAGCTCGTGTGGGGTCTGCTTATGGGGCGCGGGACAAAAGACGGTTTGAGCGGGCCGTGCGCCTGACGACGGAATTTTCCTTTATATTCGCCCTGTTATGCGGCCTGGCAATCTATAGCATTGGCCCATTTATCATTGATATATTGACGACGGATATAGCGGTTCGGGCTACGGCGCGGCTATATTTGCCCTATTGTGCATTGACCCCAATCGTTGGGTTTGCCGCCTGGCAATTGGACGGGATATTTATCGGCATCACCAGAACCGCCGCCATGCGCAATGCCGGGATTGCTGCCGTGTTGATATATCTGGCGGCCCATTTCGCGTTGGAGCCAAGATTTGGCGGCGCCGGGGTTTGGGCAGCGTTTTTGGTGTATTATTTGGCCCGGGCGCTGACAATGTTGCCCGCATGGCCAAATATCAGGCGTGAGCTGTCATAATCTGTTTTGGTTTTCATCTGTTTGGGCTTTGAGGTTGAAGCAAACCCGCGACAAATTGCCATTTTTGACCGATATACACCCGTAGAGAGTATAATGAGAGCCTAATTTCGTACAAATGTTCGAAATAACACGCTTTGGTAAGACTATTTTTAGAAAGGAGCGGGTAATTTGGCCGCAATACTGTCTCCACTTGGGCCTTGAAGGAATTGAGCATGTCTGTTGACGAAGTTTTAGCATCGAGTTTATGGCTTTGGCCTGACCCATTGCTTAAGCGGGATCGCGCTGGGCATGTTTTGTTTGTTAATGCGGCTTTTTTACATTTATATGGTGGTCAGGCCCAAGACTGGTACGCCAAACCATTAGTTGGCTGGCCAGCACCCGTGATGTCCGGCGCCCAAAGATTCGAGACCAGAATTGGCGAAGGTGCCACGCAAAACATTTATGATTGGGTCGAAAGCGCGATGGCGGACGGCAATGCCTTGGCAATTGCCCGCAATGTAACAGTGTTCATGACCCCGCAAATGCAACAAGCGCCGCAGGTGATAGAGCCAGCTCCTCCAATTACGCCCCCTCAAGTCGCTCCCCAAGCCGCACCTCAAGCGCATATACCGCCAACCCCACAACAGACCGCTCCCAGTTTAGCGACCGCGATCGAAGATACCCGCTCCATGCGCGCCGACCAATTTGCCCATGAGGACAATTACGATACTAATCAGCCGGTTCAACACACGAGCGGCGAGCAAACTCCAGGCCCGAATATAGCTCACCCTCCACATCAGGTGCCACAGCAAAATCTCGAAGCAGGCGCCCTGCCAGTACCGCCAACGCCAGTACCGCTAACACAAGTACCGCCAACTAATCTTGAAGCTGAAACCAATCCTGCCGAGCCAGAAGCTCCGGCTCCGCAAGAAGAGCGGCGTATGATCGAACGCCGGGCTTTGCCTATCAAAGACAGCACCGTCATGTTGGGCTCCAACTGGCGCGACGAAGTTATTGCCAAAGCAGTTGGTGCAGTAACCTCCGAAGATGTGGAAACCCCCACAACCGTAAAAACGGCGTCCGAAACAGAGGAGGCGGGAGAAGATGTTCCGACCAAGGCCGCCGAAGGTTTGCGCATCTTGTTGGCCGAAGACAATGCGATCAATGCGCTTTTGACCCGCACATTGCTGGAGGCAGACGGGGCCGAAGTTGATACGGTTGAAGACGGTGCGTTGGCCGTACAAGCTGTTGGCCAAAAAACCTATGATCTTATTTTCATGGACATGCGCATGCCCAATATGGACGGGCTAGAATCAACCCGCAAAATTCGGGCTTTTGGTGCTAAAATGCCGATCATCGCCCTGACTGCAAACGCTTTTGACGATGATCGCAATGCTTGTTTTGATTCCGGTATGAACGACTTCATGACCAAGCCGGTTAGCGCCGAAGAATTATCAGAAATGGTCGAAACCTGGACGAAAAAAGACGAGGGTGAAGACAGGTTGGCGAGTTAAGGCGTTTTTTGACGGCTTTGTCTGAACCATTCTAACGCGCTTAGAACTACCGCTACTCCGCCAAGTAATGCACATAGAATGAAAGCATAGGCAAAACCTTTTTCTTCAATAATATCGCCGACAAGCGGGCGCCCCAAAATTCCAAACAAGAACGTTAGAGAGACAAGTAGTGCGTATTGTACTGCGGCGTACTCTTTGTTCACTACTGACGATAAATATGCAATGGACGCGGCGCTTGCTATCCCTATCGCAATGTTTTCAAGAGCAATTGCCACAATCAACCTCGCCATACGAATATCAAGCCCTGCTCCAAGAACAAGATCGTCAAGTCGAGTGAATTGCAAAGCCCTGTCCATAAACACGGCTCCATTTGCCAAGTCAGCAAATAGTAGATTAGTGATGGCAGCAAGCACAGCTCCTACAAAAAATACTGGCATTCTTCCAAATTTCAGCATAGCCAATCCTCCGAGAATTATACCGAACATTGTTGCAAGGACACCAATAAATTTAGAGGCAAGGCCGACCTCGGTTAATGTATGCTCCAACGCACCAAAGTTTTGACCGAGGTAAAACGGGTAGGCAAAACTACCCCAAATCAAATCAGTAAACCGATAGGTCATTACTAGGCTAATAATAAGAATAATAGACCACCCGTGACGAGAAACAAGTTCCATCATTGGTTCCAGTATTGCCCCATAAAGAATACCAAGCATGCCGTCTCGTGATGGAATTGTTGTGCTTGCAATTTGCCCTTCTTCTTGGCGATCGAGCCAGACCAGGTAAGCCGCCACGCAACCGAGCAAAATGACGGTTAATAAAACAACCCACGGACTTTGTGTACGCATAAATACTTTGGCACTATAGTCTTGCGGTGTTGTCAAAGCACCATACATAAATCTGGCTAACATAAATAAGCTCGCCATCCATCCAGATAGCACAATGAGCGTAGCAGTGTTTCGCAAACGGGCAGATAAATTCACTCCAAACTTTACTGGAGACCCCTTGCCGGCCTCTTCATTTTGTTCCGCCACTGGGCGCGCTAGCATAATGCCAATGGAACAAAACGCCATTAAAGCGGCGCCGCCGTAAAATGTGTTCTTCCAGCCAAAATTATCAGCTAAAATCAAAGCCACAAACCCGCCAAGGAGGCTGGCGGTTCGGTAGCCTAATTGCTCGACAGTTGATAAAATATCCAGATGGGCGTCACTGCGGGCACTCTCTATTCGCCACGCCGCCAGTACAATATCAAAGCTAGCAGAAAACACGGCAATGAATACGCTAACAAGCCCAATTGTTGCAAGGTTGTTTGGCGGATTAGAGGACGCTAAAACAAACAACCCGATAATTATTGGAACAATAAAAACGAACATCCAAAACCGTCTTGGCCCGATATTAAGGCGAAATGGCGTTTGACGTTTTTGTAAGGCAGCCGCCCACATAAACTTAAATACATAGGCCAGAGCGGCCCACGATAGCAGGCCAATGGTTGAAGTTTTGACGCCTTCCGTTGACATCCAAGCGCTTAATGTGCCGCCAACTGCCACGTAGGGAAGCCCTGAGGCCAACCCAAGTAAAAGCATTGCCAATACTTGACGGTCTTTGAAAACCATGCCCAGTGCAGCGCGGGTGGTAACTTTTTCTTTTTTAATTTCCAACATTTTACACCTGTTTTTAAGCGCATTATGCGGCGGAAACTAAAAAGAGCAACGCATTTTTCTTGCGCTTTTCTTGCCGCCTTGCAATCATGTGGTATGAACAAGCCCATAAATACCTTAAGGCAAAATCCGAGCCACGCCAAGTCGACACCGATGATGGCACAGTTTTTGGAGATTAAGCGCCAAGCTGGTGACAATGTCATATTGTTTTACCGCATGGGTGATTTTTACGAGATGTTTTTTGAAGATGCGGTCAAAGCCGCTAGCGCCCTGGATATTGCCTTAACCAAGCGCGGTAAATATGAAGGAGTCGACATTCCCATGTGCGGCGTCCCTGCCCATGCGTCGGAAACCTATTTACAGCGCCTGATAAAAAAAGGCTTCAGGGTCGCGGTTTGCGAACAGATGGAAGACCCGAAGGAGGCCAAAAAACGCGGCCATAAATCTGTGGTGCGGCGCGAAATTGTTCGCGTGGTCACACCGGGTACTTTGACCGAAGACACATTGTTGGACGCCCGCAGCTCAAATTATATTTTGGCCATAGCACAAACCCACGCCGGGGCGACGGCTTTGGCTTGGGCAGATGTATCCGTGGGCAGTTTTGAGGTTTGCGAAATTGATGCTGGACGACTGGAGGCGGAGTTATCAGCTTTGGCACCGCGCGAAATTGTCCTCAGTGAGACCTTATATCAGTCGCCTGAATATAAATCCGTTTTAGAGGTAAGCCGCGCCGCCTTGACACCTTTGGCCAATGCCAAATTTGATGCCCGCGCCGGGGAGCGGCGATTGCAAGAGCGTTACAATGTTGACGCGTTGGACGGGTTCGGCGATTATTCAAAACCGGAGTTGATGGCGGCGGGCGTGTTGTTGGATTATCTTGAATTGACCCAAGCAGGCGAACAGAGCGAACTTAGCCCGCCGAAACGCCGCCGCACCTCCGGGCTGTTGGCCATAGATCCGGCCACCCGTGCCAGTCTCGAAATTGAGCGCACCCAATCAGGTACAAGAAAAGGCTCGCTCTTATCGGTGATTGACAGAACCGTCAGCGGCCCCGGTGCGCGGGCATTGGCGGCGCGGTTATCGCGGCCACTGGTAGAGCCGGATGCCATAAATGCACGGCTAGACGGCGTAGCATTTTTCGTTGCCGACAAGACACATAGAGATACGGTTCGGGGGTATTTAAAACAGGCGGGCGATCCGGCCCGCTGCGCTTCGCGGCTTGTGCTTGGGCGCGGAGGGCCGCGCGACCTTTTGGCTGTTGCTACAGGCTTGTTACAGGGCGAGGCCATCAATGCCCATTTTGCCAAATTTCCTGATGTGCAATTACCCCAAAATTTGGACGAAGCTTTAAGGGCGTTTAGTCTGGCTAGCAAACCAAAATTGGCGGCACTTGTGCGCGATATTGGTCAGGCCATAAAAGAAAGTGCGCCAATGGCGGCACGCGACGGAAATTTTGTAAATTCTGGTTGGCGACCAGAACTGGACAAACTCTTGAAGCTTCGAGACGATTCGCGCCGCATCATTGCCGGACTGCAAGCGGATTATGCCCAGAAAACCGGCGTAACCGCCCTAAAAATCAAACACAATAATGTGTTGGGATATTTCATTGAGGTGACACCGAAGCACGGCGATACTCTGCTCGGAGGCCCGCACAAGGACGATTTCATTCACCGCCAAACCTTGGTCAGCGGCGTCCGGTTTACCACAGGCGAGTTGGTGGATTTGGACGCTAGGATCGCCCAAGCGGGCGACAAGGCATTGGCACTAGAGCTAGAGATGTTTGACGGGTTTGTTAAGCGCATACACGAGCAGGCCGAATGTATTCGCGCCGGGGCAAGTGCGTTAGCCAATATTGATGTCATGAGCGCGTTGGCTCAGTGGGCCGTAGAGGTGAAGGCGGGGCGGCCGCTTGTTAATGACAGTTTGGAGTTTCGTATTGAAGGCGGGCGCCATCCGGTTGTCGAGGCTGCGTTAAAAGGGGACGGCGCTCAAGGGTTCACCGCCAATGATTGTCATCTTGATGCGTCCGGCGAACAAGCGCGGCGTTTAACCTTGATCACTGGCCCCAATATGGCCGGTAAATCGACCTATCTGCGCCAAAACGCATTGATGTTTGTGTTGGCGCAAGCTGGCAGTTTCGTGCCTGCGACCAAGGCGGTTATCGGGGCGGCGGACGCATTGTTTTCGCGGGTCGGGGCCTCGGACGATTTATCGCGGGGGCGCTCGACATTTATGTTAGAAATGATCGAGACCGCCGCCATTCTTAATCAGGCCGGAGAACGTACATTCGTCATACTGGACGAGATCGGGCGCGGCACCGCTACTTTTGACGGGCTTTCAATCGCCTGGGCGTCCGCTGAGCATCTATACGAGGTCAATAAATGCCGGGCCTTATTTGCGACACATTATCATGAGTTAACGGGCCTTATGGACAGGCTTCCTTTGGCAGGCAATGCTTGTTTGCGGGCCAAGGAATGGCCCATAGAGGGACAAAATGAAATTGAACTGGTGTTTCTGCATGATGTGGCGGAGGGGGCTGCCGATAAGTCCTACGGGGTACAGGTGGCCAAGCTTGCCGGCTTGCCGGCTGCGGCCGTGGAGCGGGCCAAAGATGTGTTAGCCAAGTTGGAAGCCGATGCAGACGACGCGGATGCTTTGGGCGGCCTGCCATTATTCAGCGCCCCCAAACCTGCCGTGAAAGCCGCACCGTCCCCTATAGACAAAGCGGTTGCAAATATGGATGTGGACGATTTGTCCCCGCGCGCCGCATTGGATTTGCTTTACGAACTTAAAGCCATCGCAAAGGATTTGTGAGATGTCGATGCTTTCTAGGCTTGAAAAATTGGGTGATGATAAACCAAAAACGCTTACCTTGTTAAAGCGAAGGCTAAAAAAGACCACCGATGCTCTCTACACTAAATTTGCCAAAGGTGAAATAAGTGCGCTAAAAACGGCTGCCGCCACGGCTAAGGCCCACGACGAAATTGTGACCTCATTGTTTGACCACGCCGCTCAAAATCTTTTCTCTTTAAACCAAGAAGATATGTGCTTGTGCGCAGTCGGCGGTTACGGGCGCGGGGAAATGGCACCGTTCTCTGATCTGGATTTATTGTTTCTCACCGCCTCCAACATAGACCAACAAAGCTGTGCCGAAGTGAGGGAATATGTGTTGTACATGCTGTGGGATTTGGGGCTCAAGGTTGGACATGCGACGCGCACACCTGCACAATGTATAGAGCTTGGCCGTAAGGACGAAACCGTATTGACCGCCATGCTTGATTTACGGCTTTTAGCAGGCGCTGAGGCACCGGCGACCAAGCTGGTTACTTTGCTATCCAAAGAACGCAGCCGGCCCCGCAAGCGAAAATACATTGCCGCTAAATTGGCGGCCCGCGATCTGCGCCATGACCGGGAGGGCAATTCACGTTATGTGATTGAGCCCAATGTTAAAGAAGGCAAAGGCGGTTTGCGCGATCTGCACGAGCTTTATTGGATTTCTAGGTTTATTTACGGCGGTAAGCGCAAAAAGCCAGAAATGGGCGCTCCGGTCAATCCCCATAGTGTTTCCGCTTATATGCAGCTTGGGCTTCTCAACAAAAAGGCCGCCAAACGGTTTAGCGGTGCTGCGGAATTTCTGTGGGCGACGCGCATTCATTTACATATATTGGGCGGCCGGGCTACGGAAGTTTTAAGTTTTGATAAACAGGCGGAACTGGCAGCCCGCATGGGATATAAAATGGGGTATGCCCAAACAACACCCGAGGACAGAGTTGAAACCTTCATGCACGCCTATTTTAACACCACGAGAGAGGTCGGCGCTCTGACCCGCATGGCGTGTGCAAAGCTTGAAGCGGACAGTCAGCTTTTATTGCCGCAAGGGCTAGACCGGCTATTGCCGACAACAAGGCGCGGGCTGAAAGAGCCAGGGTTTGTGCTTGAGCATGGGCGCCTAAATTTTGCCGCACCAGGACGGATCAAACAAAGACCAATTTTAATGCTGCATTTGTTTCGCATTGCGGGGGCCAGAAATCTGGATATTCACCCAAATGCGTTTCAAGCCCTGTTTACCAACTATTACCGAATTGATGATGCGTTTAGGTGTTCGCCTGCTACGGCAAAAGTTTTTTATAAAACCCTTCTGGACAGCAAAGCGCCCGCCGCCATTTTGCGCACCATGAATGAAGCCGGGATTTTAGGGGCGTATTTGCCGGAATTTGGTGCCATTGTCGGGCGCACCCAGTTTAATATGCACCACGCCTATACTGTGGACGAGCATACGCTTGCTCTGGTGCATTACCTCCATGATATTGAAGCGGGGAATTTGGCGCGGGAACATCCTTTAACTAGCGGTTTTATCAAGGACTGGAACCGCCGTACCCGTTTATTGGTTTATCTGGCCTGTTTGTTTCATGATGTTGGTAAGGCGGAAAATGACCAATGTGTAGACGGTGCGCGGCTGGCGACCCAGGCCGGGCTACGGCTCGGATTGCCGGATGCAGATGTTGAAACCATTGCTTGGTTGGTGCGCAACCATTTGCTCATGAGCGAAACGGCGCAAAGGCGCGATATTTCCGACCGTGCGACCGTGGAGGGTTTTGCCCGCACGGTCGGGTCATTAAAGCGCTTGCAAATGCTGACCGCTTTGACCGTTGTTGATATTCGCGCCGTCGGGCCGGGCATTTGGAACGATTGGAAGGGCGAATTATTGCGCCAACTCTATTATAGTGCGCGTACAAGGCTTATGGGTATTGAACCTAGCCCCCAAGAAACTTCAGAAGATCATGTGTCCGCCTTGTCGCGTATACCTGAAAAATCCCGGCGTAAAAACCACTATGTAAAGGCCAAACTTAACCGGCCAAAAGACATTACCGAGCTTTGGATTTTGACCCGCGACCGAGCCCATTTGTTTGCGGACTTGGCGGGTGCCATATCAGAAAGCGGCGCATCAATTATAGGGGCGCGCCTGCACACATCCGGCGGCGGACGGGTGTTTAACCGGTTCTATTGGCAAAACGCCCAAGGCTTGGCCTTTGGCCGCAAACACGAAACCCGGTTGCGCGAATTGGAGATCAAGACCTTGGCGGCGGCAACAGGTGAGGTGAGAAAATTTACGCCCGCACCCATTTTGCCATCGAGCCGGGCCCAGGCCATCCCTGTTCACCCGCGCATTGCTTTATTGCACCATCAGCCAGGTGAAAGCATTTTGGAGATTGAAGGTCGTGACCGCCCGGGATTGCTTCATGCTTTGGCCTTGGTTTTGGCCCGCCGTGGTTTGTCCGTGCGCTCCGCCCATATTGAAGTGGTTGGGCCAAAGGCGATTGATGTGTTTTATGTTAATTATAGCCCGGACAATCCGCCGGACGAGGCGAGCTTGAAAGCGGACTTGCTAGCCGTATTGACCAAACCTGAACGCAAATAATCAGTGAACGCAAAAAAAGGCGCACCATGAGGCTGATTAAATCTACAGCAATTATCGGAACCCTGACCTTGTTCAGCCGAATACTCGGTTTGGTGCGCGATACTTTGACGGCACATTACCTTGGCGCCGGGCCGATAAATGACGCTTTGGTCACCGCCTATAAAATCCCCAACACATTTCGCCGGATTTTTGCCGAAGGGGCGTTTAACTCAGCCTTTGTGCCGCTTTATGCTAGACGTATAGAGGAAGAAGGCGAGGCGGCGGCGGATAAATTTGCCTCGGAAACCCTTGCCGGATTATTTGTCATTGTTGCAGCCATTGTTATTGTTTTCGAATTTACCATGCCGTGGACGCTCAACTTGTTTGGTGCAGGCCTTGGGCGGGAAGCTTTAGACGTTGGCGCGGCATTTCCCCATAATCTTTCCACCTATGATCTGGCCGTTGTCGGTGCGCAAATAACCATGCCGTATTTGTTGTTAATTTCGTTGACCGCCATGTTTTCAGGTATTCTCAACACCCGTCACCATTTTGTTGCCGCCGCCTTTGCGCCGGTCTTGCTCAATGCTGTTCTGATCGGTATTTTTGCGTTAATGATGAAATACAATTGGAGCCAACAAATATTGTCCTTGTATTTGGCGGCGGGTATGACGGTCTCGGGATTGTTTCAATTATCCTTAGTCGTCTGGGCCTGCAAAAAATCTGGCGTCAATATTAAGCTCAAGCGTCCGCGCATGACCCCGGGAACCAAGCGGTTACTAACATTGGGGATACCTGGTATGTTGGCTGCAGGCATTACCCATATCAATATTATGGTGAGCCATAATATTTCAACCCTGCAAGAAGGTGCACCTTCTTGGTTGAATTACGCTGACCGCTTGTATCAGTTACCCCTTGGCATGATCGGCATAGCCATGGGCATTGCGCTGCTACCGGCTTTGTCCAGGCGGTTGCGCGCTGGCGATGAGCAGGGGGCTAAAGCTTCGCTCAATCGGGCCATGGAAATCGCCGCTTTTTTGACATTGCCGGCGGCGGCGGCCTTGGCGGTCATGCCGGAGTTTTTAGTGGGCGGCTTATTTGAGCGCAATGCTTTTGCGGCGTCCGACACCCAAGCCACAGGCATGGCCCTGCGCATGTTTGCCTTTGGTTTGCCGGCGTTCGTGTTGATCAAAGTGCTAACCCCGGCATTTTTTGCCCGGGAAAACACCAAAACCCCGATGATGTATGCGGGCATATCTGCCATTGTCAATTTGGTCTTGGGTTATATTTTATTTGTTAATTTAGGGTTTTGGGGACTGGCCATTGCCACGTCATTTGCCGGTTGGGTGAATGTGTATTTCTTAACCCGGACTTTGTTGCGAAATGGTAATTTCGTCCCCGACACCCGGCTTCTCAAGCGTTTGCCGCGCATTGCAGTGGCCAGCGCATTGATGGGGGTCGCCGTTTGGTGGTTGGCCCAGTATTTCACGCCCATGCTTGGTCACGGATTTTTGAAAAATTACTTTCTTCTAGCGCTTGTCTCGGGTATCGGGTTTGTGCTTTATGCCCTCGCCGCTTTAGGTTTACGGGCTTACGGGTTAAATGATATTCGCACTGCAATTGGAAAATAATTATGGACGCGCAAGAAAACTACCAAGAAAACTACCAAGGCCCGCAAAGGGTGTTTTCAGGCATGCAGCCTACGGGTGCTTTGCATTTGGGCAATTATCTGGGGGCTTTGACAAAATTTGTTGACCTGCAAAACACCCATGAATGTTTGTTTTGCATTGTTGATTTGCATGCCGTCACCGTATTTCAAGACCCTAAATTACTGGCTAGCCAAACCCGCGAAATCGCTGCCGCCTATCTGGCGGCCGGGGTGGACCCGGCCAAAGCCATTATCTACCCGCAATCGCAAGTGGCCGCCCATACGGAGCTAGCTTGGTTTTTCAACTGCATTGCCAGAGTTGGCTGGTTGTCGCGCATGACCCAGTTTAAAGACAAGGCGGGCAAAAATAGCGAACGGGTTTCGGTCGGGCTATATGCCTATCCGGTTTTGCAAGCGGCAGATATTTTGGCATTTAAAGCTACCCATGTTCCGGTCGGAGAAGACCAGAAACAACATTTGGAATTGTCGCGGGATATTGCGCAAAAATTTAACAATGATTTCGGTGTCCCCGGATTTTTTCCATTGCCGGAACCGCTCATCAAAGGCCCTGGTGCCCGCATTATGTCATTACGTGATGGCACCAAGAAAATGTCCAAATCCGACCCGTCTGATAATTCACGGATCAACCTGACCGACACTGCAGATATGATTGCCAAAAAATTCCGGAAAGCCCGCACCGACGCAGGCATGGTGCCTGATAATATGGACGAGCTTGCTGATCGTCCAGAGGTCAAAAACCTGGTCGGGATTTATGCAGCCCTTTCAGGCTTGAAAGATCAGCAAGTACTTGCGCAATTTGCGGGTCAGGGTTTTGGTGTGTTCAAACCCGCCTTGGCGGATTTGGCGGTGGATAAGCTGCGACCTATTAGCACACGGCTAAACGATTATCTCGACAATCCGGGCGAGGTTGATAAAGTTTTGGCAGACGGTGCGCAAAAAGCACACGAAATTTCAGCCCCCATCATGGCGGATGTTCGCAAAGTGATGGGCTTTTGGGGCGCGTAATATGATCCGCAAGGTTTTGATTTATCCGGTCTTGGTGTTTTTGGTGTTGTTGTTGGCTGCAACACTTTATATTTTGTCTGGCGATAAAAATATTCGCCATTCTAACATTCGTATTGAAAACGCCGTGGTGCGCGCGCCTATGCCGGGCCAGACGGTGGGGGTGTTATATTTTCATATTGTCAATGCGGGCGGGGCCAACGAGCTGTTGTCCATATCCACGCCGGTTAGTTCACATGTCGAATTACATACGGTCTTGCAAGAAAACGATATTATGAAAATGCGGCGGGTTGAGACGGTTAAAATTCAGGCTCTAACCACCACCAAATTTGAACGCGGCGGCCTGCATGTGATGTTGTTCGGTGCAAAAATTCCCAAAGGCAAAACTGCTAATGATAAAACTGGTAAGGATATGCGTCTTGTTCCTCTGACCTTCACCTTTGCCCGCCCGCCAACGCCAGATGCGGCGCAAGCGGAAGAAAAAACATACACACTTACCCTTGAAGCTACCCTTTACCCTTGAAGCTACCCTTGAAAATTAAGGCGCAGGTCTAAAGTTTGAGCGGGGTGCCACTAGTTTTTAAAGCCTCGATTTCAACTATGACAGCGCGGAAATTTTCTGCGCGCTTTGCCTCAAGGTTTGCTTTACGGTTTGCCTCAGAGGTTGAATAAGACCCATTAGATGTGTGCGGGGCTTGGGTTGCGGCGGATAATTTTACTGCACCCTCATAGTCAAGGCCTGCCCTGGCCAGCAAGAACACGGCGTAACGGTCAGCCTCTTGCTCCAACTGTATTGTCGGGTTTTGTGAGCAATAATGGTTCAGGGAAATATGTCCCAATTCATGGGCAATGATCAAAGCCAGCGCTAGGTCGTTGACGCGGTTCATAAGGCCAGACGTGATATATACGGCTCGCCCGTCGGTTGACGCATTGGGCTTACGGTCTTGTTTTAGCAAAATGGGTATATTTGCAATATCTATATCTTTACTCAGGTCTTTACTTTGGTTTGGGGTCCGGGGGTTTGGGGTCCGGGAAATGAGAGACGCGGTAATATTGTCCAACCGTTGCATCATGAGTATATGAGTGTCTAGACCGGTTTGGTTGGCACAACTGGTCAAAATCATAGCCGTAAATAAGACGGTTAATCTACTTGCTACCGCTTGCACGTTTGTCCCGTTTGAAGTTAGGCAGCAGGTCTTGCCCGGCCTCACGTTTTGCCTCTATCTCAAGTCTGGCCATGCGAAGGGACAAGAGACGTTTGGGGGTCACCGGATGGGTTTTTGCCTGCACTATACTTTTGGGCTGCTTAATACCGAGCCTGCGCCAGAAGTTCTCAACCCCGTCTAAAGTATACCCGGTTCGCGCCATATAATACAGGCCTACATAATCCGCTTCGGATTCGAATTGGCGTGTCGTCCGGGTGGCAAAACCGGAGATCAACGTATTCCACATTGCTTTGCGCACATGTTTCATTGTGTTGTGGGCCAGTTCATGGCTAATGATCAGTGCCAATTCTTCGTCGGTTTCTGCAAAATCCATCATTGCGCTAGTCAGGGTGATCGAGCTGCCATTGGCGTAGGCATTTACCGTGCCTGACATTTTGAGGAAAGCGGGGTAGGCGCAAGCTAGCTTTGGTTTTATGGCAAAGTCCATGTCTTGGCCTGAGCGGCGAATGCGCAAATTGGTGGCGGTGCGCAGGCTGTCATCAAGGGCTGAAACCGGATTGCCCACTTGGTTGATTATTTTATCACCGGTTTTAATGCCTGCAATATCTGCTGGCCCGCCTGTGCGCACAATTAGAACACTTGATGTTTCCTCTGCCCCTAATAGACGCGCAGCGCTATCGCGCAGATGTTTTGGGTAAGAGTTTAAGCTGTGGGTGACAAGGCCAAAATCGGTGTTGGTTGTCTCGCATAAATCTGAGTTGGCTTGCAGAATGCGCATGCTGACTTGGTCAAGCCGTTTGCGCATTACTAGCAATTCCCCGAACGCCTCGTTTTCTTGTCTTAGCGTTTCTGCGGCAAGATGAGCGCTCGTGGGATCCGGAATTCGGGTTTGCACGCTTGCGCAATTTGTCAACATTGACAGGGCGAAAGCGCCGCAAAGCAAATATGGAATTTGAGTATTCATGGAAATACACTGGCGCAATAAGCGGCGGTCGTCAAACGGAATTGTCGGGTTTACAGGGTCGGACAAAAAAGAATTTGTTAAGGCCGTTTGGAGGGTTTATAAACCGCTCTTGACATGGGAATAATTCCCACGTATATAAGTCCTGTAGAAACCACCCATGTGGGGTAACTTTACTTAAGGAGGACAAAATGAAAAAATCCGTGATAAGCCTGCTGGCTATAGCAACAATAGGCACAATAAGTATGGCCGTAACCGCTAGCGCCGATAATATTCCGCGCCCTGGAGAGGTTGAAGTCACCCGTGATAATTACCAGCGAATTGTCAATGTGTTGCAAGAGGCCGGGTTGAACCGCGCCGAGATTAAACGCTGGGTCAATGCTAGCTTGAAAGCCCATTCTGGCCCGGATGTAGATCATATTCCAAGTCCAGGCAGCATCACTGTCACCCGGGAAAATTATCAACGCATTGTCAATGCCTTGCACGGGTTAGGTTTGAACCGTCAACAGATTAAACGCTGGATCAATGCCAGTATGAATGTTAATTCTGGTGGTGGTAGACTGCTTGTTGGTGCGGCAGGAATTGAACAAGCGACGGGCAAACTTTCGGACCGGGCAACGGATCGCTTTAGAGATCGTACAAGAGATCGTACAAAAGATAGTACAAGGAGGGGGGATCGTACAAGAGATCGCGGGGCCACAAGAAGCAGAATTAACCAAGTGCGCCCGGCCAGAATTGAGCGCGTACAACGTGTACAACGTCCGCAGCGACCAGACAGGGTTGATCGTGTACGTCGCCCAGATCGACCAACCAGGCCCGTAAGGCCGACGCGCCCAGGTCGAGGCGGCTAGGGCGAGGTAGGAAGGTCATGTTAACAAGGTAGCGGTAATTTACCGCCATCAACCACAACAACAAAGGGGAGGGAAAAATGAAAAAACCCGTATTAGCAGTGCTGATTACTATGAGTTTAAATCTCGTATTTTCAATGCAAAACCTAGCATATGCTGAAGAAGAAAATGAACCAAAAGCACTACAAAAAACACAAGAGAAAACAAGCTTAGGGACGGAAATCCGTTGGAGTACCGGTGCAGATTACACGAGCGGAAAATATGCTGACACCCAGACCACCAGTATATTTTATATCCCGTTTTCCGCCAAAGCTCTATTTGGAGATTTTGAAGCCAAGCTCACCGTGCCTTACATTAGCATAAAGGGCCCTGGCACCGTGGTCGGCGGCGGCGATGTCGGCCCGATCAACCGGAGCCGCGCCGCAAATGTAATCACCACACAAGCCGGTGTTGGCGATGTCACGGCCAGCTTGACCTATACTAAATTTATGCAAGATAATACTTTGTTTGTTGATTTTACTGGCAAGGTGAAACTGCCCACGGCCTCTGAGCAAAAAAACCTCGGCACTGGCCTGACCGATTTCACCACCCAGGTCGATATCACGAAAATTGTTGGCGGCGCTAATCTATTCGCCACAGCGGGCTATAGATTTATGGGCAGTTCCGACACGCTTGTATTGCGCAATGGTTGGTTAGGTTCCGTCGGGGCTAGCGTTGATGTTTCGGAGCGTGCAAGCTTGGGCCTTATTTATGATTACCGCCAAAGTGCGTCCCTTAGAGCGCAAAATCCGTCCGAACTGACCGGATTTGTCAGTTGGAAACTGTCCAAGAAAATACGCGTGCAAACCTACGGCGTTGTCGGGTTTTCCAGTGGCAGTCCAGACACGGGTGTTGGTATACAAATCAGTCTGCGCCAATAGTAATATTGGCTATATGATATTGAGTAATATGACCGGGGATTAGACAGGAACCCTCCCCAGCTTCCTGTCACCGAGCGGCGCATTAACAAATTTTGCGCCGCACCAGTTACGCCGGTCATTTGGCCGCCCCTGCGATAGCCCCTCGCCAGGGGCGGTTTTCTATGCATGAATTATTTGGGGGTAAAAAACATAAGTGGGATTGTTTCCCACAGGAAAAACCTGTAAGTTAAGCGGCCATGAAAAACACTAACCACACCACCACACCGCCCAAGGTTATGACCCTAGCTGTGCGCCGGGCATTACGTCCTTTGGTGCGCGGGTTCATACGCTTTGGTCTGACTTGGCCTTTGGCGGCGGATATGATCAAGCGGGTGTATGTGGATATTGCCAATGAAGATTTCAAAACGGCACCAGATAAACCACCAACAGATAGCCGCATCAGCTTGCTGACCAGAGTTCACCGCAAAGACATAAGACGGTTTCGCTTGGAGACCACACCCGCACCCTTAAAGTTGGCAGACAGTTCGGTCGGCGCACAAATCATTGCGCGCTGGCAAGCCGGTGAACCTTATGCAGATGCCCACGGCAAGCCCAAGCCATTGCCGCGCACAGGCGATTTCGGGTTTGATCATCTGGCCCGCAGCATATCTAAAGACACCCATCCCCGCGCTATTTTGGACGAGCTGTTGCGGGCAAATGCTGTGCGGATTGACGGCGAAAACTGTATCCATCTCGATACAAATGCATTTGTGCCTGCCGCTGATTTTGAGGCATTGGCCTGGTATTACGGGCTGCATTTGCATGATCATATTGCCGCCAGCACCCACAATATTAGCGGCAACAAACCTGTATTTTTGGATCGCTCCGTGCATTATTCAGGTTTAAGCCCGGCGTCTGTGGCCGAACTGGAAAAACTATCCAAAGGTTTGGCAATGGAAATATTGCTCACGGTAAATGCCAAAGCGCAAGAACTGGAAGCCCGCGATAAAGGCCGCGTTGATGCCGGTCAGCGCATAACCTTTGGCGCGTATTTTTACACAGAAGCAGACGAAGACACGGACCTGGACCCAGAAGAAGAAATAGGGCAGGGGTCCGGTAATGATTAAAGCGGTTTCTATAGATATGAAGCGTGCTTTCGTTGCGGCGGGGTTGGCTATATTGGTGCTGCTAGCGGTGTTGTTGGCACGTCCTGGCGGGATTGGCGGTACGGGTATTGGCGGCGGAGATAGCAATGGCGGGGTCGGCGGAACGGGTATCGGCATTGGCGGCACGGGTGTTGGCACCGGGTTTATTGGCCAGATAGATAGTTTTGGCAGTATTTGGGTGAACGGCACAGAGATTTTTTATGATGACGATATTCCCGTAAGCTTTGGCGGTCAGCCTGGCCCAGTATCCGGGTTAAAGCTTGGGCATGTGGTTCAAGTGGTTGCGGCCCCAAATGACCAGGGTCTTTACATGGCCAATTCCCTTGCGGTGCGCTACGAAATTATTAGGCAAGTGCAAAGTGTAAACGAAAGTTCGATCACAATTTTAGACCAGACAGTTTTGCTGCCAAAAATGAATATCGCTCCTAAATTAGGTGACAGATTTGTCGTCAGCGGGTTTCGCCGAAGTGATAATGTGGTTGTTGCGAGCCGAATAGACAAAATCGACGCGGCCATGCCTGCTGTGGTGGCGGGTAGCGAACCTCCCTTTGGCGCGGTGGTTGAGAGCTTGTCCCTAAGCGGATATATGCGTGCCAATGAGGACGGGTATAGTCTTTACGGTTATAGGGTCGACGAAATACCAAATGATTTTGCGCCCCAGATCCTGACCACTGTCACCGCAAAGGCACAGGCGGGCAAGCTCACTATTATCAATTTGCGCCAGTCGTCCCAAATTATTGCGCCGGATTTGGAGAGCCCCGAAACAGGGCCAACTCCCAAACCTGTCCCCATAAATGCACCCGGCTTTGAAGCGCCGCAAAAACGTTTGATCGTTCCCAAGCCGGACACGCCGCCTAACCCTGCGCGGCGCAACAAACCTGAAATTTCAAGACCTGAAATCTCCAGACCTGAACGACCAACCGAAAGACAAAAGGCGCGTGAAAATGTGAGACAAGGTGTGCAAGACATAAAACCTGTTGAGCGCGCCCAAGATATGACAGTTCCAGATAATATTGCCGATGAACCTCAAACCGTTTCGCCGCCAAGAGAGCCAGAAATCCCAGAAGAAATCCCAGAAGAAACTCAAGAAGAAATCCAAAACGACATTCAGGCTGAGCCAAGGTCGGAGGATGAAGAGGCGCAAACCGAACGAAACCCGGAAGCTGAAACAGCTGAAACCAACCCGGAAAATATGCAAGACAACATGCAAAATATGGGCGACACACCACAGGACGAACGCCCCGCTTCCGACCGCGAAACAATGCCAGATGCCCCGACCCACACCGAGCGGCCACAGCGCATGCAGCCGCCTCAAAGGGTCGACAGGCCCGCTCGCCCAGAACGCATGCAGCGTCCAGACCGTCCCGAGCGTCCAATGCGCCCCGAACGCCCCGAGAGACCGGAGCGCCCAGAACGTCCAGACCGGCCCCGCTAGTCCGTGTCCCCGTAACCAACGGCTACGAGATACAAACCGTCTGGCGGTGCCACGGGGCTGCACGCCGTCCGGTCGCGGGCCTTTAGCATATCGGCTACATTTTGCGCGTTTAATTTGCCCATGCCAACCTCGGCCAATGTGCCGGTGATCGAGCGAATTTGCCGATGCAGGAATGAACGGGCTTTGGCGTGGATATGAATTTCTTGGCCGACTCGCGTGACTGTCAATTCGTCGAGTTTTTTGACGGGGGATTTGGCTTGGCATAATTTATGGCGAAATGTGGTAAAATCATGCAAGCCCAGTAAACCTCCGGCCGCGTGGTGCATGAGATCCGCATCCAACTTAACCGGCAGCCGCCAGACCCGGCCTTTGTCCAGAGCTAATTTTGGGCGGCGGTCAATCAGCCTGTACAAATAAGTCCGCGAGCGCGCATCAAAGCGGGCGTGAAATTCACTATTGACCATTTCGGCGTCCAAGACCGTAATCGGGTGCGCCCCGAGATGAAAATTAAGCCCGTCGCGAACTTCATCGGCCCGCAGGTTTTTGACCAAATCCACATGGGCGACCTGGCCCAAAGCATGTACGCCTGCGTCGGTGCGTCCGGCTGCGAACAGTTTTGGCCTGACATTGTCGGGCTTTGAACCGTCGAGGGCAAAACAGGCCTCTTCAATGGCTTGCTGCACACTGGCATGGGCCTTTTGCCGTTGCCAACCAAAATAAGACCCGCCGTCATATTCTATGGTCAATTTATAGCGGGTCATGTCAATTTTGTACCGACGTTCACGGGCCGGCCGCGCAAATAATCAGCCGCGTCCATGACCGATTTTCCGCCCGCCTGAACCCGCAATAAACGCAAAGCCTTGCCGCCCGTGGCGATGAGCAATTTATCATCAAGCACAGTGCCGGGCGCACCCGCTGCGTCTTCAACTTGTGCCAAATGGATTTTGACCCGCTCAGCCGTTTTTCTGCCGGGCAGTTCACACCAGGCACCCGGAAATGGCGACAGGCCGCGAATGTGGTAATCCAAATTTTGCGCACTTATGTTCCAGTCAATACGGGCTTCGGTTTTATCTATTTTGGCCGCATAGGTCGGTTCGCCGACTTGTTCGCTGGGCCTGAGTGCGCCGCGCTGTAATGCCGCCAGAGCTTGTGGCCATAACCCGGCCCCAATCTGCGCCATGCGGTCATGTAATGTACCCGCCGTGTCGTCGGCGGTGATGGCCACGGTTTCCGAGAGCAAAATCGGCCCGGTATCCAGCCCTACATCCATTTGCATGATTTGGGCGGCGGTTTCGGTGTCGCCGGCCATAATCGCCCTTTGGACGGGCGCGGCCCCGCGCCAGCGCGGCAATTTGGAGGCGTGCAAATTTAGACAACCGTATTTAGGCGCCGCCAAAGCCCGTTTGGGCAGAATTTGCCCGTAGGCCACGACGCAGGCCACATCAGCGCCGACATCTTGCAAGGCGTCAATAACACGGGGCTTGCGAAAGCTTGGCGGTGTTTCGACCAGTATACCCATAATATCGGCGAATTGATGTACGGGGCTTTTGCGCAATTTTTTGCCGCGCCCGGCCGGCCGCGGTGGCTGGGTATAGACCCGCACCACATCATGGCCCGCCGCAAGTATTTCCGATAATGACGGCACGGCGAATTCCGGCGTCCCCATAAAAACGACCCGCAAGGTCATTAGGCGTCTGCTTTCGCTTTTTCGAATTTTTGCACTTTTTTGACGGCCCGGTTTCGTTTCAGCCTGGAGAGGTAATCAATGAACAATATGCCCTTGAGGTGATCCATTTCGTGCTGAATACAAATAGCGTATAAACCCTCGGCCCACTCGGTCACTTGTTTGCCGTGATAATCCAGATAGCGGATTTTCACCCGCTCCGCTCGCTCGACTACGCCCGACACTTCCGGGACAGATAAACATCCCTCTTCGTAAGGCTTCAGCTCGGCTGCGGCTTCCAGGATTTCCGGGTTGATGAAAAATTTAGGGTTGGGTTGTGGCGCGTTTTTCGTCTCGCCGTCTGCCTCGTCCTCGTCCCCGGCATCATCTTTATCTTTGGCCAAATCCATGACAATTATATTCAGCGGCACTCCGATTTGAATGGCGGCCAAGCCGATGCCCGGTGCATCGTACATGGTGTCCAGCATATCGTCCATGAGCGCACGGGTTTCGTCCGTAACCTTGCTGACGGGTTTGGATATTTGTTTCAACACAGGATTTGGTACGGTCAATATGGGTCTAATTGTCATGGCTTTCATGTAAGTCTCTAGTTTGCGTTCGTCAAGAGTGGGCGTGATACACCCAACACGAGATTTGCCGCACCCGTGCGGCTCGGTAGTTTATTTTTGGTGACATCATAATGGGACGTCCGTGTGGTTTTGCCCGACACTGGAATACCAGATTAGAGCGCTTAGTTTAGTTTCGTGAGGAGCTAGCCACACGGCGGCGTCTTTTCACATAGGGGGCCCGTAGGTTAGTCGAGAACCAAGGACCTCTCCCGGAGCCAGCCGACCACTCCTCGTTACAGGAGCATCCACACCGACGAAACGCCGTCCCCCGCCCAGCCAGCCAACGTACGCTTGCCTGTCCCTAGCGGAAGAACATTGGTAATATAGGGCCGTAAGGAAGGCCGTGGGTTTGGTTTTTTAGGCAACGTATAACACCTATGTATTTCAACGATTTACAAACAGCTCGCATTGGCTAAATCATGGATAGCCCCTTTACAATATATCCCCTCACCTTGTTCCTCTCCCCAAAGGAGAGGAGACCACGTTCAATTGTTTTGTGATTTATATAAAGCTATCAATGTGTACTGCAACACCTGCAAAAATATAGGCAACATCTAAACAATGGGCAAGCAAGATGGCCAAGACACCGTCTCCTCTTCCCCCAAAAACAAAAATGGGGAGAGGAACAAGGTGAGGGGGTATAGGCTAGAGGGATGTGCAATCATCAGTTTTCTCCCTTGACGCACCACATCCCTGCTTTATTGAAACGCCAGTTCTGTACACGCGAGGTCACTTATGGATATGTCTAAAATTTCGGTTGGGGAAAACCCGCCTTTTGATATCAATGTTATTATTGAAGTGCCGCTCGGCGGCGAGCCGATCAAATACGAGATGGACAAAGCCTCCGGGGCAATGTTTGTGGACAGGTTTCTTTATACCGCCATGCGCTATCCGTGTAATTACGGGTTTATTCCCCATACTTTGAGCGACGACGGTGATCCGTGTGATGTGTTGGTGGTGGGACAGCGGGCCTTGATGCCTGGCTGTGTGGTGCGGGCCAGACCTGTGGGCGTATTATTGATGGAAGACGAAGCTGGAATGGACGAAAAAATCGTCGCCGTCCCCCATTCAAAACTGACGCCATTTTACGACCAGATTAAATCCTACACGGATTTACCCGAAGTTCTGCAACAACGCATCCCACATTTTTTCGCCCATTACAAAGACCTGGAAGCCGACAAATGGGTGAAAATCAAAGGCTGGGCCGACAAGGACAAAGCAGGCGAAATGATAGAGGCTGCGATTAAAGCGTATAGTTAAAACAATTTGCGTTTGATTGGTTTCTTTCCTTCCTCCATTTTTCATGGGGGAAGGAAAGAAAGAAAGTGTATCCCTCCCAAAAACCCAAAAAAAGCCTAGACCAAAAACCTCTAGACAAGGCCAAATTTCCCACTAAAACGTCCATAACTAAATTTTGGGCTTTTTAAAATCCTTAAGGGGGAAACCATGCCAGAAACTATGAACATTGCTGAACTTGCAAAACTGCCGCCAATCATTGGCATCTTTGGTCTTTTAATTGCGCTTGCCTTGTATTTTATTGTCAAAAGATATCCTGAGGGTGATGACAAGGTCAAAAAAATCGGCGACCAGATACATCTGGGCGCTATGGTGTTTATGAAACGCGAATACAAAATGCTGACCATGTTTTTGGTGGTATTGACCATTATTGTCTGGTTGGCTCTGGGCAAGGAAACCGGTATCGCCGTCATCGTCGGGGCGGTATCCTCGTCTATCGCGGGTTGGCTCGGTATGTATGCGGCCACTAAAGCTAATGTGCGCACGGCCACGGCGGCGAAAGATCACGGTTCGGCCAAAGCCTTGACGGTGGCGTTTTTCGGCGGCTCCATCATGGGGCTTTGCGTTGCGGCACTCGGCCTGATAGGTCTGGGCGGATTGTTTGTGTTTTTCCAAATCGCCAGTGTGGAGGGCGCGACCCTTAAAGACAATGTCCATGCTTTGGAAGGTTTTGGTATTGGCGCGTCTTGTGTGGCTTTGTTTTCGCGCATTGGCGGCGGTATTTTCACCAAGTCTGCCGATGTTGGCGCTGACCTAGTTGGTAAACTTGAAGCGGGTATCCCCGAAGACGACCCGCGTAATCCAGGCGTGATTGCTGATAATGTTGGTGATAATGTCGGCGATGTTGCCGGCATGGGCTCGGATATTTTTGAAAGCTATTGCGGGGCCATGATTGCCTCTATCGCCATTGCCGCGATTATGGGCAGTACCGCCTTGATGTTTTTGCCGCTCGCTCTGGCGACCATTGGTTTGCTGGCGTCTATTTTGATGATCGGTGTGATTAAAATGTTCGCGGGCGCAGCCCCGGCGACGGCACTTCGGATTGGAACTTTGGGTGCGCCGGTTTTGTTTTTGGCGGCGGCTTATGTTCTCATTCAAAAAATAGGTATTAATGTCGATATTCTGGACGATATTGACACACCGCTTACAGTTTGGCTGGCTGTTGCCAGTGGTGCGGCCGGCGGTGTCGCCATTGGCCTCATCACCGAATATTATACCGGCGGCTCTCCGGTGCGCAAAATCGCCAAATCCGGCAAGACAGGCCCGGCGACGGTTATGATCACCGGGCTGAGTGTTGGTATGCAATCGGTGGTTATTCCGCTCTTGGTGTTGGCGACGATTGTTTTCGTCTCTACCTCTTTGGTCGGTATTTACGGTGTTGGCATTGCCGCAGTTGGCATGTTGGCCACGGTCGGCATTACCATGGCCATTGATGCTTACGGCCCTGTGGCTGATAATGCCGGCGGTATTGCAGAAATGGCGGGCATGGGCAAAGAGGTGCGCGAAATCACCGACGGTCTTGACGAGCTTGGCAATACAACGGCAGCCATTGGCAAGGGCTTTGCCATTGGTGCGGCCGCACTCGCCGCCTTGGCGATCATTGTTGCTTTTGGCGCAGTGGTTAGCGACCATCACAGCGAGTTCTCCATGGAGCTTTCCAATCCGAAAGTCTTGGTTGGTCTGTTTATCGGCGGCACGGTTCCGTTCCTGGTCGCGGCCATCACCATGACTGCGGTCGGCGATGCGGCCTTTGAAATGATCAATGAAATCCGGCGACAGTTTAAGGAAATACCTGGTCTTTTAGAAGGCAAGGCTGAACCTGATACGGCCAAATGCGTTGATATTGCCACGACAGCGGCGCTCAAGAAAATGTTGCTTCCGGGCGCAATCGCTGTTGGTGTTCCGCCGTTGGTCGGGTTTGTGCTTGGCGCGGAAGCCCTCGGCGGATTTCTGGCCGGTGCTTTGCTGACCTGTGTGCTGATGGCTTTGTTTATGGCCAATGCGGGCGGGGCTTGGGACAATGCCAAAAAATATGTGGAAAAAGGCAATTACGGCGGCAAGGGTACGGACACCCATATGGCCGTAGTGGTTGGCGATACGGTTGGCGATCCCTTCAAGGACACATCCGGCCCGGCCATGAATATCCTGATTAACGTCATGGCGATTGTCAGCTTGGTAATTGCACCGCTGTTGACGACAAGCGGCATGTTTTAAGCTGTAAGTTTAAACCAAACAAAAACCCGGTGCTTCACGGCTCCGGGTTTTTTATTGTGTAGCAATCATTTTATTGTGCTATATTTGCCTATGACATGTAAACAACATCTAAACCGTTTTGCCGGCGGGCTTGTTTTCGCGCTTCTTGTAGTGCTTGTTTTAGGGTTGGCGGCTTGCACGACAAATGATGTTTATTCTCAAAATTCCAAAACACCTGTGTGCGAAAACAAGTTGTGGCATGAAACCAGTCTTTATTTAGGGCGGAGCATCAGTACTGGAGGTGAAGTCTCTGAAGCTGACTGGTACAGGTTTATAAGCAAAACCGTTGTGCCCAATTTTCCGGACGGGTTTAGTGTTGTTGATGCCAACGGGTTTTGGAATAATGCAGGGACAACCGAGCATGAAAAAAGCAAGGTGCTTATTATATTGCATACCGGCACACCCGCGAGCCACAGCAAAATCGATAATATAGCCCAAGCCTATATGGAAGCGTTCAAGCAAAAATATGTTATCGGCGGCACTTCTATCATCTGCCCGCACTTTTACGAAAACCAAGAATAGTTTTTCTCAAATCAATCGCGTGCCAGCCACCCGGCCTTCCAAGTCAAGTAAAAATTCCTTGGTCGGAATACCGCCGCCAAACCCTGTCATAGATTTATCCGCGCCGATAATGCGGTGACACGGCACGATCACCGGAATGGGGTTGGCGTTATTGGCCCCACCAACGGCCCGGCTTGATTTGGGGTTGTTGATGGCGTGGGCGATATCGCCGTATGAACAAGTCTCCCCGTAAGGCACGTCGATCAGTGCTTGCCAGACAGAGCGTTGGAAATCCGAACCGCTGAGTTTGATGGCTACGGTAAATTTAGTGCGGGTCCCTGCAAAATACTCGGCAAATTCCTGCCGGGCTTGGGTAAACATGCCGCCGTCTTGTTTCCATATTTCAAGTGGCCGCCGGGCTTGAAAGCCTTCGGCAAAGCCAACAAACCGCAAATAGTCTTTGCACCCGGCCAAAAGTAACGGCCCGATAGGCGTATCCAGATAATCATAATGGGTTATGCTTTTGGACGCTTTCTTCAAATCACGCATGGGGATTTCCTCGGTTCAAAAACAAACCTATCAATACAAGCCCCCTAAAGCAATGCTCGCCGGAAACGGACATTGTTGTTTTTTGGATAAAATAATAGGGTCTGCTTTGGGGGCAAAAGCGGGCATTGGGAATTTGCTAGTTTACAGAGGGAAACTTGAAATAAGTAAGAAGCGCTAGCTTTTTAATGGTGGCTCATGCAATAAACGAAACAACGCCGCAACGAAATTTGGAATTTGAATGACGACGAAAACAAAAAACCGAAATCTTCACAAAGCAAAAAGCTCAAAGAAAGATGAATTTTACACCCAGCTTTCTGACATTGAACGGGAGTTAAAGCACTATAAAAAGCACTTTAAAGGCAAAGTGATTTACTGCAATTGCGACGACCCGAGAGTGAGTAATTTCTTCCACTATTTCTCTTTCAACTTTGAAAAGTTGGGTCTCAAAAAACTTATCGCCACTTGCTATAAAAACCAGAATATGGACCTATTCAGTAGAAACGACTCTGAACGTGCCATCTATCTGGAATATAGCGGTGACAAGAACGGTAACAACGTGCCAGACACAGATGAAATCGGCATTAAGTATCTGAAGGGTGACGGCGATTTCCGAAGTGAAGAAAGCATCGAACTTCTGAAGCAAGCCGACATCGTGGTGACTAACCCTCCCTTTTCACTCTTTCGCGAATATGTGAACCAGCTTTTTGAATATGACAAGAAGTTCCTGATTATCGGGCACCAAAACGCAATTACTTACAAGAATATTTTTAAATACATTAAGGAGAATAAAATCTGGCTAGGCTACGGATTTAAAGGTGCAGCAGCTCATTTTATTACCCACTACGAAGACAATGCAACTGCAGGCGACCACAAAGAAGGCATGGTGAGGGTATCGGGCGTTAATTGGTTCACCAATCTCGACATCACCAAACGTCACGAAGACCTCATTCTGTACAAAAAATACGACCCCGAAGAATATCCGACCTACGATAACTATGACGCTACTATTGAAGTCAGCAAAACAAAGGATATCCCGATAAACTACGAGGGGGTTATGGGTGTGCCTATCACTTTTCTAACCAAGCACAATCCTGACCAATTTGAGATTGTAGGTATTACTAAAACTTGGTTCGGTACGGCGACAAAGACCTATCCACCACAAATACAAGTCAGTGCAGATGGCCGGAGAAGCAATGTGACAAAACTTAATGATGGTGCCACGCTGAAATTAGACTTCCCACCGCAGAACAAGACCTATTACATCGTCGAAAATGACTGCTATATTCAATTGTATGCACGCGTTCTTATCAGGCGAAAAGGAACCCAAAAATGAAAATAGAATTCAAGGAAATTACCGTACGCGAGCTAACGGACGGCTATGAAGATAATGATGAAGCGGGCGTAATCGGCTATGGTGGCAAATTGGATATTCGCCCTCCCTATCAACGGGAGTTCATCTACAAGGACAAACAGCGTGATGCCGTTATTGATACCATCACCAAAGATTTTCCGCTGAACGTCATGTACTGGGCTGTGCGTGAGGATGGCGATTTTGAGATCATTGACGGGCAGCAACGCACCATATCCATCTGCCAGTTTGTCGAAGGTGATTTTGCTTTCAATAACATGTATTTTCACAACTTGCAGAACGATGAACAAGAACAAATTCTGAACTACAAGCTAATGGTCTATTTGTGCAGCGGCACGGACAGTGAGAAGTTGGAGTGGTTCAAAATTATCAATATTGCAGGCGAGAAACTGACCGACCAAGAATTGAGAAACGCAGTGTACTCTGGTTCTTGGGTAACGGATGCAAAACGCCATTTCAGTAAAAATGGCTGTCCTGCCTACGGGCTAGGGGGTGATTACCTAGCTGGTAGCGCCATACGCCAAGACTATTTGGAAACGACAATCAAGTGGATTAGCAATGGCGACATTGAAGGCTATATGGCGAAGCATCAGCACAAGCCCAATGCCAATAGTTTGTGGCGGTACTTCCAGTCTTTGATTGCCTGGGTTCAGACCACTTTCCCGACATACCGAAGTGTGATGAAGGGCATTGACTGGGGCACTCTCTACAACTTGTATAAGGATCAGGAATACGACCACAAAAAGCTTGAAATTGAGATTTCAAGGCTCATGGAGGATGAGGATGTCACGAAAAAGAAAGGTATCTATGCCTACGTTCTTGACTGAAAGGAAAAGCACTTAAATATCCGAGCTTTCAGCAAAAACCTAAGGCAGGAGGCCTATGAACGGCAGAAAGGTATTTGCACGGTGTGTAGCGAGAAATTCGATATTGACGCGATGGAGGCTGACCACATAACACCATGGCACGAAGGTGGAAAAACAAACGCTGAAAATTGCCAAATGTTATGCGAAGAAGACAACAGAAGAAAATCTGGAAAATAGTTATTAGCTACTATGAGCTGTCGCGATAATATCAACTCTATATTCTAATGTCTGCTAAGGAAGATCAAGCAGCCCTTAGCGCTATGGTAATTCGCCACATACGGACATCTATGCTCGGATGTATTTGCCGTCCAGTGCCTAAACTTGTATAGCTAGCCCATGAAAAACACCCTACCCGATTTCGAAACCTGCAACGCGGCTCGCTTGTGCAAGGACGCCGCTTATGACGGGGTGTTTTTTACGGCTGTTAAAACTACACGGATATATTGTCGGCCTGTGTGTCCGGCGCCGGCGCCCAAGGCCAAAAATGTGACCTTTTATCCAAGCGCCGCCGCTTGCGAGCAGGCGGGCTACCGCCCTTGCTTGCGCTGTCGTCCGGAGACCGCGCCGTTTTCGCCTGCGTGGAACGGGACAAAGACCACGGTTGAGCGGGCCTTGCGCCTGATCAACGATGGGGCGCTGGACGATGTGGATACGGAAAGCTTTGCAAGCAGGCTCGGTATTGGGGCGCGGCAGTTGAGCCGTCTGTTCCAAAAACATCTGGGCACCACACCGGGCCAAGCCGCAAAAACCGCCCGGGTGCAACGGGCTAAACGCCTGCTCGACGAAACCGACCTCCCCATGACCGAGATCGCTTACAAATCAGGCTTCAAATCCCTGCGCCGCTTTAACGCTGTGTTTCGCGAGACCTATCGCCGCCCCCCGACCGAGATAAAACGCCGCGCACGCACATCATAACCACGGCGGGTTTGTGGCTAGAGCCTTTTCGCCGTGGCCCTGCGGCGCATAAAACCGCCTTTGGATTTAGCCAAGTCTTTTGGCTATGCCTTTCAGGGTTGTACTCAGCGCAGCTCGCCGGTCATTATTGGCGGCGTCTTTTTTATTCTTAGCCAGTTTTGAAGCTAGTTTTTTCAACTGCCTGGCCAATGCCGCATCGCTTTTGCCTGCGCGCAGGCGTGCATCTGATTTATCCAAGGCCGCATTCAACCGGGAGATCAGGCCATCAGATAATGCGCCGGCCCGTTGCAGTTGGTCCATATAGGCCCGTGCAATTACCGGCTCGTGCGGCCAGGTGATGGCAAATTGTTGTTGCGGATTGAACCTGTCACGTTGATCTGCAATGTTGGCGGCGGCAATTTCATTTTCGCTTAGAAACTCGCTTGGCGACAAGGAAAATACGTCGAGACCACGGACAATTTCCGTGCCATAAATTTTGCCATTATACCAATATGTTGACCAATAGCCGCCGGTTACCATTCGTTCTTCATGGACGGGGCCACGGTCGAAATAAGCGATCTCTACCGGATTGGTGGAATCGGTAAAATCCATCACCGATAAGCCGCCTTGGTACCAGGCTTGCGCAACAATATCGCGGCCGGGCACGGGGATCACAGAGCCATTATGGGCAACGCAATTTTCTGTATCAGTCTGCGGCGCAGGTAATTTATAGTAGCTTTTGAAGGTCAGTTTACCGTCGGCAATGGCATAAATAGCATTTGCGCCCCATTCTTTGGGGTCGTATGTGCGGCAGCGTGGCCGACCGCCGCCGCCCCATTCGTCGGTGAAAACAACCTTGGTGCCGTCATTGTTAAACGTTGCCGAGTGCCAATAGGCAAAGCCTTTATCCACCACCGCATCAATACGTGTTGGTTTTCTGGGGTCGGAAATATCAAAAATAATGCCGTTTCCAGAACAAGCCCCGGCGGCAATATTTGCCTCGGGAAACACCGTTATGTCGTGGCATTGATTGGTCTGTCTGGTATCTTGGGTTTCATCGCCGTGGTCTCCGCCGCGCCATAAGCCCGCCATTTGGCCAGTTTCTTCATCAGCAAAGACCGCCGGGCTGTCAATAATGCGGGCTTTGGAAGGGTCGTCAACCGGGATCTCGATAACATCAATACGAAACAATGCGGTTCGTTCATCGCCGGCAATATTACCGATACAGCCAGCGAGTTCTTCTTCCTTGCGAACCCGCGAAGTGCCGGAATTATAGACAATAATTTTACCATCTTTGCCGGGGCCGGAAACGATAGAATGGGTGTGCGAGCCACGGCAAGTTTGCACCTGTCCCACTTGTAGAGGTTGGGTCAGGTCGCTAATGTCAAAAATCCGAAGTCCACGAAAACGCTCCTCGCTAATATCTTCGTCAACGCCTTGCAGGCCGCAATCAATCCGTCCGCGTGTTTGTTCAACCGACATAATCAATAGATCGCCGACAATCGAAACATCGCCTTGTCCGCCGGGGCAAACCACCGAGCTTAACAGTTTTGGCACGCCGTCTTCTTGCAATTCATAGGCATTAAAACCATGATAATTGCCCACGACCATTTTATTGCCAAAGAACGCCATATCGGTGTTGGAGAAACTTAATAACGGGGCGCGCTTCGCCCAATTGGTTTTTTTCTTCTTTTTCTTTTTTGCGTCCGGGTCTTGTTTGCCCTCATTTTTATCTGTACTTTTATCTGTAGTGGCCTCGCCTTCAGCTTTAGCGCTTTCCTCTTCGGGCTTTTCAGTGTCGCCCCCTACATCCCCGTCAGCGGTTTTGTCCCCATCTTCATCCTTGTCACCTTTACCGGTTTTCTTTGGCAGCTTAATTGGCGGCAATCCAGCCGGGTTTTTTGGATCAAAAAAACCGGCAGGTTTAGGCAATGAAGCGACCAGTTCAAGATTGAGGATCGCTTGTCCAGCATCGTCAAACCCTGCCGCCAGGCCCGCTCTTGGGTCGGTCGACAGATTGATCAACAATTCGTGCATGCGGTTGATTTCGTTCTTTTGGTCTTTGGTGACGTCATTAACAAAATCGAACAACACCGGGTCATAGGCGGAACCGCGTATTTTGAGTAATTCCTTGACCATGGTTACTGCGCCTTCGTGGTGGGTAATCATCAGGGTCAGGAATAATTTGTCAAAGTCTACGCCCTCCACCTTTGCCAACTCGGCCATTTGCTCGGGCGTTGCCATGCCGGCCATAGACTGGGAGGTGTGCATAGCGGTATGGGCATCAGTTTGCGGCACGGCTTCGTTGCGTGCGCGAAGCCAGGTTTCCATGAAGCTGATTTCATCAGCTTGCGAGACCGTAATGCGGCCAGCAAGTTCAATCACTTCCGCGTGGTTTGTCCGCCCGGCGACCAGTTCGGCCATTTGCACGGCTTGATTATGATGCGGGATCATGTCGCGCATAAACATCGCATCATTTTTCGAATAACGGGTGCTGACAATTTCGATCGCTTGTTGGGCATTCAGTGGTCGGGCCTGCTCGCCGGGCGCGCCCGGTTGAACAATGGGCGCATCTTGCCCCCACGCGAAACTAGCCATGCTCAACAAAGCCAGTCCTGTGGACGCGGATAATAAGGCTCGAAAATTGGTATTGGGAAATTTAGTCAACGGGAACCCTCCTAGGCATGTTAATGGCGCTTATTCGTTTTCAAATTATAACAGTCCCTATACCAAAATACACGGAAGTAAAAAATTAAATTCAATATAAATTTATTCGCAAGCTCCCAACGAAAAACCCTGAACCAAACAAGTGCTTAAATAAATAAGGTTTCAAAACCGAAAAAAGGGTGCTTAAAGGAGGCTCGGTTTAGGCGCGTGATGCGCAATCAACAATATTGGAGACGACATGGCAGATCGTAGAGTTATAATTGTTACCGGCGGGGCCAAGGGTATTGGCTATGCTTGTGCGGACCGGTTTTTGGAAGATGGTGACAATGTGGTCATTGCCGACATAGACAAACAGGCCGGCAAGGCAGCAATTGAAAAACTGGCCGTGGACGAAGACCGGGTTTTATATGTAGCCACAGATGTGTCGGACAAGCTGTCCGTTCACAATTTAATCGCAGAAACCTTGGGCAAATTTGGCCGCATAGATGTCTTGGTTAACAATGCCGGCATCATCATCAAAGGCGGTGCGCTGGATCTGGATGTGGACGATTTTGACAAAGTTCTGGCGGTGAATTTGCGCGGCGCCTTTATGGTCGCTCAAGCGGTCGCCCGCCATATGGTCGAAGAAATAGACAATAGTGATGACCGTTCAGGCCGGACGCGCCGCCCCTTTTGCATTGTCAATATGTCTTCGGTCAATGCGGTTGTGGCCATTGCCGACATTTTGGCCTATGAAGTTTCTAAAGGTGGCATCAACCAATTGACCAAGGGCATGGCGTTGGAGCTTGCCCCATACGGGATCCGGGTCAACGGGGTCGGCCCTGGCAGTATCAAAACGGACATGTTGGCGGGGGTTGCCGAAAACCCTGCGGCTCTGGACATGATCCATTCGCGCACCCCCCTTGGCCGTATCGCCCACCCGGACGAAGTTGCCAGCGTTGTCGCCTTTTTGGCCAGTGCAGACGCCAGTTATATTACCGGGGAATGCATCTATGTGGACGGCGGGCGGCTGGCTCTCAATTATGTAATGGCTAACCGAGATTGAGCTTTAACGCCCGGTTTTCTCATACCGCACTAACCTGTTGGCGATATCCTCGGGGGTGGCTCTGTGGGAAAACACGTCGATAAATTCACCGTTTTTGTCCATCATATATATCAGGCTAGTGTGATCAAATGTATAGCCTGCTGCACTGGAGGGGGCGTCGACTTTGGCGCCGTAAACTTTGAACACTTTTTTGACCTGATCAATTTGCGCTTGCGTACCCGTGAGCCCGACAAGCCCCGGCGGAAACCCGTTGGCGGTGACAAATTGTGCCAACATTTTTGGCGTGTCGCGTTTTGGGTCTACGGTGATAAATATTGGCTGATAGGCGGGCGCCACCTCCCTACCCGCCAGTTCCAATGCCGCCGCCATTTTTTGCAAAGCGGTGGGGCAAATATCCGGGCAATAGGCAAACCCGAAGAAAATCAATTGGGCCCGTCCAACAAAATCTTTGTCTGTGACAGCTTTGCCCCTATGGTCAACCAGTTCATAGGCGCCGCCAATATCGGCTTTGCCAGATACCTGTGTTACTGGCCCGCTTTGGGCGGCTTTACCGTCAGTTTTTCGCTCGCCCGAACATGCGCCGAGTGACAATACCGCAAGCCCAAGGCTTATAACTGCGACATTTCGCAAAAAAATAATCCGTGACATTGTCTGCTCCTCATTTAATTTGCATATGACTGTATCTGTATTTATGACTTAGCCACTAAGGAAATGCAATGGATCCATATAGCTTATTTGACACACGCTTGCGCGGTGATTTCTATAATACCGGGCAACTGCGCCGCTCCACCTTAACATCCTTGCGGTGGATGGCGATTGCCGGTCAATTGTTGGCATTGGTGGTGGTTAGCTTTATGGGTATGGATTTACACATTGCCGTCTGCCTGGGCGTCATTGCCGTAAGCGCTTTGGCCAATTTAGTTTTCATAAAATTAATGCCGCTCAATAGGCGCATTTCCAACTGTGAGGCCGGGGCGCAATTGTTTTTTGATGTGGTTCAGCTCTCCACATTGCTGTATTTGCCCGGCGGCATGCAAAACCCATTTGCACTGCTGTTGCTCGCGCCCGTGGTGGGGGCCGCCAAGACACTTAACCGCGCCGTATTTGCCAGTATTGCCGCTGCGGTCAGCTTGCTATCTGGCCTGATATTATTTATCCACCTGCCATTGCCTTGGTATGTGGGGCAAGAATTTTCCTCGCCGCAAATGTACCAATACGGCTCTTGGCTAGCTTTGCAGGTTGGTATGTTATTTACCTCCACCTATACATGGCGGGCCACAGCCCAGACAAGACGGCTCACCCAGGCGTTGGCGGCAACGGATGCGATATTAGCCCACGAAAAAAAATTGTCCGCCCTGGGCGGTATGGCGGCGGCGGCGGCTCATAAGCTCGGCACGCCGCTTTCCACCATTCAACTGGTGGCCAAGGAAATCGTCAATGATGCCAAGCCGGGCAGTGAGTTGTCAGAGGATGCATTGTTGCTATTGTCGCAAGCGCAGCATTGCCGCGAAATTTTGTTGGAATTGGCCCAGCGCGGCGATAAGGGCGACGCTATGCATGACCAGTTGAGTTTAAGTGATTTGGTCCGCGAAATAACCGAACCATTTGTCGGGTTTGAGGCACAGATTGTCACAAAAATTACCGGCCCAACATCTGGCCCCAAATCCGGTGTTGCCATGCCGGTTTTGACCCGCAGGCCCGAATTTGTTTACGGATTGACCAATATTGTGGAAAATGCCGCCGACTTTGCCAAAACCAAAGTAGAAGTTACCGGTACATGGACGGATAAAACCATTTCCGTAGAGGTCAGGGACGACGGGCCGGGCTTTGCGCCTTCGGTACTAGCCAAAATCGGCGAGCCGTATATTTCCCACCGCCCCGACAAGCAACACAAACCGCAAAGGGCGGGCGGCATGGGGCTCGGGGTTTTTATTGCCACCACATTGATGGAGCGGGTCGGCGGCTCGATTAAATTTTCCAACCGCAAAACCACAAGCGGTACTCTCGTGCAAATGTGCTGGCCGCGCGATTAAACCCAAATTTTACAGCACTAAAAAAGCTCTTTATTTGCGCCGCTATATTCCATACTGTGAACAGGCACATATGCATAGGATTCGCCCGTGACAACCGATTACGACATTCCCGAAGATAATACCCTCATGGTTTTGGAGGATAACCAAGCCTTTCGTATCCGCCTTGGCCGGGCGCTGACGGCACGGGGGTTCGAAGTTATCCTGGCCGACAGCGTTGCACAAGCTACGGCGGTTGTGAAATCCGAACCGCCCGCATTTGCCGTTATTGATATGCGTTTAAATGATGGTAGCGGGCTAGATATTGTCGCCATGCTCCACGAACAACGCCCGGATTGTCGCATGGTCATGCTCACCGGTTACGGTAATTTGGCCACTGCCGTTGCCGCCATAAAAAGCGGAGCGGTAGACTACCTGGCCAAGCCGGCGGACGCGGATGATGTGACCAAAGCGCTTTTGGCCCAAAAGGACGAAAACCCGTCGCCGCCCGACAACCCCATGTCCGCTGACCGGGTGCGGTGGGAACATATCCAACGGGTCTATGAGTTGTGCGATAAAAATGTTTCCGAGACCGCCAGACGTCTCAACATGCACCGTCGCACCTTGCAGCGCATTATGGCCAAGCGCGCCCCTAAATAAAGGCTCTGCAATAAAGGTTTTGCGGGTTTATAAATCCAACTCTTTTATAAATCCAGCTCTGGAGCCGCGCCCTCTAGCACGGCTTGTCGGGGCAGGTGGCATTTTATGTGGGTGCCTTTGCCTTCTTCGCTTTCCAATTCGACCCAGCCGCCGTGACGGGCAACGAAACGGTCAACCAAGGCCAAGCCAAGCCCGGCCCCGCCCCGCGAAGAGCGGAAACTTTCGAACACTTGCGGTTGTTTATCAGAGGGAATGCCGACCCCGTTATCCTTGACCCAGATGGTGATGCTGTCGTCTTCGGCTGTGGCCCCAAGCTCGACCCGCCCGCCCGGCTTGGTGAACTTCAAACCATTGGTCAGCAAGTTATTGACAATTTGTCTGATGCGTTTTTCATCAGCCCGGATCACCCCGATATCTTCAGGGCAGGAAAACACCAACTCGATTTTAGTGTCTTCCGCCGTACCTGATACAAAGCCAAGTGCAATTTCCAGCGTCTCGTAAACGTCCACATCCCCAAGCTCCAGATCAATGGTGTCGGCTTCAACGGCTGACAAATCAAGCATGTCGCCAATCGTGCGGGTCACGTCTTCGGCGGCGCTTTGTACGGCAAATATATATTCCGCCTGCTTGTCATTTAACTCGCCTGCCGCGCCGGATTGCAATAATTCGCCGTAACCTGATATAGTGGTCAGGGGGGTACGTAAATGATAGCTAATATGGCCGACAAATTCGGTTTTTAATTGTTTGGCGGCGTCCATGGCTTCGGCCCGTTCGCGCAAGGCGGCTTCGGTTTGGCGCGACCTGGTGACATCTTCCCAGGCAATGAGGGTGGCCCCGTCCGGTAGCGGCTTGGACAGATAGGTCAATATGCTGTCATCAACCCGGTTGATCTCGCCGCTGACATGGCGCCGCGCCTCTGGTGACGGATCGGTGGTACGCGCCCCCATCTCGTGCCAAAATCCCCGGTCATGATAAGCTCCGAGCAATAAAGGGATCAGATCGCGAAACCGCGGCTCGTCAACAAGATCGTCCGGGAACAAACCCCACATGGTCTCAAACGCGGCATTGTGTATTTTAAGGCGACCGTCCGGGCCAAATACGGCCACGCCCTCCGTCAATTTATCCAAAGTCGCGGCCTGGACATTGATCTGGGTATTAAACCGGCTTTGCATGATCATCTGGTCGGTAATGTCCCCGAATAACAAACTTATCCCGCCTTGGGGATCACGCATCCGCACCAGACGCAATTCGCGGCCGTCTGGCAGGCTCCATAATTCGTCCGGCATTTCGTCTGGCCAGTTTGCCTAGAGGGCAAGCTCCCCATGGTTCCATGCCGCGTCATTAGGTTGTTCGGGCAGGCGGCGTTTCTCGCGCAAAAAGTCAAGCCATTCTTCGTGGGAACGGCGCTCTTTAAACCAGCTATCGTTAAGGCCAAACATTTTTGCAAATGCGTGATTGTGAAAGTCCATCCGACCGTCCGCTCCGAAGATTACAACCGCTTCGCCCATATTGTTCAAGGTCTCGTCGTGGGCGCGAATATGGCGGGCCAGCTCGGCCCGCAAATTTTCGGCTTCCGAGGCGTCAACCGCCATGCCGGCAACCCCGCCCGAGACGGGAAACATGGTAATCAATGATGAGGTGCGCTTGCCGTTCAATATCAATGGGCGCACATCTTTGATATTGGCATTTTCTTCCAACGCCCGTTTGGCTTGGGCCGCGCAGGCATCGTCCAGATGGATTTGCTTGTCGATAACCTCGGCCAAATCCGCCGCGTCCACGGCTTGGGTATAAACGGTATTGACCCAGACAATCCGCCCACCGCCGCTCAACCGCCACATGGGAAAGGGGGCTTTTCCCATAATTTCTACAAAGGCAATGGGGTCAGACAAGGCGGTAAGTTTTTCTTTTTCAAATTTGGAGATTGCCGCTTTCTCGTCGCCGGCCCGAATGGAGGCGTCTTCCAACCAAAGCACAATTTGCGCCCCGGCGACATTGCCGTCCACTTCAATCAATTTATTACCCGGTAAGGCAATAGACGCTGAAAAAGCAACGCCGCGCGACCGCAGCGCCCCAACCAATTTACGCAAGGTGCTGCTCTGCCCGTCACTGGAAACCGTATTGTGGTCGGCCAAGCCTTCCAGAAGATTGCGGGCAAATTTTTGCGGCTTGCCCGGTTCCGCAAACCGGACCAGAGACGCCAAAGCCGCCGTAGAGCCGTATACATTAGGTTCACCCCAATTGGTATCCGGGTCGGCGGTATCAGGGTTTGGGATTTTGCCTTCCCACACCAATACCAGTCCGGGATAGGCGGCGAAAACCGCTTCGATGCGGGCCAGTTTCTGGTCGAGGGCTGCGGCTTGTTTGCGCCATTTTTGCACGGCTTTCCCCCGCCCTGCCCCGCCGCGTAAAGCCGTATAGCTCACCACGACAGCTAATAGCACGGCGGCAATCGCTGCAATTAATGATATCATTTCCAGATTAGACATATTCAAAGCTTAAACATTCCCGCAAAATTGTCTACAGCCTAAAATCACAGTCCGATGCTCTAGCGGTTTGGCGATGATGAATTTCACATTGCTTTAAAGCCCGTAGGCGGGTTAGGTTCGGGGATTAGCAAATTTGAAGCAATCTGGAAAGCCGATCGTAAAATGCCTGATTTTGATGTTATAATTATTGGCGCCGGCGCGGCGGGCATGATGTGCGGTGCCCGTGCTGGCGCACACGGCAAATCCGTATTGTTGATCGACACGGCAGTTTCGGCGGGGGAAAAAATCCGGATTTCAGGTGGAGGTAGATGTAATTTCACCAACATTCATTGTCGGCCCAGCAATTTTATCTCTAACAACCCGCATTTTTGCAAATCGGCCCTCGCCGGGTTTAGCCCGCAAGACTTTATCGCCCTCGTGGATACATATAAAATCAAATGGCACGAGAAAGAAAAGGGACAATTGTTTTGCGACGACAGCGCCAACCAAATCATCGGCATGTTGCGCAGTGAATGCAAAAAATCTGGAAACAGATTTAAATTTGAGACCCAGGTTTTAGATGTGCGCAAATCGGACACTGGTTTTGTGGTCACGACAAACAAAGCGTCTTGGGGGTGTAGATCTTTGGTGATTGCCACAGGTGGGCCGAGTATTCCAAAAATGGGGGCCAGTGGATATGGGTACAAAATTGCCAAACAATTTGGCTTGGATATCATTGAGCCAACACCCGCCTTGGTGCCGCTTAGTTTTACCGACGGGTTCAAGGCGGCCCTCAAAGAGCTGTCCGGTACGAGTGTTGATGTGCAAGTCAGGCACGGAAAAACCATGTTCGAGGACGCTTTATTGTTCACTCACCGTGGTTTGTCCGGCCCGGCTATTTTGCAAATATCAACATATTGGCAGGCCGGGGATAATCTTCATATTAACCTAGCGCCCGGCGTCGATATATTGGCGCAGCTCAAACAGGCCCGCACCCAAACCCCTAAACAAAGCCCCGGCGTGTTTTTGTCCCGCTTTATGCCCAAAAATCTGGCGGTTTATCTCACACAGGAATTTCCCCAAACCCGCCTTGCTGATATGAGCGATAAACTGTTGCAAGCTTTGGCCGCAAGGGTCAATCATTGGCAGCTTAAACCGGCAGGCAGCGAGGGGTTTCGCACCGCAGAAGTTACATTGGGCGGTGTGGATACCAAAGAGCTGTCCTCTAAAACCTTGGCGGCTAGAAAAGTCCAGGATCTGTATTTCATTGGCGAGGTGGTGGATGTGACCGGGCATTTGGGCGGGCATAATTTCCAGTGGGCCTGGGCGAGCGGCTTTGCTTGCGGTAATGAGCTTGCTTAATTGTCTGCAAACCTTAGGCCAAAACCTGCAACATGACTGTATTTTAACGCGCAGTGTGGTTGCGTTTGCCGAGCCTTGCGGATAGAGAGCGGTTGTGAAAAATACTGTTTTAATAAATTTGATTTTGGCGGGACTGCTTGTCCAACCGGCATTTTCCCAAAAGGCATTTGCTCAAGAGATAAGCCGGGATGTGGATTTTGACGCCCAACATGAATCCTGCCTGGAAAAAATAACGGACAACCCTGAGACCGCCTTTGAAGATGCGATGATCTGGCAGTCCCAAGGCGGGGGTCGCCGGGCGCGTCATTGTGTGGCGACGGCTTTATTTGCACTTGGGCACGAGGGAGAGGCGGCGCTACGTTTGGAGAAAATCGCTAAAGCTCCAGACGGCGGCACGCCGACCATGCGGGCCGGGTTTTACGCCGAGGCTGCTGAGATGTGGTTGGCGGTTCCAGATGCGCGCCGCGCCCTTGCTGCCACCAGTGCCGGCCTTAAAATTGCCCGCAGCAATCTTGATTTGCGGATTTACCGCGCCCAGGCTTATGGTGCCTTGGGCCGTTGGGATTATAGCGAAACCGATCTCATATCTGCTTTAGCGTTTCACCCCGGTGATCCGCGTGCCTTGCGCATCCGGGCTGAAACATATTTACAGCAAGGTAATTTGCAAAAAGCCAAAGCCGACATTGAGGCCTCTATCGCAGCTGACGGCACAAATATTGACACATTTTTGCTGCGCGGGAAAATCAATGAAGCCATGCGGCTAAAGGGCAATCCGGGCGATGAACTCATCTTGTTGCCCCAAGAAAAATAGATTTCAGCTTTTCAGCTTTTCAATTTATGCAGGCGTTGCGTCGCCCAAATGGCGGCATCGCGCACGGTCGGGTTGTCGGCATTTCTATGGGCTTGTGCGGCGCTGATGAGCTTTGGCGTTTTTGAATTACCGATCGCATATAACACATTGCGCAAAAATTGATCCCTGCCGATGCGTTTGATCGGCGAGCCGGAAAACAAATTACGAAACTCCGGGTCAGACAATCTGGATAGCGCGGCCAAATCCGGGGCTTTTAGTTCTGATCTGGCCCAAAATTTAGCTTCACTAGCGGTTTGGGCGAATTTATTCCACGGACAGGCTGCCAAACAATCATCGCAACCGTAAATCCGGTTACCAAGTTTTTCGCGCAAAGCCAAATCCACCGGGCCTTTATGTTCGATGGTGAGATAGGAAATACATTTACGTGCGTCAATCTGGTAGGGTTTTGGGAATGCGTCTGTGGGGCAAATATCAAGACAGGCCCGACAAGAGCCGCAATTGTCCCCAAGCGGTGCGTTCGGTTTTAGCTCTGCCGCGCTCAGAATAACACCCAAAAACAACCAAGAGCCAAAATCGCGGCTAACCAAATTCGTATGTTTGCCTTGCCAACCAAGCCCCGCCTGTTGCGCCAGTGGTTTTTCCATCAAGGGCGCGGTATCCACAAAAACCTTGACATCGGCGCCCGTATCGCGGGCTAGCAAACCGGCCAGTTCTTTCAGCCGCCCCTTGATCAAGCCGTGATAATCCTTGCCCCTTGCATAAACCGATATGGAGGCTTTGTGTTTTTGCAACAAGCCGGCGAGGGGGTCGTCGCTTGGCCCGTAATTCATGCCCAGTACAATTGCGCTTGCGGCTTGTGGCCACAAATTATTGGGACGGGACCTGCGCAAAGCCGTCTCGGACATCCATGTCATTGTGCCGTGATAGCCGCGTTCCAGGTATCCTGCCAGCTCGCCTTCTGCTTTTGTCCCATACTGGTCTAGGCTCTGTCCCTGATTTAGTCTGGCCACATAGGGGGATGTAAAGCCCAAGGACTGGCACCGCTGTTTGAATTGATGTGACAGGCCCGCGTGCATTTAATCAAACCCCGATATATTTTTTAATCACTGTATTTGTGTGTAGATTTTGAACCTAGGCCCAAAGTCTAAACCCAGAAGCTAGCAACAGAAACCAAGTTTCGCAAAGGTTTATTCGCACCTGTCCATAAGGCTTTGTTTGGCCCATGACCAATACATCTTTTTGCGAAAACAAATCGGAAGATTTGTAGTGACGGTGAAATTACGGTCAGTCTCTGAAATTATGGTCACGATTGACCAAAGCTCCAGATCACCCTAGCGTAAGGCCATGTAAACCGCCCGCACCATAGATTCGTTCCGCCCTAATGCGCCCGCCAACGATAACGCGTATCTGTGTTTGCAAGAATTAGAAAGTAACGTGTATGAACTCTGAGATATTTCAAAAGCACATCCTTAAGCCACTTGAAAGGTGGGCGCCATTGGGGCAAAAAACTGATGAATATGGAACAAAGTACATTGGCCATATATTTAAAGACGCGCCTTACGGTTACATGCATGAATTGTATAGCCCTGCAACTGATGAGTCTATAAAATTAGCTGAAGAGAAACTTACAAAGGTGTTTCCAGAACAATTAATGGAATTCTTAAAGCTGTCAAATGGAGCGAGTTTTTATAGTCCAAGCGGCTTAAATATTTTTGGTGTTTTCCAAAGAACATACCTTCCAGGATACGAAGCTCATCCTTGGCGCTTTCCTGTGGACATAACAACTCAAAATAAATTTACTTGGCTACAATCGTTTCCCGAAGATGTAATTGTCATTGGTAAAAATGAGGGAGCAAACACATGGATAATTTCGATGGCTAATGAAGGTCCTATAATTGAATATGACCGTCAAGACCCCGACGACTTCTCATGGGAGTGGGCAAGTTTTGATGATTGGTTAATTTCTGAATTTGCAGAGCTTTTTACGCAACACGATGATAGGGGTAGCCTGCTTCCTGTGACAAGTGGTGTACAATAATGCACTTGCAGTGTATAAAACACAAGTCAGTTCGGCGATATTTAAATCGGTGACAGTGATGTGCCCCTAGATTTGTGGTAGTGTCTCACTTTGAATTTCTTTTCTTATAAGGCCCGCGTTTAGTAGGCTTGGGCGCACGGGCGTCCATTAGACCAACAATCCATTCTGTATTGCGCAACTCATTAGATATGCCCGCTTCCATAGCAGGGCTAACTTTCAACGTCTTGTGAATGCGGCAAAAATTATAATGCACAAAATACAGCGAAAGCATGTGAATGTGATTATCAATCTTTTTAGAAAATCCATTTGTAAGCCGTGTAAAGCGGCGCATAGACATTCTCATAGTTAGGTTTTGGCGCTCCACATAAGAAGTCGAAATATAGTTTTCATCAGGATTGCCCTCGATGCGGTTTTTCTTGATAGCCGTACATTTGGCTGGGCTATAACGACCTTTCGCCTTTTCGTCTGATTTGCCGTATATCTTCACAAGTTGCGCATAGTCTACATCTGCACCAAAAGCTTCTTCAACGGCTTCTAGGTATGCTTTATGGCCGTCTGTGGTCAATTGAACGCGGTTAGCTAGGCGGTCTCGAACGTCACACATAAACTCTAACGCATAATCACCATCTCGACCACCAACAAGATAAGAGATAATCAGCTTGCTGTCCGCATCAATCGCAGTCCACGTCCATATATCACCTGCAAACTCTGGTGCGGATTTAGCTTTCTCGACATTTTTCTTTTTGGCATAGCAGAATGACCAGATTTCATCACACTGGACTTTATCGGCTTTCACATTACGGACTGCATTATGATGGTATTCGGCACAAGCTTCGCCAGCTTCAATCAATAGCTTGGTAACAGTGTTAATTGAGACGCCAACGGTGCGAGAGATTGCCCGCATGGACATGCCTTCAACCATCATGTTTAAAATCATTGTGCGTTTATGTATAGGTAGCTTGTTCATACCTATTTTATACTGAACTTATTGCCTAATAGCAAGCATTATTTTCAGTTTTAATTCCAACCAGCCGATTGATTTGTCGGGCGTCCATAGGGAAAAGGGGCAACAAATCCTTTTGAGTTAGATGGTGTTGGGATTGTGTCTAGGTAATCTATCTTTGCGTCTGACAAACGCTTATGTGCATCATCAAATACCTTTTCATAAGGGTTTGTAGGTGTTGTTTTTTCCTTCTTTCTGCGCGTCATAGTACTCTCCTCAGTCCCAACTTTGAGTGAATAAAGCCTCTTACTCGAGACTTTGTTTGATAATAGTCCACAGCCAAACCGTGGTAGTTACGAATAGCCATATTAAGTTCTGGATCAGCACCAAAATCCTCAACGATTAGTTTGATTTCTTCGCCTGCAAGCTCACGCATAGAAATTCCACGACCATGAGAATGCCATTTTTTTGCATTACCTAACACTTTGGCAATTTTTTCTGCCCTTTCTTCTCGCATAGTTTTTGTAACGCTTTTTCCATTAGTTTCAGTTTTCTTCCAATTTTTAAATTTATATTTTGGAAGCCATGCTTTGATCAAAGTGACACCATGTGCAATTGCTTGCTCAACATGAAATAGCCGAGCAGGATCGAAATTTTTCACCAAGTATGCTAGCTCAGCTTTACAAGCATTTGGATTATCAGCATCACTACCATTGATTGTATTAACCAGTTCTTTAAATTTCGATAGATAGCCCATTCCTGGCAGGAAACCCCCATCCTCTCCTGGATATTGAGGGTCAATCGGCCCAAGGACTGAGTAATAGTCCATGTAGATCATATCTCCCGACATAACCAATACCGTGCCAGCTGAATAAGCATAATTTGGTATAACAAACGAGACTTTTTTATAATTAGCACGCATCACAGAAACAAGGCGCTCGACAGTCTCCATGTAACCGCCAGATGTGTGCAATATAACAATGAGATGCTTGCCAACTTTACCTGCTGTCAAACCCTCAATTACCACACGACATTCATCGTCAAGAGGCGGAAACATATCGCAATTGATAAACACACAATCGCCCTTAAGTTGTTCACCTACCTCTGCGTTCATCTGCTTCAGGACATGGTTAGAAAGCTCATCTACACTTAACGCTTCCATCTTTGCTCCGCTGCTTTACGAGCTATATCAGAACGCTTTTGGCAGAAAGGCTTGCCGCACGAGCTTTTGCACCCGCGATACCTGACGCACGGCGTCCAGACGATTTCACGTCTTCAACATCACCAACAGCAATTTGAGCAACCATTACGGCGGCACCGATTACGTCTGCGGGGCGTTTTTCTCCACTTGGGCCTTTTGGCATGGCGTCCTTCCTTTGGTCAGTTGTTAACCAATTCATTTGCCGTTAGCAAGTAAACTCTATGTTATTTGCAATCCTTATTGGCAAAGAACTACTTATAACATAGGCACGGAAGCCGTGGATTAGAATACCCCGTGACATTAAATCGCAGTCAGATTTCAAAGTGAGACACTACCAGATTTGTAGACACCTTGTACCTTCATTTTGTTGCCATCTCGAACTGAGCAGGTGACAACATCCCGCACTTACCATGTTTTCGCCGCGAATTATAGAACATTTCGATATAATCGAACACGTCTTGTCGTGCTAATGTCCGTGTTTTGTAAGTTTTGCGCCTGATCCGCTCTGTTTCCCTAAGAAGGAGGCTTCGCACTGAGCAGGTGGAAGAAGCTTTCCGCCACAGCATTATCATAGCAGTTTCCTCTCCGGCTCATACTGGCTTCCAGATTGTGCGCTGCTAAGAAAGACTGCCTCTCCGCGCTTGTAAATTGGCTTCCTTGGTCTGAATGGACTATCACCTTAGCCTTCGGTTTGCGTCGCCACACGGGTAAATCTCCAAGCACTTCGGGTAGCTTTGTTCGCGGCTCTACACTTCCCGGTCGCTCCGCTCCTCGCCTCTTGCCGCGAATTGGCCGCTTCAACGCACGGGGCCATCCCCTTTGGTCATAATCCACCGTTGGGTGCTTGCGGGCAATGCCGATTTCCTTTAGCTTAAACCCATGTCCACCGCACTTGCATATATAACGCCTGCCGAACCCGGCCAGACAAACACCCCTGAATTTTACCAAGCCGCCAACGATAACTGCCATTTGCATTTGGTCACGGCGCACACCGATAACCCGACAGCCGCTCGATGCACTTTGCTTGCTCGCCGTGCGCCCGCCTTGTTTCCGCCCGCCTGTCGGCACCCCAAGAGTACTCGCTACGCAGCGCGGCGACTTCGCGGGGGCAGAGCCGAGGGGTCACGGGCGCTTGTGATGAGCTATGATAGTGAAAACCGTTTGGTCAGTCATAGGGACAGCGGCGGGCCGAATAGAACCCTGACCTATGATAACCGGGGCGCCCTGAGCGTTAGCGAGGAAGTACTCCTGGGGTGCAATGTCACGCAGTTGGGCGGATTGTTCTTCACCTATAGTCGTACCAACCAACCCCTGTACATCTCCGGCACGGCGTCTGGCACCTATAGATATGACGGCAACAAACGTCGGGTGAAAGCCGTTGTGGACGGCAAGACGATTTACAATGTTTATGATCAATCCGGGACTTTGGTGCATATCGACAATCAAGGTGATATCACCGACCCCACGGATAATAAACTTACAGATTACATCGGGAAATTCGTGCGCATAAAAACCGCAAACGGCACAGACACCCCAACCTATTTGCACATGGACCATCTAGGTAGCGCCCAAACCGGAACAAGCACCAACGGCACGGTAGCCTGGCGCGAACACCCCAAGGGTACTTCCTCGCTAACGCTCAGGGCGCAATACATGCCGTTTGGCGAAACCATGACCAACCCGCTGAGCAACGCGGATTTGGCAGGATACACAGGCCACATAAAAGACAGCGCCACGGGTTTGAACTATATGCAAGCGAGGTACTATGATCCGCTTATTGGGAGGTTTTTGAGTATCGATCCGGTAGGGTTTAGTCCCGGTGCGCCGTATATGTTCAACCGCTATACCTACGTCAACAATGATCCGCTGAATATGATTGATCCGACGGGGATGGTACCACTTGCTATTCCTGTTGCAATATGGGGTTACCGTGCCTACAAAACTGGTCAAGCATTGAGAAAAGTAGCAAAAGCGGCTAGTGCGGCGAAACGAGCCGCAGAAATAATCTCCGCAACGGAAACATTAACAGCTCCAATGGTAAATGATTCATCGGGCGAAGATTCAGGGGAGAGCAGTGGCGAAAACCAAGATGCCCAAGATGATGGCGCAAAACCTGGGAGTCCAGCTTTAGACGGTGATCCTTACAGCCCAGGAGAAGTTTCAAAAAGACAATCGGAAACACGCCGTGAATTAGGTACAGGTAACAACGATCCAGATTCACCTATACCCGATCAAGGCCCTGGTAGAAATATTAAATCTGAGTTAAAAGCCAAGCCAAAAAGAGGGCATGAAGGTGAGAGAAATGTTAATCGACATGAAGAGCACAGTATTAAACCTAAGGGTAATAATCCTGCGCCTCGTTAAAGGTAAAAAATGGAAAAGGTATTTTTAAATTCTTCGGATGGTCGGGCTAGCTTGGCATTTCAAAAGTCTGGAAACTTCACACATGTTACAATATATTCTACGGTATTAGTTGGAGAAGAAAGTGAAAATAAATTAAAGCTTTCAGTTTTGCTTCCGACCTCTTTTTCCCACGTTATGCATTCTATGCAAATTTTTTTGAGCAATATTAGCAATAGTATTTTGGAAGGTTCGTTACAGCCGCAAAAAACCCGTGTTGCAGACGACTCTTTTACAATACATATTATGGATAAGCCCAATTTTATATTAGCAACGGATAAAAGGGCTTGTGAAATTTTGATTAAATTTAGTCCTCGGTGTATGTATCAAATGATTTTTTTATTAGATGTGACTGTAATTGATATTTGGTTGGAGGCGGCTAAGAGAAATGAATATGAGAAGGCGAAAAATGAGAAAGAATAGTAGTTTCGCAAGATAAAGCGCGCCCTGAATGACCGCGACAGCGGGCATGAGGAAGTAGTCTTGGGCTGAAACCCCATTTCTGTTTCCCGGTCGTCGCTTTGCTCCTCCTCGCCTCTTGAGTGGGCCACGCTCCGGCTATCCCGGCCTACGCCGGGACGAGCGGAGACCTTGAATTTACCCTTCCCATTCTCGCCCCACCCCATTCTCGTAGGAATAATTCCCCGTTAGACTTTCAGGTCGAAAACATAACTATAAATTCGAACGCCTGTAAAAATACAGGGCTGGACGGGGAC
>JAJRSJ010000008.1 GCA_024278855.1 Alphaproteobacteria bacterium | reverse complement strand
TGGCGACCACTACGCGCATTTGATGATGGGCATAAAGTGTTTATCCAATTCCCAGCACGGCTCGACCAAGGTGAAGCGCCGCCGCTGTTTGTGATGGGACGTAAAGGTAAAAGTCAGCTCGTAAACTACCGCGTCAAAGGTAGCTATTATATCGTTGACCGCCTCTTCAAATCTGCCGAATTACGACTTGGCGAGAAAGACCAAGATGTTGTTCGTATTGTTCGTGATACAAAATCATGAGCGATAATACCAACAGTCCTGACCTCGCTATCCGCGCCAAACCAAAGCCCGTAAAACGGTTTAGCCGTAAGGCACTAATCCTCGGCGGCACGGCTTTGAGTGCAGGCTTGTTTGCAGCATTAGCCTTTGCTCTGCAATCACCTGAATATGGTGACGGTGAACGGCCAAGCGAGCTTTATAATGTGTCTAACAAACCCATGACTGACGCGCTTGATGCTCTGCCAAAAACATATGCTGATATGCGCCCAAAACTTGGCCCGCCATTGCCCGGAGATTTAGGGGCGGCATTCTTAGAAGCCAATCAAGGCGGCGTGCCAGTGCAGGAATTGGATAACCCGTTTCAATATGCGTCAAAGGGTGCGGCTCCACCGAGACAGTACAGACAAGCAGCGGCCTATCAATCAGCGCCTGCGCCGAGCAAGCGTGATGAAGCACGGGAATCGGGGCTGTTTTTCTCTGTAGGTTCTAATCAACAAAGCGGAGCAAAAGCGCCAGATCAATTTGCGGCAATGGACACACAGTTGGAGCAGGCTTATTCAAACCTAGCCAATGTCAATATGATGGCCAGCTATGGCGACCCAGTGCTTGGTAATGCGGAGTTTAATGCTGCGCCTGCATACCAAAATAGTAAGTCAGCGTTTCTTGGGCAATCAGCGGGCGAGAGATATAATCCCTATCTCCTGCAATCCCCAAAATCCCCATACCAGATAATGGCAGGCACATTGATACCTGCCAGCCTGGTCACGGGGCTTAACTCCGATTTACCGGGTCAAGTCATCGGGCAAGTGACCGAGAATGTTTATGACACGGTGACGGGTGAGTATTTACTCATACCCCAAGGCGCGCGACTGCTCGGGCGTTATGATAGCGTTATTGCGTATGGTCAAAGCCGGGCCCTTGTTGCGTGGACGCGGATTATATTCCCTAATGGCGATTCTATTCAGCTTGATAATTTACCCGCCGTTGACGGCCAAGGCTTTGCGGGGCTGAAAGATAAAGTGGATCGTCACACATGGCAGTTCATGAAAGGTGCGGTGTTGTCGTCCTTACTTAGTGTCGGCTCCGAGTTGTCATCCGATGATGAAGGACGGCTTGCCCGCGCTCTACAAAATGCAGGGCAGGACACAGCCAATATAGCAGGCCAGCGCATTATCGAACGTAGCCTTAATATCCAGCCAACACTAAGCGTTCGTCCCGGTTGGCGGTTCTCAATCATCGTGTCCAAAGACCTCATCCTCAAACCATATGGAGAAAACCCGTGACCAAACCAAATTTAAAACTCGCAAAACTACCAGATATGAAACCCGCAAAAATAACGGTGGCATTGCCGCCTGACCTTATGGGTGATCTGGAAATTTATGCTAAAATCTACGAGCAAACTTACGGTGAGAAACAGCCCGTAAATGCGCTTGTCCCGTCCATGATCGCTGGCTTTCTGGCCAGTGATCACGGATTTAAGAAAGCTAAGCGCGAGCTAGCTTAATACTGTTTCACTTAACCCAAAAGCCGAAAGGAAATATCATGGCTAATATAGGAACATTTAAACAAACAAAGACCGGGTACGAAGGCACAATCGCCACGCTTAGTATGACCCATAAAGTCAAATTTATCGCCAACGACAATAAGAAAAATGAAGACAGCCCCGACTATTTTATCAAGTCAGGCCGCAGCGACTTCGGCGTAGCCTGGAAAGCAACCAAAGACGGCGACGAACCGCTAGAGTACATCAAAGTTCTACTCGATGGCCCAATGTTGCCCAAACCAGTGAATGCGGCCTTGTTCGATCACGACGACGGCGCAGACCTCGTATGGTCACGGCCTAAGAAAGCGTAACAGGTAAAACTGCTATGTAGTGCAGCCCTTATCGGCTGTGTTATTTTACCTTGTGAGCCTTATATTTTATAATATTCTTGATTTTGTTACCTTTGTGACCCATATATAGCACTTAAAGTATCACAAAGGTAACATCATGCCTATACCGCACACACCGCCAATTGCCGTCAGGCGAGCACTAGCAAAGCTTGGCGACGACATTTTTGATGCGCGCAAGCGCCGCAAACTCTCAGCTACGGTCATAGCAGAGCGGGCTTTTACGTCCCGTAAAACCTTGAAACGTATTGAAGACGGCGATTACAGAGTTAGCATAGGCATTTATGCTTCTGTGCTCAATGCGCTCGGCATGATTGATGCGCTTAGTAATTTGGCTGATGCAAGCAAGGATAAAATTGGGCTATTGCTTACGAGTGAAGCCCATAAGCGCAAGCGCCTAGATAATGAGAAGAAGCGGTAAGCCATGACGGAGCCAGTTGAAGTATATGTGGATTTACGAGGAGAAACCCTCCGGGTCGGAACCTTGTTCCGAGTGCCCGCGCGCGAGCGCGAAACTATCAGCTTTGAGTATCATTCCGACTGGTTAACGCACGACCAGCGTTTTGCCCTTGAGCCTGCACTATCGGTTGGCGCGGGGCGGTTCTATCCAGAGCAAGGCCGTGAGATGTTTGGCGCAATCGGCGATAGTGCACCCGATACATGGGGACGGCAATTGATGCGTCGGGCTGAACGGCGGCGGGCGAAAAGAGAGGGCGGCGCGGTTCGCACCCTTCATGAAACAGATTTTTTACTTGGCGTATCTGACATATCCCGCCTTGGCGCATTACGTTTTAAGCGTAAGGGCGATGAGCAGTTTCAGGCACCAACCGATAATGGCGTGCCAGGTTTTATCATGTTGTGGAAATTGCTTGGCAGCGCTCAACGTATTGAGAGCGGCGAAGAAACGGACGAAGACCTTCAAATGATCTTTGCGCCCGGTTCTTCTCTTGGTGGTGCCCTCCCGAAGGCCTCCGTCGTCGATCAACATGGAAGACTAGCAATCGCAAAGTTTCCGAAAGAGACAGACGAGTACAGTATCGAAACATGGGAGCACATCGCGCTTACATTAGCCGCTAAAGCAGGTATTAATTGCCCGCCGCACGACTTGGTTAATGCGGCTGGCCGCGCAATTTTAATTTCCTATCGGTTTGATAGGGTGCGCTTCGACAGAAGCGGTGAAATGCGGATTCCATTTTTATCAGCCCTGTCTCTGCTTCAGCTTAAAGATGGCGACCGCTCAAGTTATCCTGAAATTATTGATGAACTTATGAATGCCGGCGCGTCTCTAAAGACAGACGCGCCCGAGCTTTTCCGGCGTATGGTTTTTAACATCCTGATTTCCAACGTTGATGATCATTTGCGAAACCATGGATTCTTATTTCAAGGCAAACACGGCTGGTCACTCTCGCCTGTCTATGACCTT